>JBLHVH010000176.1:0-7501 GCA_047628385.1 Oleiphilaceae bacterium
CTAATAACTACGAATTTCAAAAATAACTTTTTGAAAAAAATCTGTCGTCGGAGATCCCGACTATTTTAACTCTATTGAACAGTTAAGGCATAAAAAATGACACCTTTTATTTTAAGGCGAGCCCTGCTTTCCATTTGTTTTATTCTTTTAAGTTTCTCAGTTAACAACGCTCATTCAAGAACATTTACCTTCACAGCTATTCCTGATCAAGACCAAACGCGCTTGCAACAACGCTTTGATAAAGTAGCGACCTACCTTGAAAAAACGCTTCAGATTGAAGTAAGTTATATCCCTGTTAAGAGCTATAGCGCAGCGATTACAGCATTTCGTAATAACCAAGTACAGCTAGCTTGGTTTGGTGGATTGTCTGGTGTTCAAGCCCGTAGACTTGTACCTGGTAGTCTTGCGATTGCTCAAGGGGAAGAGGATCAATACTTTAAATCGGTGATCATTGCTAACGCTAAAACAAAACTGACTAACTCTGACACTTTACCTTCATCTCCTGAAAAATATTCCCTTGCCTTTGGCTCTAAAGGTTCAACTTCAGGAAGGTTAATGCCCGAATTTTATCTACAAGAACACTATAAGAAACCTAGTGACTTACTATTTAAAAGAGTTGGTTTTAGCGGTGATCACAGCAGAACAATCGCGCTTGTTCAAACGGGTGCTTACGATTTAGGCGCACTTAACTACAAAGTATGGGAACAATCACTTTCAGATGGCCTAATAGATTTAAAGCAAGTGAATGTAATTTGGACAACACCTGACTACCCTGATTATCAGTGGACAATACGGGGCGATATCAATGAATTTTGGGGCGATGATTTCATTGAAAAAGTTCAAAAAGCGTTAATCTCTATGGATGATCCTGAACTTTTGAACGCGTTTCCACGTTCTAAGTTTGTCAAGGCACAGTCGAGTGATTATGAAGTCATTTTACAAACGGCTAAGTCAATTGGACTGATAGACTGAGGCATGTTCAAACTTGAAAAGTTAAACCTACACTACGGAAAAAAGCACGTACTTTCTAATATCAGTTTAGAAATAAATCAAGGCGAATCCGTAGCTGTAGTGGGCGAAAGCGCTAGTGGTAAATCTACACTTATGAACCATTTGTACAATTTGGAACCTAAGCAGATTGCTTGGTGCCCTCAAGATGCTGCATTAGTGCCTTCGCTTTCTTCTTTTCATAACATCTATGCAGGTACGCTGAACGAGCATAATTTTTTATATAATTTAAGAAACCTTATTCATCCTAACAAGGTAGAATTTGAAAAAATTAAAGCTATTGCAGTGATGCTCGACTTACAACATGTTCTAAAATCATCGGTTGACCAACTCAGCGGAGGTCAAAAACAAAGAATTAATATAGCTAGAGCGATGATACAAAAGCATTCAATATTCTTGGGTGACGAACCAGTATCGGCTCAAGATGATTTTCACAAAGTGAAAATTATCAAATCTATCACCGCGTCATTTAATACCTCTGTTTTTGTTTTTCACGATCTTGATGTTGCACTTACATGCTGTGAAAGAATTATTGGTCTTGCAAAAGGTAAAATACTTTTTGATGAGCCTGTTTCTAAGGTAACAAAAAAACAACTAGCACTTGTTTATAGTCACCACACATCACGTTTAGAAAACCTATTCATATGATCGCTCTATATGAGTAGAGCGATACACGACAATCAAGCTACGGCATTCATAACCAGCGCTAAGCCCATGTGGCAAAGTAGCCTGATGTTCGCCATACTTACACTTTTGTGCCTTCCGTTCCTTGATTTAGATGTCACACACACGTCGCCTACCAGTGAACTTAAACTAATGTTTTTTGGGTTAATACGGCCCAATTTTATTATTCCTGGTTTAGTAAATTCTCTTGTTAATACGATTGTTTTTGCTGTTCAGGCAGTGGCTTTTTCGGTTGTTATTGGCTTCTTCCTTGCTCAATTATATCGCTTTCAAGGCATACGCTTTTTAATGAGCTTTCTGCGCTCAATTCATGAACTTTTTTGGGCATTAATTCTAATACAATTTTTTGGTTTAACGAGTTTGACTGGGGTATTGGCACTTGCGATTCCGTTTAGCGCTACCTTTGCAAGGGTGTTTGCAGAGATTCAGCAAGAAACATCAAAAAAAAATTATCATCAAATAAAAGGATCACATTTTAGTCGCTTTATTTACACGACATTTCCTCTCGCTTTACCAAGACTAGCTAATTATTGCCGATATCGCCTTGAGTGCGCATTACGCGCAAGTGTTGTACTTGGCTTCATCGGACTTCCTACTATTGGCTTTCAACTTGAAGGTTATTTAAAGCTTGGGCAATACCAAGAGGTCTCTGCGCTCATTTTTATATTTATCGGCCTTGTTTTAACGATGCGTTTGTGGGCAAATCGTTTTGCGCTTCCGATACTGTTTTTATTTTCTATAATTTGGTTACCCCCGACAACGTCAACCACAAATCACGAAAAAAATGACCATAGCCAAATTGATGAAAGTGTCTGGAAAATGGACAACCTAAGTCGTTTTATTGATGATATTACACCGGCACCATTAAAAAACACTGATGATATAAATGATGAAACCAGCGAGACGATAACAACAACTACCGCTTTATGGCAGTGGTTTTATTTCATTTTTGAAACACAAATTTTACCGGGCCTAGGGTACACCCTTTTACTTGGTCAGTTTGCCTTTGCCTTTTCAGCATTCCTTGGCCTACTTTTATTCCCGGTACTGTCTAAACACATGATAAAACAGAAACACTATCGTCGTATAGGAAACTTAGCGCTAACCTCTCTTCGTTGTCTTCCCGAATTACTACTTGCGTTCATTGCTTTAATCATTCTTGGTCCCTCATTACTACCAGGGATACTCGCTCTTGGCATTCATAATGGAGTACTCATCGCTCATTTAGTAGGCTTGCATAGCAATGAGTTTAACTTACGCAATGATAAAGGTTCAGCGCCAAACACTTACTTTTTTGAGTTATTGCCACGTATTTATGGCCAGTTTTTATCCTTTACCTCTTACCGTGGTGAAACCATACTGCGTGAAACAGCTATTTTAGGTATTCTAGGCATCCCTACATTAGGCTTCTTTATTGACTCGGCCTTTGAAGAGTTTCGCTTAGACCGTGCTGTATTATTAATACTCGCTTCAGCACTACTGAATATTTTTGCCGAAATTGTCGCGACAAAATGTCGCAAGTATATTCATGCTCACAAACCGAGCCAGGCTGAGAGTTCACCAGCTCTCAACAGGAATTAGCTATGTTAAACCTGACACCCATTGTTAGACATCTTGTTCTGGTAGGTGGAGGCCATGCTCACGCCCTTGTGATCAGAATGTGGGCCATGAACCCTTTACCCGGCGTGCGCTTAACATTGATTAGTCCAAATTGGAAAACACCCTACTCTGGCATGCTTCCTGGATTGCTTGCTGGCCATTACTCAAGTGATGATATTCATATTGATCTACGCAAAGTGTGTACGTGGGCAAATGTACGCTTCATTGAAGATCGCGTTGTTTCACTTGATCGTCAGAAAAAATCTATAACGTTAAATACACACCCAAATATTACATACGACGCGCTCTCTATCGATATCGGTTCTACGCCTGACCTACGGGTTGAAGGTTTAAAAGAGTTTGCTCATCCAGTTAAACCAATTGATCAATTTTACCCAAGCTATCTAGCCTGTATAAAACGCTGCCGAAGTAGCACTTTAACGGCTAACACCCCATTAAAAATCGCCGTTGTCGGTGGCGGTGCTGGAGGCATAGAAGTAGTACTCGCTATTGCTGAAGCTTTGTCAGATATAAAAAATATCCACATCACGCTTATTGTTCGAGGGGAAGAAATCTTAACGGGTTACACACATAAAGTAGGCAAACAAGTGGTGAGTACGCTTGATACTATGAACGTTAAACTCAGAATAAATTTTGATGTGATCCGTGTAGAGCAAAACAAACTAATAAATACTAAAAGTGAAATAATTGAAGCCGATGAAATTTTCTTTTGTACACAAGCCATCGCCGCTGAATGGCCAAAATTATCAGGGTTGGAGAGTGACTCATTAGGTTTTATTTCGGTAAACCAAAATCTTCAATCAATTAATGACCCCAATATTTTTGCCGCAGGCGATATTGCCAATATGCAAATGTCACCCAGACCAAAAGCGGGTGTATATGCCGTTCGTCAGGCGCCAATATTACTTGAAAACCTTAGAAAATATCTACTTAATGAACCATTGGTACCCTATGTACCGCAAGACAGTTTTTTAAGTTTATTATCCTTAGGAAAAAAGAAAGCCTTAGCCGCCAGAAATACTAAATCTCTAGCCTACCCAATAATACAGCCGCTGATATGGCGAATTAAAAACTCAATTGATCAAAAGTTTATGGCGCAGTTTAGCCATCCTCCAGTTTTAACGATGCGTTCAAAACCAGAAGTGGATCCTCGTTTAATTGAAGATTTAGAAAAAGAAAATATTAAAAACTATGCCATTCGATGCGCGGGATGTGGTAGCAAAATAGGAAGTTCAATTTTACGAAATGTAATAACGAGTCTGATAGGAGAGCAGCAATTTAAACCTGAAGATGCTGTGACCATTAACACCCCCAATACTATTTTATTACAAACTGTCGACCAAATTACAAGCCCTATTGATAACCCTTATTTGTTTGGAAAAATAGCAACCTTACATGCATTAAGTGATATTTATGCCATGAATGCGGCACCAAAAAGTGTTCAAGTATTATTAAATCTTCCTTTTGCTAGCACTAACATCCAAACACAAGAAATGACATTAGTTATGCAAGGCGTTCTAGACGTTTTAACTGACCACAACTGCCATTTAATGGGTGGGCATACTGCGGAAGCGAAAGAACTTAGTTTGGGTTTAGTCGTTAACGCGTTGCCCAGAAAAAACATGGCACTTTTTCAAAATGACCACTTAAAACAAGGAGATACCTTAGTCATAACAAAGCCTATCGGTACGGGTGTAATTTTAGCCGCTCAAATGCAAAATAAGGATAGGGATAACTGGAACTACCGAGGTGAATGGCATAATGCAGCAATCGAAAGTATGTTAATTAGCAACAAACATGCTGCGGATATTTTTTCAACACTTGATATTGAGGCGTGCACCGATATTACTGGCTTTGGCTTAATCGGTCATTTATGTGAAATGCTCGAAGCAAGCCAGTGTAAAGCGGAGATCAAGCTTGATAGCGTACCTTTATTATTAGGCGCTCAAGAATTATCACGACAAAATATTCGAAGTTCTTTATACCTACAAAATCATGAAATAGTAAAATCATTATCTATTTCAAAAAATATACATAAGCATCCCGCTTTTCCTCTACTTTTTGATCCACAAACATCTGGTGGACTATTAGCGGGATTAAGCCTCCAAGCTTTAGAAAAGTTAAAACAGCAAACTGATATTAAGTTTCACGTAATTGGGAAAGTCACTGAAGATGCGGCACAATGGGATCTCGATATTTTATAAGGTGTGTATATACAAAGTCACCTCTTATAATGAACGGCTGCATGAAGCTTAGCTGGTGAGCGACCTACAACCATGCGCATCACAGGAAAGTTTCGGTGGCTTTTGGGCTTAACTAAGCGTCATTCCTAACTGATCGAACTTAACAGCCATTAACAGCGGCAACAAAGAGTGCTGAATACATTTCAGCCGTAAACAAAATTGGGTTACCACCTGCACAAGCGTCATTAACCGCCATCATACCCACCAATTCAGCTTGCGAATCATCAATATCAAGAGCGCTTAGTGCATGAGGAATATCAAGGTTGCGACGCATTTCAAATACCCAATACATAAAGCCATCAAAACTAGAGTCTTCCAAGCCTATATAGTGCGCTAATCTTTCTATTTTAGTTTCAATTTCATCTTGATTCGCTTTTAGTACATAGGGCATCAAAATAGCATTTAGTAGACCATGATGTGCGCCATAAAGCGCCCCTAATGAGTGTGCTAAGGCATGCATAGACCCTAGGCCCTTTTGAAAAGCCGTCGCCCCCATACTTGAAGCGACTAACATTTGAGTTCTAGCCTCTATATCTTGCCCATCGTTTACCGCACGAGGTAAATATTCTTTTACTAGCCGTATCCCTTCTACTGCAATTCCCTCTGCCATGGGGTGATAAGAAGGTGAACACAATGCTTCCAAGCAATGAGACAGTGCATCCATGCCAGTAGCAGCAGTAATATTGGTAGGTAAGCCAAGCGTTAATTCAGGATCTAATATGACGTGTTGCGGTAACATTTTAGGATGAAAAATGATCCTTTTCACTTTACTATCTGTATCGGTAATTACCGACGCACGCCCTACTTCTGAACCTGTTCCTGCTGTTGTGGGTACTGCAATAATCGGCGCTACTTGTTGTTCATTCACGCGCGTCCAATTATCACCGATATCTTCAAAGTCCCAAAGAGGTCGAGTTTGACCCACCATTAATGCCACTGCTTTTGCTGCATCTAATGCCGACCCACCACCAAACGCAATCACCCCGTCATGCTTACCTTCTTTGTAAGCGCGCACACCGTCAATAATATTGTCCCCCGTTGGGTTCCCTTGTATGTTACTAAACAAACCACAAGATAAACCCGCTTTAATACATGCATGATGTACATTAGAAACAATTGAAAGCTCAGCTAAACCGGGATCAGTTATTATCAACGGTGACATCATACCAAGGGCTTTACATTTATCTGCTAGCTCAACTATACGTCCTGCGCCGGTACTAATACTGTTTGGATAATTCCAATTTGCCATTAGTTCTGTCATAAAACACCTATAAAATATCTGTTTTTATATGGAATGATTTTAAACGAGTGAACGCATTAAAGCCTTGAGAAGATAGCGTAGATCCTCGACCTGTGTTCTTAACACCCGTCCATGCAAGTTCAGGGTCTAAGAAGTCGCAGCGATTAACAAAGAACGTACCGGTTTCTATTTTATCGCCTAGCTCAACTGCCTTTTCAATATTGGATGAGTATATCGCTGCGCTAAGCCCAAACTCACTATCATTCATCAAACTGATCGCCTCTTCATCAGAACTTACCTTCATGATACCAATTACAGGACCAAAGCTTTCTTCATTCATCACGCGCATGGCGTGATTCACATTAATTAATACTTGAGGGGCCATATAAGCAGTGCCTTCTTTATTTAGGCTAAAACTATTAGAGTCAATCTGAGGTAATGCGCCTTGCTTCATGGCATCTACTATTTGGCCTCTAACAAACTCCGCTGCACTACTTCGCACTAACGGTCCTAATGTTGTTTCCGAGTCATCGGACCGACCTAATTTATATTGTTTTACCAATGACACAAATTTTGAAATATAGTCATCAAAAATCGATTCATGAACATAAATTCTTTCAAGCCCACAACAAGATTGCCCAGAATTAAAAAATGCACCATCGACGGTGCTCTCCACTGCATAATCTATATCAGCATCATTTCGGAT
>JBLHVH010000177.1:0-7454 GCA_047628385.1 Oleiphilaceae bacterium
TCATCTTCACGCTGAATTAGCGTGTCACCTGTTTCATTATCCTTACCTTCAACTGCAGGCGGATTATATTTAACATGATAAATTCGGCCACTGGCTTCATGAACACGTCGTCCACTTAAACGACTAATAATTTCGTCATCAGCAACATTAATTTCAACGACTGCGTCGATCTCTACACCCTGTTTTTTTAATGCTTCAGCTTGTGGAATCGTTCTTGGAAACCCATCAAAAAGAAAGCCTTTTGCGCAATCATCGTCTTTAATACGTTCTTGTATCAATTCAATAATGGTCTCATCAGACACTAATCCACCAGAAGCCATTACTTCTTTTACTTTAATACCTAATGGTGACCCAGCTTTAACAGCGGCTCTTAACATATCACCAGTAGAAATTTGCGGAATTCCGTACTTTTCAGTCATAAACTGGGCTTGAGTACCTTTTCCGGCACCTGGTGCACCTAGTAGAATTACTTTCATAAACGGGTTGCTCCCTTAATTTAACTTAAAATTTAAAAAACTGGGCATATTAAACGCTAATGTAGCCACTTATTGTACAAGCAGCCAAGACTTTGTCGTTTTTTGTAAAAAACTAATACTTTTCAATAAATTACAAAAAAAATAAAGGGCTAATCAGTTATCGTTAAATATAAATTTGGTTCAACTGGGTAGTGAATTATTAATACTACAGTCAATAAAGAGGCGACATTATACGGATTTGAGTGGAGCAGTGGAAGCCTAAGGAGACGTAAGGCTTTTTAAAACACCCTTTCGATCAATTTTCAAGCTGCCATATGACTAATCATGCCATCTAAACTTCGACATTGTTCGATACAAGTCACGACCAATTCCTGGACATTTTCTTCGTCCAAACCCAAAGCTAAAAGTGCTCGCTCAGGGTCATATTCAACATGTTCATCACCTATACCATCCTGAGCGAGGTAATAATTCACAAGCTGAACTAAATTTACATATGCTTCACAATCACCTTGATACCCCTCAGTCTGATGCATTGCGGCTGATTGTATACAGGCATTCGGTAAACTCCACATTTTAAGTAAAATAGCGCCCATAGAACCATGCCCCAAAGATATAAATTCTTGCGCCCCCCCCATGCCAAACACTTGTTTTTCAAGATCAGCCATGCTCGCTTCTGGGTCAGATTCCCTTAATTTATTTAGCATTTTAAATTCAGGAGGAAATAAATGTCCAATCAACAAAATACCAAAATTATGTAAGAGCCCTGCTAAATACGCATCTTTATCATCAATACCTAAATCTGGATTTGCCATTAATGCTAATGCTTGACATAAAATGCCTGAATAAAGCGAATGTTGCCAGAATTTTTCTAAGCCTAGCGGCCCATGCTGTGGAATATTAAACGCTTTTGAAGATGCAATCCCCATTGATAACTGCGCAACACGATCAAAGCCCAGTACAATGTTTACAGCATCTTTAATGCTATTTAATTCACCTCGATACGAGAACAGAGCGGATCGGGCATAACGCATCACCTGCGCAGATAAACTAGGGTCTTTCTCTATGAGTGACGCTAGCTGGAATACGTCTGAATCAGGATCAGACGTTAAATGCATAATACGTACTGCTGTTTCAGGCATCGGAGGCAACTGGTATAAACGCTCTAATTTTTTTGCTACTGAATCCAAAGAAATATTACCACGACAGGCGTTAACACCCTCGCCAAAACTCTCCGATTCAGCATTTGGCCACTTAGCGATACGCCCTTTTATCGCCCCTATCATTGCGATGCGAAACACCTCGCCCGTCATCTTTAATAAAGTACAAGAGCAACCACTTGCAGAAAAAACATACTCATTGTCCAACATATCAACATCTACCATGACAGGAATCCCATATGCCATGGATAACGCGGGTAAAGCACCCGCATCACAATCTTGAAATAATTTACCGAAATGCGCCTCATCTAATAGCTGAAATTGACGATTAAATGTTTCGTTAATTACCACCAAATCTAACTCAGCAGGGTAAGGAATAACTGCGACAGCAGGCCCTCTCTTATCAATTAAAGGGATAGTTTTAGCACAAAGTTCAGGTACTGCATTTGCAAGGTCAATCGCATGCCCTATATGATCACTTCTAGGGTGATGTAAAGGTTGGTAGCTAATACCTTTACTTTCTATAAAATGATTTAATTTCGATGCAATAGGCATATATTGACCCTAACTCCTAACACTATAACTTTAGATTTTTTAATAGTAGATAGTGTAGTTTCTTTTTTACGAAAACACCCTATCCACGTCACAATTAGACATTTCTGAATAGAGTATTTTGTAAGCAGTTGTAACCTCTCGGCTAAACCATATTACCCTGTATTCCTAATACCCGCAGCAATACCTGCCATGGTAACTTTAAGCGCGCGCTCAACGAGTTCAATTGACTCATCACTTTCACCTTTATTTTCGCCTTTACCTACATCACCTGCCAAACGGTCTCTCCTTAATAGCTCGGCCTGTAAATAGTGCAAGGGATCGGTATAAGGGTTACGAACATCTAAAGACCCTTGAAGCTTAGGATTATCTTGCTGTATAACCTGTTGTTTTTTCACTAAATTCACTAACTCGATTATTCTTAAAAAACGATGCCTCAAAGTACGCCCTAAAGGCTTAAGCGCATCAGGTGCAAGCACTTGATCATAATAGCGCGCAATGCGAGCATCGCCTTTTGCAACGACCATTTCTAGCATATCTATATGCGTTTTAAAGAAAGGCCACTGTTCGAACATTTCATCTAAAGTTGTTGATTTATTTGACGCTAACACTGTTTCTAATGCCTCATCACTTCCTAACCATGCCGGAAGCATTAAGCGAATTTGTGTCCATGCAAAAATCCATGGAATAGCGCGTAAACTTTCAATACCACCACTCATTTTCCGCCTTGCAGGGCGACTACCTAATGCTAGTTTCCCTAATTCTTGCTCAGGCGTAGCCGCTCTAAAATAGGCGACAAAATCTGGATCGTCACGAACTGTTGCCCGATACGACGACAGTGAAAGCTGGGTCATTTCATTCATCAAATCACGCCACCCACTTTTTGGTTTAGGTGGCGGCAATAAACTTGCTTCAATAACGGCATTTAAATATAGCTTTAAGCTTTGTTTCGCAACTGATGGCATACCAAACTTAAATCTAATCATTTCACCTTGCTCAGTAATTCTAAATGAGCCTGAGACAGAACCCGGTGGTTGAGACAATATTGCGCGATTTGCAGGACCGCCACCTCGACCAACAGTACCGCCACGGCCATGAAACAGAGTCAGTTTAACTTCGTGTTTATTGGCCACTTCAACTAAGCGTTCCTGCGCTTGATACTGTGCCCATGCTGCCGCCATTTGCCCTGCATCTTTTGCTGAGTCCGAATAACCAATCATGACTTCTTGATGGTTATCACAATAGTCACGATACCAAGGAATATTAAGCAAACTGTCAATGGCTAAACTTGAGCCAGATAAATCGTCTAATGTTTCAAATAAAGGTACCACTCGAATTCGGTGCCTAATACCCGATTCTTTAAGAAGTAAAATAACGGTCAACACATCGGAGGGTAAGCTCGCCATCGAAATAACATAAGACCCGAGTGCAGACGATGGCTGCTTGGCAACTGTTCGACAGGTATCTAACACTTCCCTCACATCGTCACTACAAGGCCACTTTTCAGGAATTAAAGGTCGATTGCTTTGTAGTTCAGTCAATAAAAATGACTGCTTGCTTGATTCATCCCAGTCAGCGAAATCGCCTAAACCCAGATACTGAGTTAACTCACTCATCACATCAAGATGCCGTTCTGAATCTTGCCGTATATCTAGCTTGACCAACTCCAAACCAAAACAACTTGCGCGACGAATCGTGTCTAACAACAAACCATTGGCAACAGAGTGCAAGCCTTTTTCATGCAAGGAGGTGTAACAAAGCATTAACGGCTCAATAAGCTCATCATTATTAAGCAATATATCTGTTGTATCCGCTTCTTCTCCGTTTGCCTTCTTTGCAGACCAGTCAAGCGTCGCCAATAAACGTTTACGCAACTGAGTTAAAATCAAACGGTAAGGTTCGTCTCGGTTACGATTATTTTCTGACAAATATTTATCGGCCTCAGCGCGTAATTCATCAGAGCAATCCCACATAGATAACTGATTCATCAAGGTTCGCACATCGCGCAGGTATAGATCAGCTGCCATCCAGCGGCTCAAACTCATTACTTCTTCTGTCAAATTTGCTGTTACATTAGGGTTGCCATCGCGATCACCTCCCATCCATGAAGCAAATCGAATTGGACTGGCATCTGGGGGTAGACTCACCCCAAATTTATCAGTTAAAGCAACATCAAAATCACGTAAAAATTCTGGTAACGCTTCCCACAAACTATTTTCAATGACAGCAAAGCCCCAACGCGCTTCATCCACTGCAGAAGGTCTATCACGCCTTATTTCATCTGAGTGCCAAGCCTCGCAAACTAAACGATTTAATTCATCTCGAATTCGCCCCTGTTCTTTCTGATTCAGGTCTGGGCGATCTTGTTTCTCTAAACAGGCGGTGATTGCTTCGTATTTCAAAATTAACGTTCGACGTGTCACTTCGGTTGGATGCGCCGTCAGTACAAACTCGATATTCATATCGCTTAGTAGCTCAGAAATATCTTGTTTTGTTTTGTCTGCCCCTTTAAGGCGATCAAATAGTTGATCAAACGTTTCAACGCCATCTTCCTGATCAGTGCGACTGCGACGAACACCATGGTATTGTTCTGCAATATTGGCTAAGTTCAAAAACTGATTAAATGCACGTGCGACGGACACAATTTCACGATCACCTAAACTAGCCAACAAGCGAACCAACTCAGGGTTTGCATCTCCCGATTCCTCATTGCGATCTACTTTTGCGGCTGCTCTAATAGCCTCTAGTTTATCTAAAAATTCTTGACCAAGATGCTCTTGTATATTTTGGCCCAATAAATCACCTAATAGCCGAACATTATCACGCAACGCAGGGTGTAATTCAGTCATATTTCATCCTTATGTAAGTGTTAACAAATACACACAATTATATTTTCCACAACCAATCTATTTATGACTACACTAAAAGTATCAGTTATGAAAGCAATTAGTATAAAAAGTAATACAAGGATAATAGCTTATGAAAATTAAAGCACTCGCAGATTGTTGGGAAAAACAGGCGAAAGCAACCCTTACCAATGAAGAATATTCGTTACGCTTACCTGTTGAAGATGCGGCTAAAATTACAGCCTTAGCTGAAATGTACTCTAAACGCACTAAAAATGAGATTATTGGAGAATTATTGTCAGCGGCACTCGATGAACTTGAGACCAGTTTCCCTTACATTGCTGGTAAAAAAATCATCTCAAAAGATGAAATGGGTGACCCTGTTTTTGAAGATGTCGGGCCAATGCCAAAATTTTTGGATTTAAGTAAAAAACATTCTTTGGTTATGAAACAAGAACAAAAAGCTGCAAATTCGTAGTAAGTTAAGCCAAAAACTTGTAGCTAAACTTTGCACAATAGCAACATCACTTCGGTCGAATTTTATCCTGAAGTGGTGCGTATTTCCTTTCCTAAATTTCTTCCCCCTTAGCCTTGAAAAAACTCGAGAAAAAGAAATTAAATCACACTTGTAATCTAAAACCTTTCACCTAAACTTCAGTTAATAGTTAAAAGAATTTTATATTTACATTAGATACTTAAATAATAAATCCTTATTCATAAAGATTCTTTTTTACCACATTTTTTTAATATTAGAGCCGCATGTATAACATATTAATCGTTGATGATTCCGAAGATGATGTATTTCTTCTCCTACGTGAGCTTAAAAAAAATGGCTTGGACATAAAACACAAACAAGTTGATACCGAAGAATCGCTTTTAACAGCGCTTGAAGACGATGAATGGGACCTAGTAATTTCTGATCATAATATGCCCTGCTATTCCTCTGCAGAAGCACTCGCTACGGTCAAAGAATTTAACCCTGACCTGCCTGTAATTATTGTTTCTGGTGATATCACCGAAAACACTGCTGTAAATGCAATGAACGCTGGCGCACAAGATTACGTAATGAAAGAAAACCTAGCACGGCTTGTTCCTGCCATTGAACGGGAAATTCGTGAAAGTGAATCTCGCCACGAAAAAAGGAAAACTGAAAAAGACCTCGAACATCTTGCCATTCATGACAATTTGACAGGTTTAGCCAACCGAGAACACTTTGAAAAGTGCATTCATGAAGCCTTAAAAACGGCTAAGGCACAGAATACCTCTCATATTTTAATGACCTTGGATTTAGACCAATTTAAAATCATCAACGATACCAGCGGCCATGTCGCAGGTGATGAACTGCTCAAGCAGGTGTCACTCGTACTTTTAAGGCAAACCAGCAGTATTGACACCATTGCACGCTTAGGTGCTGATGAATTTGGAATATTATTTAAAAACACGAATAAAGAAGAAGCTTTCGTCCGTGCAGAAACGATTCAAGAACACATAAAAGATCTGCAATTTTCTTGGCAAAACAAACCCTTTACCACCAGTATTAGCATCGGCGTAGTATCGGTCAACCAACAGACGGAATCTGTGCAAGGGCTAATGAGCTGTGTCGATATGGCGTGTAATACAGCGAAAGAAAAAGGACATGATGGTATTCAATGGTTTAGTGAAGAAGACCCTGAATATCAGCAACGTCGAAATGAAATGCAATGGGTAGGCAAAATCAAACAGGCCATAAAAGATAATCACTTCGTGCTTCACTTTCAACCCATGAAAGGATTTCAGACACATTGCCAGGGAGAACATGGTGAATTTTTAGTCCGTTTAAATGATAACGGCTATTTAGTTTTCCCTAATGAATTTATACCTGCTGCCGAGCGTTACCGTTTAATGCCAATGCTTGATCGATGGGTGGTGGAAAATTCATTTAAATATCTATCTGAATCCGGTCTTGGTAATAAAGATGAAGGTACATTTTTCATTAATTTATCGGGTAATTCACTAAGCGATAAATCATTTTTTAATGACATTCGGGCGATGCTGAAGAAATATGCCATCAAACCTAATCGTATTTGCTTAGAAATTACTGAAACAGCAGCCATTGATAATTTATCTGATGCAGTAGAGTTTATTTCAGAAATCAGAGATGAAGGGTTTAAATTTGCACTAGATGATTTTGGCGCTGGTATGAGTTCATTTTCATATTTAAAAACCATTCCTGTAGATTATCTGAAAATTGATGGTAGTTTTGTACTAAAATTATTAACCGACCCAATTGATCGAGGCATCGTTGAAGCCTGCAATACCATCGGGCATGCCGCTGGCTTACAAACCATAGCCGAATTTGTCGAAGATCAAGCCACTGCCGAGGCGCTGAAAGCGATTGGTGTCGATTTTGGCCAAGGCTTTGGTATAAAAAGGCCCGGCCCTCT
>JBLHVH010000178.1:0-7415 GCA_047628385.1 Oleiphilaceae bacterium
ATTAGCAAAGCGAGTGTTCACCATCATTATCCTAAAAAAGAGGATCTAGGTTTGGCGCTTTGTGAGTGGACGCATGACTGGCTGGTTCAAGGTTTAGAGCACTTTGATACCAAAAGCCATTCAAGTTGGAATAAATTAGAACGTTATTTACAAGCAGGCACGAAGCACACGCTTACAGACCATAAAATGTGTCCAATCAGTGCGTTATATAGCGACTTGAATAAGTTGTCGGAGCCCATGAAAGTAGCCTTGAAAGCCTTGGATGACATCGAATTAGATTGGGTCACAAAGGTGCTGCGTAAAGGTGCGCAAGACGGCGAGTTTATAAAACAGGATGACCCGAAAGCCATGGCAGCATTATTTATATTTAGCTCTAAGGGCGCTTTGTATTATGCACGCTTACACGGTCAAGACTTGTTTCATCAAACGATGATGCAATTTGAACAAATTTTAAGACAAACCGGAGAAAACTATGAACACTGAAAACCCATTATTTCAACCGATTCAATTAGGGCCTTTAGCATTAAAGAATCGAATTGTGATGGCGCCCATGACCCGTACTTTTTCACCCGGTAATGTTCCGAATGACCTCGTCGCTTCGTATTATGAACGTCGAGCAGAAAACGAAGTGGGTTTAATTATTACTGAAGGGACAACCGTGGGGCATAAGGCTGCCAATGGTTACCCTCGTGTACCCTTTATGCATGGCGAGAAAGCGTTGGCTGGTTGGAAGAAAGTAGTCGATGCAGTGCATGCTAAAGGTGGCAAAATAGCGCCGCAGCTTTGGCATGTTGGCGCGATACGTAAAGAAGGGATAGAGCCGGACAAATCTGTACCAGGTTACAGCCCATCGGGTTTATTTAAACCCGGAAAAGAAAACGGAGTCGCCATGACGCAGAAAGACATCGATGAGGTTGTGGAAGCGTTTGCGCAAGCTGCCGCTGATGCAAAAGAAATTGGTTTTGATGCCATTGAGATACATGGCGCACATGGTTATTTGATTGATCAATTTTTCTGGGATGGATCAAATATACGAACCGATGCATATGGCGGTGATTTACCCGCGAGGACTAAATTTGCGGTAGAAATTATTCAGGCTATACGCCAGCGTGTAGGCGATGACTTTCCAATAATTTTTCGCTTTTCACAATGGAAACAGCAAGATTACACTGCGCGCTTAGCCGAAACACCCGAAGAGTTGAAAGCATTCTTAACACCTTTAGTGGAAGCAGGCGTCGATATTTTCCATTGTAGTACGCGGCGCTTTTGGGAAAAAGAATTTGCAGGCTCAGACATGAATCTTGCTGGTTGGACAAAGAAATTAACCGGTAAATCGGTCATTACCGTTGGTAGTGTAGGCCTTGATAATAGCTTTATAGACGAAGAGGGGAGTAGTTTAGAAATGTCAGTTAAGGCCGGAGCTGAAACGGGCTCAATACAGCAACTATCTGATAGAGTGGGTAACAATGAATTTGAGCTAGTGGCTGTAGGCCGCGCTTTACTTCAAGATCCTGAATGGGTGATAAAAGTAAAAAATAATCGCTTGAATGAACTTCAAGACTACTCAAAAGAATCATTAATGCAGTTGGTTTAGCGCCCTCAAATTAAGGCTGCATGGCTTTATTTACGCTTTAACAGAGGTCTACTGACCTCTGTTGTTGTTTTTATAGTGAGCTTTCGCCCGAGTTACTGACGAAATAACGTCAACTAGAGGTCCTAACTATTATTCCGATGAGCTTTTAGGCCGGAATCCATTCTTTTATTATTTCGCGGAATTTAGCCTTCAATTTAAATTGACTCAAAAAATCATGAACGAAAGAGTGATTGGCAAACTAGGGGATGATTTGTAAGTACCACCCAAGCCAGTATACTCCTGACTAAACTATCAAAACTTGAAGTGAATTATGACGAAACGATCAATTTATGTTGCGTATACGGGCGGCACTATCGGCATGCAAAAAACGGAGCAAGGCTTTGCACCTGTTGCTGGCTTTCTTACTAGTTATATAAAGTCGCTACCCGAGTTTTATCGCGAAGAGATGCCGGAATTCACCATTCACGAATATTACCCACTTATTGACTCTTCTGATATGGCGCCTACTGATTGGCAGATGATTGCAGATAACATCAAAGAAAACTACGAGCAGTACGATGGTTTTGTGATTCTTCATGGCACCGATACGATGGCTTATACGGCCTCGGCACTCTCATTCATGTTACAAAATCTTTCTAAGCCGGTAATTGTAACCGGCTCTCAAATTCCTTTGTCTCAATTGCGCTCAGATGGGCAAATTAATTTACTTAACTCACTTTATATTGCTGCCAATTACCCTATTTCAGAAGTGAGCCTATTTTTTAATAATAAATTATATCGGGGAAATCGGACGACAAAAGCCCATGCAGATGGTTTTGATGCCTTTGTCTCACCCAATTACCCTTGCCTAATGGAAGCGGATATCAACATCCGTTTGAAAGCTGGAGAAATTAGTAATGGGGCTATCAAACCCTTACTTGTGGCTAAAATTAGTCCTCAAGTCATCGGCATTGTGACCTTATACCCAGGTATTACCACGAGCTTGATCGAAAACTTTCTGCACCAACCTATTAAAGCATTAATACTCTTAAGCTACGGTGTGGGCAATGCACCTCAGAACCCTGCATTATTGAATTGTCTATCGAAAGCGAATGAACGAGGTATCATTTTGGTTAATTTGACGCAATGCCTACAAGGTAAGGTTAATATGGATAGTTATGCGACGGGCAATGCATTAGCGAAAGCAGGTGTTATCAGTGGTGTTGATATGACGACGGAAGCAGCGCTAGCAAAACTACATTATTTAATGTCAAAACCTTACAGTTCAGATCAGATTCGTGCAGCAATGCAGAAAGATCTTGTTGGTGAGCTTTCAGAAGACTAAAAGCGCTTTAGCAGGCAGTGAAATGGCATTTACAACACTCGTTTTTTTATTTATAGCCATGGTGATACTCGCGGTTGTACCAGGACCAGGCATGCTCGCCGTTGTTGCCCGATCGATGGCGTCAGGTTTCTCTCACGGTATGGTGACGACTTTTGGTATCGTCACCGGTGACTTTATCTTTATTTTTTTAGCAATTTACGGTTTATCGGCTGCGGCCAACGAGCTTGGTAGTTTTTTTAGTGTCGTTAGTTATTTAGGGGGCGCTTATCTTATCTGGCTTGGCTGCTCATTATGGAAAACCGAATCGAAGGCGCTTCCAGTAGAAGTACTTGAAGCGCCGTCATGGTATACCAATTATTTTTCGGGTTTGATTATTACTCTATCAAATCCGAAAGCTATTCTCTTTTATGCAGGTTTTTTCCCCGCTATCTTAGATTTAAGTACGCTGGTATTCGTGGATATCGTTACCATCATGGCTGTTACTGCCCTCGCAATAGGCGGTACTATGCTAGTGTATGCCTACCTTGCCAGTCATGTTAAAAATATTTTTCAAAGTGAAAAAATGGAGAAAAAGATTAGTCGTGTAGCAGGTTCAGTGATCGTTTTAACCGGAATATATTTACTGTTGAAAGCTTAATCTTCGTGTTTTTCTTGAATAGCGCCCAACCTATAAGCATCAATTATCCCTATTACCCAAGCGACTAATAATACCAGTAGCGCCGCATTTATTTGCTGGGCCTCTGAGTGCAAAATCTGCTGAGAAATAAGGGCAGATATTTCCTCGATACTCAGCGGAGGACTGCTTGTTTGGATTTTTTCAGCAATCTTAAGGGCTTTGTCAATGGTGGTAACAATAATTGAATAGAGCCCTGAAAAAGCTGCGATGGCTAAAATTGAACCCATGGTATATTTTTTTAAAAAGAAATGACCTGAACCAGGTAGAACAAAAGCGGAGAGTAATGCCGCCTTAAGAGATTTTTTCATGAACAACGGGCCTTTTTATGATGCTTTAGAAATGGCTTGATGTTACTAGTTTAGATCAACCTACAAACAAATACTGAAACTTTATTTAAAAGTAGCTAATGTCTTCTTTGTGTAGCAGCGCCTTGGCTTTTTTCGGTGGTGAATTTCTTTTGACCTTGTGTTTAAGTTCTTTATTCACACTTAGGATATTAAAGCTGGTCGGATAGGCTAAAGATGAAACCTTAAAGATAAGCGCATTCTACCACCGAGTAAATCGAGGCCCTGCGCTTACACGTAGAAGTAACTAAAAAGCTAAGATAAATGCAAATAAATAGGGTGAAAAGCTTGATCTTGAACAGAGCGTTCTACGAACGCTGTATAGCGCCAAAAATAATAGAATCAACTAACCTCTTTTTCTAGGGGTATTAAGATTCGTATTTATGCTTAAAATAGCAGTGGGCGCAAGATTTCACGAAATGGACTTAGCCAATATTTGAACTATATTTAACGCACTAAATAAGAACACTTAATATGCCGAAATATATAATGAATAAAGTAAAATTAGGCATTTGTTGGTTCTTGTCTCTAATGCTTACCAAGCAAATACTGCCATGAAAAGAGCCGATGGTTTCGGGGGATTTAATAAACCTTGATTACATATACCAAAATTAGAAATCGACTCTTTACTTATACGCTGTTGATGCTAACCTTTTGTTCGCCTGCTTTAGGCGAGTCTGCATACTCCTGGTACGTTTTTAATCTACCGTCTTTCGGTTCTGAATCGAAAGACGGTATTGGCTTCGAACTTGTTAAGGCTTACGAAGCAGTAGGACTAAAGGGAAAAATTATTATCGCTAATCCCGCGCGATGGGGGATAGATATGACTGACCCCAATAACAACACTTTCTGCACTTCAGGTAGCTGGAAGTTACCAAATACAAGTCATCGCGTCTACTCTGATTCAATTCTGAATACGGTCGATTATGGGGTCGCCGTTGGTCCAGTGCTGTATAAAAAATTATCGAATAACGGGAAGACAAGAATTGTCTACATCGTGGATATAATTAAAATTACTAAGACAAGTAGGCAGATATTGATACTAAAAAATCGACCAGTATTTGGGGGAATGGGACGAATTTTAGCGCAAAGTAGATATGAAAAAGAGAATATATCGTTTATATGACCGACTCTGAAGGCCCTGTTAGCATGGTAAAGATGGCAAGTCTTTCAAGTCGAAATGTTGGCAGTGTGTTAATTTTCCCCGAAGAGTTCCCTATCTTTACAGAGGCTCAACCAGAGCAGTCCCTCAAGTATTTGATGTTATTAGAAGGAACTAGCTTCGCGCCGATACGGGCAAGTTGCCCAGATAGAAATGAAGGGAGGATGATTATTTCTGAAATTAATAAACTATTAAACATGGGTTTGAGAGAAATAACTTTTAACTTGTTTCAAGATGCTCTACCAAATATTAAAGAGCTTAGAAAGCAAGCCAGGTTAAATCAGTTATATAAAAAAGATAACAGCTGTAAAGACCCGCTGATCGCCGATTAATCAAACATAAAAACGAGCTCGGGTACTTCGGTTTCGGGCGATTATAGAGTATTTTTATTTGCTTTATTTAGACATATTTATCATTGCCTTAACGCTAATTGCATGCTCGACTATTGTATGGAGCACTTTGACCTTAGGGATCTCACCCATGCCGAGTTCACATAAGGCGCGGCAAGCCATGTTTCAGCTAGCAGATGATACTGGCGACGGCTCTATTTATGATTTAGGGAGCGGCTGGGGGCACTTGGTTATACGTCTTGCTAAGCGCTACCCTCAAAGGCAAATCGTAGGGTATGAGTTATCATTACTGCCATGGTTCACCGCATTAGTACTAAAAAGAATGCTAGGCTTAAATAATTTGAGTCTACACCGAGAGAATTTTCTAAAGGCGGATCTGTCTCAAGCGTCGGTCGTGATGTGCTATTTATATCCTGCCGTTATGGAGGGTATTAAAGAAAAGCTAAGCCAAGAAGGTGCTGATGCGCTCTTTCTCATCAGTCATAATTTTGCATTAAATTCGCAATCAGCACTGAAAGTGATTCAATTGAATGATTTCTATCGATCCCCTGTTTATTTATATCAATTGAACAAACTCAATGCTCAGGCTTAAATTAAGGGTATTAGAAAATACGGTTATCCTTCTGTTTGCGTTTGGACTCAAAAATTTCAGGTTCCCACTGTCGCATCGCGACAACGGCACTCGTACCAAAGCGTTCTGATGTTGGTAATTTCTCATCTTCATAGTGGAGGTCATGAAATTCTTCTGAAAGTCTTTCAAGTTTTCGTTGAAACGCTTCATTCGACGCGCGTGACAACATGCCAACCAAAAATAAACGCTTTTCACCCGGCCTATTGAAGCGACTATTAAAGAAATCTTTTTTCACCTGCTCTTCAAAAAAATTAATAATTGGCCCATTTTTCAGCCAACTGAAACTTCTATCTACTAATACTTTTATGCGGTTGTTCGGGAGTAATTGTATTATTCTTAATCTATCAAGTTTAGCTAAGTATTGAATTAGTTCCGTTTCAGGAAAGGCATATATATCCATAATATCATCAAAACTACAGTGATTAAGTACACTATTCGCCACTAATAAGAGTGGTGTATCGGCAACAAGCTGTTTTTCTTGCTCAGCTGTCAATGATTGCAGCTGTTTTTCATCTTTCATTGAAGACAGTAAGTCAGTTATTTCAATGCCAAGAAAATTACAAATTTGATCAAGTCGCTTTAATGAAAAATGTTCTTCAGAAAATAAACGCTTCACACTCGCCTCACTCAAATTTAGTGCTTCGGCTACATCTGAATACCTTTTTTCATGGGCTTTCAGTGTTCGCTTCAATACTTTAATTATTGCGGTCGTTTGTGCCATAAGGTTTGCTATCTGCTTAGAGGTTTACGTAAATTAAGGGGTAAGTATTCCATAAAAAATTTGAATGATCGCCACTCGATATCACTCCGGTTATAGTTTAGGCCGGAGTTTATTTTTTGCCAAATTCGGTTATCAACAGAATAGATTTAGGCTTAACAGCACATCTGAACGATAATTTTTTACGTAAATAGTGATCTCGTAAAGGCTTCTATAGTAATACTCGACGAAAAAATATACGACTTTTCTTATTCTCTTATCTTAAATATTAAGCAAGTGCACGCCAGACTTATCGATAACGACACTGGATTCAGCTAACGCATAGTCATTCAGAAACTGAGCGATGGTTGAAAAAGTAGCTGTTTGTATAGGTCCTTCATGATCAGACGTACTTATTTCACTGCTTACCATCGGTGCTAATAATCGTTTTAACGGTGAAATTTTAATTTCTTGCGCTTTAAAGTATGCCTGTTCGTTAGCCTTTATTTGAACGATTTCATCAATGCCATAAATGGATGAAAATATAACATCAAGAATATGCTCGGTACAATTTTGATAGTTTTGTGAGTAAGGGTTAGCGATAATAGAGTAGCGAGCATTATGCAGTTGCTTATTC
>JBLHVH010000179.1:0-7387 GCA_047628385.1 Oleiphilaceae bacterium
CGACAGGGGAATATAGTATAGAAGCCTGGGTAGTACCCGGTAATGTTGCACAAGAGAACACCCCTATTGTGACTTACTCAGGTTCTGAGGACGCAAGAAACTTCACCTTAGGACAAACGCTTTACAACTATGATTTTTATCAACGAAGCAGTACAACCAACCAAACTGAAGCCATGTCGACTGCCGATGCAGATGAACGCCTACAAGCAAACTTACAGCATGTGGTGGTAACCTACGCGCCAAGTGAAGCACGAAAGATTTACGTTAACGGCGAATACACTGAAGACCTTGATCCCGAGACTGCTGGTAATTTAAATGAATGGGATGATAGCTTCGCGTTTGTACTTGGAAATGAAGGTAGCAGTAACTCCCTCTGGCAAGGCACTTTACGTATGGTCGCCATTCATAATAGATCACTAACAAGCGAGCAAATTGCACAAAATTATAATGTTGGCGTCGGTGAAAAATTCTTCTTACTCTTCAGCGTTTCACACTTAACCAATACGCCAGAAAGCTTTATTGTTTTTGAAGTCAGCCAATACGATAGCTTCAGCTATTTATTTACAGCGCCTTATTTCAAAAGCCTTGATCCAACAGCCTCTTTCTCCGACATCTCCGTTAAAGGCCTTAAACTTGGCATTAACGGTAAAGAAGCAACCATAGGACAAGCATTCAAAAATATTGATATCAGCTTAAATGATATCGACTATGAAAACGGTGGTGGTCAACAATCTTTATCTAATTTAGGCACCATCATCGCATTAGAAACAGGCCCTAACACGGATGAATTCTTTTTAAGCTTTGAACAGATTGGTACATTTTTAAATGTAATTGTTGAAGCTACTCCATCAGCACCACCAGCCCCATTAGATGAAGAGCCTGCCTCAGATATTGGCTTAAAAACATTTGATGAAATTAATGTTTCAATGGCAGCACTAACCGGTGTTAGCAAAGCGAACGCTAACGTCAGTGCAACGTTTAATACCGTGAAGCAACAATTACCAACAGTTGAAGCAATTAGCGGATTTTTATCTGCACACCAAATGGCGGTCACACAGCTTGCTATAAAGTATTGCGATGCATTAGTTGAAGACACAACGCTACGCGCTAGCTTCTTCCCCTCTTTTGTTTTCACTGATGACGTTAATACAGCATTTGATTCGGCCGGTATAAATTTAATTATTAACCCTCTGCTCGAGAATTTCATCGGCAGCAGTCTTGATAGCCAACCCTCCAATAGTGCCGTTAATACAGAGCTTAATAGTTTAATCGTAAAATTAACTGTATGTAGCGCCGACAGTAGCTGCGAAAATGACCGAACTGAAACCGTTGTAAAAGCTACTTGCGCTGCTGTGCTAGGTAGTGCCACTACACTGATTCAATAGAAGGACGATAACAATGTTTATTAAACCAACATTAGCACAAACAATCGCTATCAACTCTCCGTTGAAACATGCCGACCATGCCCGACCTAAAACACGCAGAGAATTTGTTTCTCAAGGTTTTATGGCCGGTTCAGCAAGCGTTTTTGGTTCGTCTTTATTTAGTCTATTTGGTAGCCCTAGCACTGCCTCAGCAGCGCTGTCTTCTGACTTAGAAGCTTTAAAAGATAGTTGCGGTATCTCTGCGCAAGGAGCAGGAAAAGTCCCGTTCATCTGCTTTGATCTCGCGGGCGGCGCCAATATTTCAGGCTCTAACGTACTCGTAGGAGGCCGTGGTGGTCAGATGGATTTTTTGAGTACTGCAGGTTACAGCAAACTTGGCTTACCTGGTGACATGGTACCAAATGCAGTTAACCCTGATGATATGACAAGCAGCTTTATTAATGAAGAATTTGGCTTAGCCTTTCATTCAGATAGTGGTTTCCTGAGAGGCATAATGGCAAGCACTACCGCAGAAACACGTGCTTTAACAAATGGTGTCGTCATCCCTGCTCGCTCAGATAATGACTCAGGAAATAACCCACACAACCCCATGTATGGTATTTATGGTGCCGGTGCAAAAGGTTCATTACTCGACTTAATAGGCTCTCGTAGCTCTGACTCAGGCGGTAACTCAATGTCGCCCATGGACATGATTAACCCAGAAGTCCGACCAACAAAAGTTGATCGACCCAGCGATGTTACTGGCTTAGTGGATGTCGGAGACTTAGTCGGCCTACTTAGTCAAGAAGACGCTGTTGCCGTGATGGAATCAATTCAAAGAATCAGTGATAGTAAAATGAACTCGGTGAATACAGAAATAACCAAAGATGAAGTAGTAAAAGATCTAGTTCGCTGTGGCTATGTAAAAAGTGCAGATATAGCAGACCGTTTTGGTGACCCTGCTTCACTTAACCCAGCTGAAGACTCCGTTATTGTTGGGCCGGCTGGGATTTTCTCACAAGCTGAATTTGATGGAGATGGCGAGTTTCGTAAAACAGCCTCCGTAATGAAGCTCGTTGCCAACGGCTACGCTGGCGCAGGCACTATTACCATGGGCGGTTACGATTACCACACAGGAAACCGCAGCACAGGCGAACTCCGTGATGAGCGTGCAGGTCGCTGTATTGGCGCTTGCCTTGAGTATGCGGCTAAATTAGGCACTGAAGATGATAGCCCCCCTACTCCTATCATGATTTATGTGTTCAGTGATGGCTCTGTCGCCAGCAATGGCATGATAGACAACTCGGTTAATGGACGAGGAAAAGGCGTTTGGACAGGTGACAACTCATCTACCGCCGCTGCATTTTATTTGGTTTACAACCCGACTGGTAAACCCGTTGCTAGAACAAATAACCAAATTGGGTATATGCGTGCTGACGCATCAGTAGAAACCTCTTCAAGCCCTGCAGCAAACAATGTAAACCAACTGGTACAAACCGTCTTACTCAATTATATGGCCTTACATGGTGAACAAGGCGACTTTGCTTCCAAGTTTCCAAATCATGGTTTGGGTAATGCAACACTGCAAGATAGTTTAATTGGTCTGGAAACGCTCTAGCTCGCAGTAATTTTACTAAAAAAGTACTGTCGAAAGATCATGGAAGGGCTGGTGACATCAGCCCTTCAGAAAAATGTAACTGACGCTGCGCATCAATTATAATCACATCAATGCCCTCTAAGCGATTGGCTAAGGCCAAACCCTTCTTAACACCCAGCACAAATATTGCCGTTGAAAGCCCGTCTGACGTCAGGGTATCTGGCCCAATAACTGAAACACTTTGAACCCCTTGCACCGAACGCCCGGTTTTAGGAGAAATAATATGATGAATACGCTCACCATCATCATCAATAAAAAATCGTTCATAATCGCCCGAAGTTGATATTGACACATCCGACAATGGTAAAACGACAGCATTACTTGTATTTTTTAGAGTTGCTCTAGGGTCTTTAACGCCCACGATCCAAGGCTTCCCCTTCTTATCGCCTAACAATCGCATATCACCACCTGCACTTAATCGTGCGTGTGCAACACCTGCCAGTTTCAATATCAAAACACCTTGATCCACAGCATACCCTTTTGCAATCCCACCCAAATCAATCAATACATTCGGATGAGCAAAGCGAAGCGTTTGTTCTTTCTTATTCAATTGCACATACCGAAAATCAATCGCACTCTTTTGTCGTTCAATTTCTAAATTAGTAGGTACACGCTTATTTCTAAAATCATATAAGTACCCAACCGATGCAAAGGTCATATCAAATGCGCCCTCACTTAACACTGACATTTGCTTAGAACTTTGTAATACCTTAAATAAACTTGCTGATACAGGTAACGTTTTTTCCCCTGCTAGGCGATTAATAATAGAGAGCTCTGAAGTGTCACCATAACGTGTCATCACTGCTTCAATACGGTCAAATTCTAAAAATACACGTTCGCTGATTTGTTTAGCTTGTAACTCATCAGCAAGCCAAAATTCTAAATCTAACTTTGTGGTCATTGCTGTTGATGTAAAATGGTGCCATTGAGCTTGCGCCAAAGAAAAATAAGCAAAACCTAACAATACGACTAGAAAACGTAAAATACTATGCATAAATTTCTATCAGTGTGAACAAGAAATAAGAGAGTCATTATATCTCATAATAAACGTACTGTGTTTTGATTTATGAAATCATAAGCACTAGGCATAGCTAAATTCCATAAAGACTTTTTGCTCTTCAGTCGTCGCTATATGCCATCCAGTTAGTAATATGAATTGTAATCGTATATTCAAATATGAGCCAAAAATAATCTTGACAAGAAACTGACTTTTGTTAACTGTCAGACATAAAAAAGCCTCGATATAGTCGAGGCTTTTAATCAATAATAATTGAAATATTAACGCGCCATTTTATTTCTAGTAATACTCAGCCCAGCTAAGCCAAGAAAAAGGAGCGCAAGAGGTGAAGGCTCAGGAACACTAGCAGGATTAGAATCATCAGTTGGATCAGAAATATCGACTGTAGGACCAAAGTTTAACGACAAATTAAGAAAGCCCCCATCGAGAGAAGTACCGAGCCCCAAATTAATCCATATTGAATCAGCATCAAAGTACAACCTACTTTCACTCCAATTACTAATATCCGTATCCACTATAATACCTAAAAGGCCAAAACCTGAGCTATCATTTAGACTATCAATAAACAAGCCATTAAAAGCTGTGGTTGTATTCCATAGTGACGGCGTAAAATTCATAAGAATGCTACCAGCTTCTACATTCACACCATAAGAAATAAATGGCGTCATGGTATCTAATTCACCTACCAAAACAGTTTTAGAAGATGAGCCTATTACGCTTGTTTGATCTGGAAAAAGATGCTCTGCAGTCACCACATCACCAATTAAGGTGGCATTGGCCATCAAAGAAGACAGCAACAAAAACATAGACACGAGTAACCTAGATAAGAAATGCATAACAACGCCTTTTTCCATAACCATTTAATTAAATAAAAGTCAACAATCTGCTTCTCAAATATCATTTAAATATTAGAACAAAATAAAAAAAATGCAAATTGATTTTTAACTAATTAAATAAAAATTTCGGCCAATGTTTTTTAGCGCAATTAAAACGGTATTTAAAACGAGAAAAATCAAGCGCTGAATGCGCGAATCTATACATATAAAAGGATTAAATAGTCGTAAATTTCGGAAACTATAAAGTTTAGTTTTTAAATGATTGAATGGATCTTAAATTTTTGAAAAATTTGATATTATACTAGCTGCATGTTTACCTGAAAATAATCAATAAACATCGATAATGTTACCAAACCAATATACCGCTCGCATCAACGATACGCATACCTAACAAAGCGGGGTTTTCTTATGCAACAGATATTTAACAAAAGTGCACCTAAAAAAGCTACAAATCTTAGCTTAAACAGCGACTTATTAAATAAAGCCCGTAGTCTAAAAATAAACCTCTCTTCTACTCTCGAATAAGCCTTAATCGTACAAGTAAAAAATGCACAAAGAGAAGCTTGGATTAGCGAAAATAGAGAAGCAATTAACGCTTTGAATCAGCTTAGCGAACAAAATGGTCTATTTTCAAATTCTTTTAGAGAGTTTTAATGAGTTAATTTACTCTATAGGATAATAAAGATAAAAGCTCAAATAAGACATACCCATATTTTGTAAACGTACCAATTCATGTTACAAGCGAACTTAATTCACGATTAGTGATACCACTTACGCCAACAACCTTGTGCATTCTGATAGATCATCTAAAACGGTCTGTAATTACAGCGTATACCATAATAGTTGTAAATACCTCGCAACTTTATGCTCAGTCCTTTTAGCTGCGTTATTAGGAGTTCATGCCTGTTATCATGACAATAAACATAAATCCTCCGCATCGATCTCGCTTGGCGCTTCCTAATCGTCTGTCGCTTAACAACCCAGCTTCCATTTCTTGATCGCCCCCAGTAATGGTTGAAACCAAAAAAGTCGAACGTGCCATCGCCACCATAACTCATTATATACAGATTAAGCTCATCAACCGTTACTCCGCTTTCAGTAATGATTGATTCTCCTAAATGAAAGTTACCACTGGAAACAAATGCTTGTTTTGTAGGCTCTGAGCAACTTGAATCATCACCGTCTTTATCAATACTTCCCGCCCACGAGTCAAGCGCAAATTTATACCTCCTTATATAATAAAGGTTTTCGCTGAATTCAAAGACTCTTCCACGGTCTTGTGAGTGGAAGAGTCTTATTATTAAGGTGGCTTTTAAAATGAACCACAGCACTGGACGGATAAAAAAACTGAATAGGACTATTCGAAGTAGCTCGATATCAAAAGTTAAAATCAATATACATTGACTTGCCTGTATAGCCAGCCAAGTAAAGTGCAAAGCTTATTAATACTTTAAAAAGAAATGTGTCAGTTTTTTTTACAAAAATGCACAACTAAAATTTATTAATAACTATAAGCTATTGTTTTTAATCAATAATGTATTATGGGCGTAATTATTGCTTAATTTAAACTATAATTAATACCCTTTTCAGGATGCATGACGTGCCAGCTCTTTAATTTGATGCTAAATCCCTCCTGAGTCTTTGTTCAATTCAGTTTAAATTCAGTTTAAATTCATTTCTATACTAAAGGCACTAATACTATGAAATCAATAAAACGAGGAGCTTATATCGCCTCAATAGCTCTTGCAATGTCTGGCGCTCAAGCGGCAGACTTGCTGAATGGCACCCTGAATGATCAGACGGTATTCTCACATACCTATACAACCACTGGTGCTAGCCTTGGTAATCAAACCGTCTGGGGTAGCATTCTGGCTAACCAGGACATCACTGTCGGCGCTGGTGCAAAGGTCTCTGGTAATACTCAGTCTAGAGACTTAACAACTGGCGATGGTGCACTGGTCAGCGGCAATACAACGACCGTAGGTGACACCTCTATCGGCGCGAATGCGACCGTCGGTGGTAATCTTAAATCTGTAGACATGACCGTTGGCGCTAATGGAACGATCACTGGTAATGCAGTGAACGTAGCCGACAGCACGCTTGGCGATTCTGCAATGGTCAGTGGCAATCTCCAGTCTGGAGCCGCCGTAACGATCGGAGCGAATGCAAATATTGCTGGCACTGTGCAACACGGCACTGCTCTGGTCGTTTCAGCCAGCGCTACAACAGGGGCGACTTCAGTTAACTCAACGCCGCCTTCAGCAACAGTCATTGCTGATGAGCATTTAGGTGTGACCGCTGCACAAACTGCACTGAATGCCCTGGGTGGGAGCCAAGCGCTCGCTACTGGTGATATAGCCACTAGCCGAACTTTCATTCCAGGCATCTATAATGTCACTGGTTTGCTGACGACGACTGCGGGGATAACCCTAACGCTCGATGCACAGTCCCAGCCCAATGCTGCTTTTATCTTCAATGTCAGTAACTACCTATCCTTTGGCGCAGGAACCGT
>JBLHVH010000180.1:0-7374 GCA_047628385.1 Oleiphilaceae bacterium
GGACTTTATAGCATACAAACTAGTATGAATTATAGTTAGTATACGAAACTTAGTGTACTAACTAATTTTTTCGCATATAATACAGCTCCAAAGACAAACATAGAGGGTACAGAGGCAGTATTGAAGAATTGATAAATGAAAGATTCTTTTATACTCATTAGTATTCTAAATATATCTATTATAAATGGAGTTTTTTTGTTTAATTTAGAAAACATTGTTTTAAGAATTCCTACCTTGAAAGATGGCATCGGAGTATTTGACCTTGTTAAAAGCTGCCCGCCACTGGACACCAACTCCAGCTATTGTAACTTACTTCAATGCAGCCACTTCGCTAGCACATCGGTCGCTGCAGAACACCAGGGTGAACTCGCTGGTTTCATATCCGGATACATCATTCCTGATCGCCCAAACACTCTTTTCGTGTGGCAAGTTGCGGTATCGGAACATGCTAGAGGGGCAGGGCTAGCTTCTCGTATGTTGAGGCAGTTACTTGAACGTCCAACCTGTAAAAATATTACGTACCTAGAAACCTCAATCACACAAGACAATCAAGCATCATGGGCACTATTCAAAGGGTTAGCAAAAACACTGACTTTAGACCTTCAGTCAATGGAGTGGATGGATAGAGATGTTCATTTTTCCGGAAGGCATGACTCCGAAGCGCTTGTCCGAATCGGCCCTTTATCGCCATTAACTAAATAAGAGTAACTACCAATGAAGATATTTGACGAGATTGAATCCGAAGTACAGAGTTATGCGCGATCATTCCCCTGTGTATTTAATCGCGCTAAAGGCGAATTTATGTGGGATGAAAGTGGAAAACAGTACCTTGATTTTCTGGCAGGTGCTGGAACATTAAATTACGGACACAACAACCCAATATTTAAAGAAGCATTACTGACATATATTCAAGAAGACGGCATTACTCATGGCTTAGATATGCATACAAAGGCTAAAGGTGAATTTTTGAACGCCTTTAATGATCATATTTTGAAGCCTCGAAATATGGAATATATTTTGCAGTTTACCGGACCAACGGGCACTAATGCAGTTGAAGCGGCGATGAAAATAGCGCGTAATGTCACGGGCCAACAAAATATTATTACCTTTACTAATGGCTTTCATGGCGTCAGTTTGGGTGCATTAGCAGCAACTGGAAATTCTCACCATCGAGATGCAGCCGGTGTAAGTTTGAGTGGCACGCATCGCATGCCATTTGATGGCTACTTAGGTGATAACATTGATACCACAGAATATTTGGATAAAGTTTTATCTGATTCTAGTAGTGGTATAAATTCTCCTGCCGCAGTCATAGTTGAAACAGTTCAAGGTGAAGGCGGAATCAACGCAGCAAGCTTTGATTGGCTAAGAAGCCTACAAACGGTTTGTCGTAAACATAAGGTTTTATTAATCGTCGATGATATTCAGGCAGGTTGCGGTCGTACGGGCGATTATTTTAGTTTTGAAGAAGCAGGTATCGAACCGGACATAATTACTTTATCTAAGTCTTTAGGTGGTTATGGTTTACCCTTTGCAATGGTTATGATGAAGCCTGAACTAGATCAGTGGAAGCCAGGTGAGCATAACGGTACTTTTAGAGGTAATAATTTAGCCTTCGTATCTGCCAAATCTGCTATCGAACATTACTGGCGTGACAATAAATTCTCTGAAGAGATAAAACGTAAGGGTAGGTACATCTCCGAACGATTTGAGAGTATTGTCAGTCAGTATGGTGAAGGAAACTTTACAGTGAAAGGTCGTGGCATGTTTCAAGGTATAAACTGTATCAATGGCGATATCGCAGAAAGTATCACCACTAGAGCCTTTAAAAAAGGGCTTATTATTGAAACGAGCGGCGCCGATGGTCAGGTTGTAAAAATTCTATGTTCTTTAACAATTACCGATGAGAATTTGAAAAAAGGCATTGATATCGTGGAGTCTGCGATTCAGGAAGTATGTGCTAAAGTTGAAAAAATTCCTGAAGAAGTGGTTTACTTTGATGCTGTCTAAAGCAAATTTTATTAAATTGCGTAAGACATAAATACCTTATTGGGCAGGTCACAGTTATTACTTTAAAAATTTAGATTTTTAGGGTAATAACTTATACTCAAAGGCTGATTGTTGAGACGTACTCCCTTTACTAGTGAGTACTATAACGGCTCATATTTAGCGGCTCAAATTTTTAGGAGGTAGTTGTGTAAAATTTCAAACGCCTAATCATGAGACTATTTAATGATTGTAAGAAAATTATCTGAAGCTAAACAATCTAACAGGCGAATTGTATCTCCTGATGGGAACTGGGAAAGCACGCGCTTGCTGCTCAAAGAAGATCAGATGGGATTTTCATTCCATATTACCACCATTTATCAAGGCGCTGACTTTCAAATGCATTACCAGAATCACCTAGAGTCTGTGTATTGCATATCAGGTAAAGGCGAAGTAGAAGCACTTTCCGATGGGCAAAAACACCCCATAGAGCCAGGCTCAATTTACATTCTAGATAAGAACGACAAACATATATTACGTGCTTTTGACGAAATGACTATGGCTTGTGTTTTCAATCCTCCTTTAAATGGAAAAGAGGTGCACAACGTTGATGGTGCTTATGAGTTAGATTTAGAAGCCGTTGATAAGATATAGCCAGCTATAGCATAGTTGCCAGCATCGCAGAATGCTTTTTGCGGAGTATAAGGCGCTTCTAACATCTTCATGTATAATGAAGATTAATCGTCATCAGAAAAGATCAAATACAGGGCTTATAGAAAACAATGCATACAATTGAAAAAATTGGCGGCACATCGATGAACGATTACCTCTCAGTTCGAGACAATATCATTCTGAGAAACCATGGAAACACGCTCTATCAGCGTGTTTTTGTTGTGTCTGCTTATGGCGGTATTACTGACCGATTACTAGAGCACAAAAAAGATGGCCGCCCTGGTATTTATGGTTTATTTGCGAGCGGTATGGAAGAAGATAGCTGGTCCAAAGAATTTGATGCACTGACAATCGAACTACGTAATATTAATGAAGGTCTCTTTGGCAAAGGAGAGTTACTTCAGCAAGCAAATAACTTTTTGGATGAGCGACTTGAAGGCGCCAAGCAATGTCTATTGGATTTACAGAGCTTATGCCAGCACGGTCACTTTGCTCTAGATGCTCATCTTGAGACTGTTAGAGAAATGTTGGCAAGTATTGGCGAGGCGCATAGTGCTTGGAATACCGCTACCCTTCTAAGCAGAGATGGCGTAAATGCACAATTTGTTGACCTGACAGCTTGGAAAACAAACAAGCACATACCACTTGATGAACGAATTCGTGAAGCCTTTGCCTGTATTGACCTCAACAAGCAGCTTCCAGTTGTAACCGGTTACGCACATAGTGATACTGGCTTAATGACCTCATTTGATCGCGGTTATAGCGAAATGACATTTAGCCGCCTAGCCGTTCTAACACAAGCAACTGAAGCGATTATTCATAAAGAGTTTCATTTAAGTAGTGCAGATCCTCGTTTAGTGGGCGTAGAAAACGCGGTTCCCATTGGCAGGACTAATTATGATGTTGCAGATCAATTAGCTAATTTGGGAATGGAGGCAATTCACCCTAAAGCGGCAAAAGGTTTACGTCAAAACGGTATTCCATTGCGCGTTAAGAATACTTTTGAACCTGAGCATACAGGTACGTTGATCACCGATGATTACGTAAGCGACACGCCATGTGTTGAAATTATTGCAGGCTGTAAAGGCATTTATGCATTGGAGCTTTTTGATCAGGATATGGTCGGAAGTTTGCATGATTACGATAGTGCAGTACTTAAAATTATCAAACGATTTAAAGCACATATAGTTTTTAAAGATGCGAGTGCTAACACATTAACGCACTTTTTATCGACCAACCTAAAGACGGTAAAGCGTATCCAAGTTGCTGTCGAAGAGCTATATCCAGAAGCTGAGCTCAATCAACAGAAAGTGGCGATCGTCTCGGCAATAGGAAGTGATATGAAAATTCCTGGGATTCTGGCTAAAACTGTACAAGCGGTAGCAAGTGTAAACGTAAGTGTGCTTTCGATACATCAGTCCATGCGACAAGTCGAAATGCAGTTCGTTGTTAATGAGTCTGACTATAATGCTACGGTAAAAAGTTTACATGCAGCATTAGTTGAAGTGCATGACCATGGGCGGGCAATATGTCTCGCTTCATAATATCTATGGTTATTCTCTTGTGTTTGCCGGCGCTTTCACTTGCTGAAAGTAACAATGAAGACAAATCACAAAAAGCAGTTGAGTCTTTAGAGCGCCCACTTTACTCGCCATTCGTTGAGCGGTATGTTCTTGATGAGCTAAAGCAACTTAGAACGGATCAGGCTCAGACAAAGCATGAGTTAATCCAGCAAATTGTTGATAGAGAACACCGCTCTGTAGATAGAGGCGTTGCCTATGCAACAGATACCGTCACTTATTTTTTCTACCTGATTGCGGCGGCAACATCCGTACTGGTATTGGTCGGGTGGACTTCAATTAGAGACATTAAGGAGCGGGTACACACCTTAGCTGATGAAGAAATTTCTAAACTCATCAATGAATATGAAAAACGTCTAGAAATTATTGAAAGTCAATTGCAGCAAAAAACCGTACATATCGAAGAAAACCGTGAAGAAATTGAATTAACTCAGGAGCTGCAATCACTTTGGTTAAGAGCTCAACAAGACCCATCGCCTGCCAATAAAATAACTATTTATGACGATATTTTGAAGCTTCGCTATGATGATAGCGAGGCTCTGACCTATAAAGCGGATGCTGTTTTAGAATTACAGGAGCCACAATGGGCAGCAAATTTATGTCATCAAGCAATAAAAATTGATCCAGAAAATAGCCATGCATTTTATCTACTGGCTTGTGCGCATACGGCGATGGAACAATTTGATGAAGCACTGCGCTTTTTGGCTGAAGCAATTAATAGAAGAGATAGCTATCAAGAAGCGATCCCCTATGACCCCGCATTAGAAGCATTGGTAAATAATGAAATATTCAAAGAACTCAATACCTTGCTGAATGCATCTCAGCGCATATCGAGTGACCAAATTTCAGATAACAACGCAGTCTGATAGTTTAGTTCTTAAACCATGTTACAACTAAGCCTAGCAAATTTAATTTATTCTGAGCACTCAATTGTGCTCCAGAATACTGAGTTAAATACTTTTAATCGTGAACCAGAATGTCAGCAGAAGCGCTGATAAAACCGCTACCTTTTTATGCCCTAGATAAGAATTTATTTCGCCTAACGACGCTATTTAAATAATTACATATTTACTCAAAATAAAAATTATAAATATTTAACCAACTAAGGTGAGTTAGCTATTATCTAAATTAGAGCCAACAAAATTCATAGAAATTGAGTTAACACAGTGTCTTACGTTTTTACCCGTCAGCATTTCGCCTTCAAAAACATGCCCTAAGTGACCATCACATTTAGCACAGAGTATTTCAGTACGTCTACCATCAGCATCAACCACATGTTTTATAGCGCCTGAAATTTCATCATCAAAACTTGGCCAGCCACAATGAGACGGGAACTTATCCTCTGATTTATATAATGGTTCATTACATTGCTTACATGTGTAGAAACCACCTTCAAAAAAGTCATCATATTTACCAGTAAAAGGACGTTCAGTGCCTTTATTTATGATTACTTGCTGCTCTTCAGGGTTAAGTTTGTTGTAGTCAGTCATCGCGTTATCTCCAAGTGCTATTAATGCTAGATTAAGCTGTTTTTATTTTAGCTATGAAACTTTAGCCGTAATAACTTATAAGGTCAAAGGCGAAATGTTGTTAGTTGATAGAATTGTAATAACCAGCTCTTAAGTGTTTTATATTTAATATTAAATAGCGCTTTATTCAGGTAAAAATATTCCAATGAAATTCAACGTTTACCATGATGAAAAATTGAAGGGCATGACATGGGATCGATTTTAATTTTACCCTAATCAAAGCGTTAATTGAGTTAAATCAATTAAGTGTATACAAAAAATACGGGGCTTATTGAGGTCGTAGGATTTGGGTTTGGTATGTACCTGAAAGTATTTGAGCAAAACAATGCGATTGTTTTTAAAAGTACGCGTTTTTTTGCAGATAGGAAGTATAAAAATTACTATTCCTCAGCTTTTAACAACGGTTACCATGACGGTTAAGCAAAAGGCATTAAATAGTGGTTCATTTAAATTTTATTTAGACATACTCATCCCATTTTTAAACAGGTTTATTACCAAAAATGTATTTTTACTGCACAACATCTCTTTTAATACATGGACACTAATGACGAAACTAGGAATGAAGTGTTTTTTTAATTTTTGCTAGATAACAATAGAAAAACTAAAGTAAGGATAGTCAATCTTTAAAAATGATTTTTATACGGGTCTATATTGTACTAAACAATATAATTGAGTTATCCAGCACTAGCTCCGCGATTTTTAGGGTGACCCGCGCCTGCATATTTTGTAATCAGCTATTTTTGTTAGCCATCTTCGTATAGAATTGCCCAAATAATTATACTGATCAAGTAAGCCAAAATGCTAATGTCTCACTAGCGGCATCTCTTATCCCTTTCTAATACGATACCCAACAAATGAATGAAGTAACGATAGCAACTCATAACGGTAATTTTCACGCAGATGATGTTTTTAGTGTCGCGGCACTTAAGTGTATCTATTCTTCTTTTAAGCTCATACGTACGCGTGATTTAGAGCTTATCGGTAAGGCTGATATTGTACTTGATGTAGGGGGTGAATATGATCCTGACGCAGGCCGTTTTGATCATCATCAGCGTGGTGGTGCAGGTGAGCGTGAAAATGGGATTCCATACTCCTCATTTGGTTTAATTTGGAAAAAATATGGCTTAGAAATATGTCAAGGTAATCAAGACGTCGCAAATTCTGTTGATTCAGGTCTAGTATCAACGATTGACGCCGTCGATTGTGGTCATGTAGAAGGGGTTTCTAAAGGTATTAGCCTTAGCCATACAATTTCAACGTTTAACCCAACTTGGCAAGAAGAAGGCGACTTTGATGCCTCTTTTGATGAAGCGGTTACCTTCGCATCAAGGTTGTTAACACGATTCATTGCCGCATCTAACGGTGGCGTTAGTGCAAAAGAAATTGTGGCTAAAGCGGTTGAGAATGCAGAAGACCCAAGAGTGATTGTACTAGAGCAATACACCCCTTGGAAAAGAACAGTACATACTTTATCTGAAAAGGCTTTATTTGTCGTTTTCCCGTCTGGTTCAGGCCCATGGAGAATTCAAACAGTACCTGTTGAACTTGGCTCATTTGAAGACAGAAAGTCGTTGCCTAAACCATGGGCTGGCCTAGCAGATCAAGCG
>JBLHVH010000181.1:0-7359 GCA_047628385.1 Oleiphilaceae bacterium
CGTGTTGAAATTCAGCAATATTTTATTGCTAATAACACCGAAGAGTTACCCTTTAATCGAGAGCAACGGACGTTAGTTTATCGTCGTGCTAAAAATGAGCGCGATACTATTGCTTTTGGCACACAACGTAACCTCATTGAAGATAATTACTTAAGTTTATGGCATTCATTATCACCTGTTCATATTAAAGAAAGCGCTAAACGTGTGCTCATTGGCGAGCATAGTTGCCAGCAACCTTATTCGGCCTCTTATTTAAATATTTCAGCGATGAGTTTTGGCTCATTAAGCACTAATGCCATAGAGGCGTTTAACTTAGGCGCAAAAAAAGCAGGTTGTTTCCACAATACTGGTGAGGGGGCTGCAAGCCCATATCACCTTAAACACGGTGGCGATTTAGTTTGGCAACTGGGTACTGGACTATTTGGCTGTCGTGATGATAAAGGGCGTTTTAACCCAACTACATTTGAAAAAACGGCTAAATTACCACAAATAAAAATGATAGAAATAAAATTATCTCAAGGGGCTAAGCCTGGACATGGCGGTGTACTTCCTAAGGCGAAAATTACCGACGAAATCGCCCGCATTAGGAATATTTCAAAAGACCATGATTGTGTCTCACCGGCCGTTAATCCGGAATGTACGTCGCCCAAAGACTTGTTAGCGTTTATCGAGCAGTTGCGTGGTTTAAGTGGTGGTAAACCTGTCGGTTTTAAATTATGTGTTGGTAATCCTGCTGAGTTTTTAAGTATTTGTAAAGCGATGTTAGAGACCGGTATTACGCCCGATTTTATTACAGTGGATGGTGCTGAAGGTGGTACGGGTGCAGCGCCTGTTGAATTTTCAAACCGCTTAGGTTTAATTTGTTTAGAGGGAATCAGCATAGTCAATAACGCATTGGTTGGTGTGGGACTTAGAGATAAGATAAAAATAATTGCGTCAGGTAAAACGGCATCCAGTTTTGATTTACTTGCCAAAATAGCTGCGGGTGCAGATAGTGTTAATGCGGCCAGAACAATGATGATGGCCATTGGTTGCATTCAATCAAGACACTGTAATACCAACCGCTGTCCAACGGGTGTTGCAACGCAAGATCCTGCTAGAGCTAAAGCGATAGATGTTAATGTGAAAAGTGAGCGAGTGAAAAATTTTCATCACAATACACTCGCTAGTTTTTTTGAATTGGTGGGAAGTATGGGCTTGGATGATCCCGCTAAACTTGTCCCGCAAATGATAAAAAGTCGCTCACCTTACGGTGCTCAAATGTCAATGGGCAGTTTTGTCGCACCTTTACCTTTAAATGCCTTAATAGATAACGTTGAGCTTGATGAGTCATGGCAACATTGGTGGCAAGGAAGTAGTGCTGAGCAATTTTATGTAGAAGATCTTTTTATATTGAAATCCCCCGAGTTTCATCACGTAAAAACAGGTTAAGTTAAGCAAGGGGAAGGAATGCATTTTATATTTAAAATATCGAAGTTAACATGGTTTCATGCTCAATCATGCCCCTTTAAATAAAATAGGTTTTTCCCAAATTATTAGTCGTTATTCTCTTGAATTTCGTTCGCTTGCCCATATTTTAACTACTGGTCTATATTAACCTTGGTCATCACATTGTCTACCACAAGTAAACAAAGTTCTAAATTACAATTATTTGTAGAGAGTAAGCAATTTCAGAGCTTTCTTATTTTTCTTATTCTCTTTAATGCCATCACTCTTGGTTTAGAAACAAGTCAATTTGGTAAAAATAATGCAGCGCTTCTTTATATTATTGATACCACAATACTAGTGATGTTCACCATAGAATTACTGTTAAAACTGATTGTTTATCGTAGTGGTTTTTTCCGCTCAGGTTGGAATTGGTTCGACTTTATCATTGTTGCTATTTCTTGGGCTCCAGCAAGCGGGGCGTTATCGGTATTACGTGCCTTTAGAATATTAAGGGTGTTGCGTTTACTTTCTGTGGTTCCACAAATGCGTCGTGTTATTGGCGCACTAGGCCACTCGTTGCCAGGCATGGCTTCGGTAGTTGGCGTATTAAGTATTATATTTTATGTGTCAGCGGTGCTTACCACGAAAATATTTGGATCTCATAGTGATACTAATATGCAGGAGTGGTTTGGTAGTATTAGCTCTTCTGCTTATACCTTATTTCAGGTAATGACATTAGAAAGTTGGTCTATGGGCATAGTGCGACCCACTATGGAGTTATTTCCTCTGTCGTGGGTTTTCTTCGTCCCCTTTATTATTATTACTAGTTTCGCTGTGCTTAATTTATTTATTGGTATTATTGTTGATGCCATGCAAGTTATGCATGAAGAGGAGGGTAAGCCTAAGCAAGTCATAGCGACTAAAGAAGATATACTATTACTTGAAGAGAAAATTGATAAGTTGAATCAATTGCTAGAAAAAAAATCTGAGTATTAATACTTACTGCATGTTAAAAGGGCGATATGTTATTGAACGTTGATATTTCGACGGGAATTACTTTAGTAGCAGTAAATTGTGATGGTTTTTGATGCTGATAATTAGGGCTGCATTTTTGAATGTACTGGGGCAGCAGCTTAGGTGCTAGTTTTTGTAACTAGTTAGTCATTATTTAGCTCCTTGTTAACTTCAATCCGATTACGGCCATTTTTTTTGGCCGTATAAAGGGCTTTATCTGCATTTTTCATTATTGAATCGACAGACATATTTATTGATGGGATAACACCCGCGATACCAATACTAACCGTGACAAAAGCAGATACTTCACTCCCTCTGTGCAATATGTCACTCTTGGCAATATCATTCTGGATATGCTTTGCGATTTTTATAGCGGCTTGAATATCAGTTTCAGGCAAAACTAAAGTAAACTCTTCTCCACCAAATCTAGCCGCCATATCGCGCGGTCGGCCAGTATTACTGCTTAATATATTGGCAATTTTTTGTAAGCATTTATCGCCTTCTAGATGACCATAGTTATCATTGAATAATTTAAAGTAATCTATATCAATCATGATAATGACAAGAGTGCCTTTCTTACGATACAAGGCTGACCACTCAGTTTTAAGGTGCAGGTCTAATCCTAAACGATTGGTGATCTTTGTGAGGGGATCAGTTAGACTAAGTCTTTCTAATTCATGGTTTTTCTGATTTATTTGATTGTTGGCATCGATTAATTCATTATTATTTTTCTCTATTACAGCAAGCATATTATTGAATTCGCTGGAGAGCACCCCAATTTCATCCACACTGTTAATAGTCGCTCGCAAGGTGTAGTTTTTACTTTTTGAAATACCTTGCATTTGTTTAGTTAAATTTGAAAGTAGCACAAACACGCTATTTTTTAATAAGACAGCAATGAGGATGATCATAATTCCCCCGATAGCTAATGAAGAGAACAAGGCATATTCAAGACTGTTCTGCCCACTTTGGGTGATAACTCTTTGAAATTCTGTACTGATCTTAAAAACCGCATTACCATCAAACAAATAGGATTTAGATATCTTTAACATCTCCTCACTAAGCTCTTCAATGTCATAGGTATTCGTTGAAAAGTCGGTCATAGATAATGGTTTTTTGGCAATCACGTCTATTTTAAACTTCTTTTTAAGTTTCTCACCAAATTTATCCACCATAACTGTATTAAAGGTGCGTCCTAATATAATGTACCCTTTGGATGCGCCAATTTCATCATGGTTAAATATAGGCCGCATGGCAAAACTAATGGCAGTGTCGTGTTGAAAAAATAGCCCACGAATAACTTGAGGCTCATCACTTGATAGTGCATTAAGCTTGACTAATTGCGCTTCTAATAAGACATCATATTGCCGCATATTTTCGCTATCTATGGTTATTTTAACCTGAGCAGTGTCGTCGATATCTAAGTGATAGGTTTGTGCCCAAACAGGCTGAAATTGTCTATCTAAAAAGTAGACAAAATTAATGTGTAGGTTAGCAAAAGTGTCAGGGTCTAGATTACTGTCAATATAATCATTGTCTACATTTTCAATAAAGTTGTAAGTGTCGTCCCTCGATGAGAGATCATGTAACTGACGATCTAGCTGGTTTATGTTGTCTAGAATCATTTCTTCGACTCGGTCGATATCTTGTTTCGCGTATCGTTGTTCTAGAGATTCAAATGAAGGGAAAATAATAAATCTCTCAATTAGCAAAAATGCAATTAATAAAGTCACTACCATACTTGTTAAAATCAACACGATTTTCTTATATATCGTCATACTATTCCCTGCTTACTCCATACTAAATAGGCATTTTAGTTATAATATAAACGGACTTGATGAGAGAGTCACTAATCTATTTTATGTTTTCTATCTGTGCTAGAAATTCCAGCTCACCCCTGATGACTTGAGGCAACATGGGTATATTAGAAAAACATATAGAAAAAGAATAAATTAATACTATTCAGATAGTTGCTTTTAAAGACGGGTATGCAGTAAAGTCCTAAAATTAATGCTTTCTTCAAGTGGTATTGACTATCACACTGACTACATTTTATGGCAAGTCGCATTCAATGGCGAAGGAAATTATTTATGAAATAAAATTTAACATTAGCTGTGTAATTAAATCTTAGTACAGAATATTTTTTTAATTGGATCATTTTCAGGACAAAAAATCATCATAAAAAAGGCCATTAATTTCAGCCGTTTTTATGATTTAAATCTGAATTGAGGCGCTTATTCGGCAATTAACTGTGTAAGTGAATAGCGACTCTCATTGCTGCCTAATTTTGTTTTCAGGTAAGGTAATATTTCTTCAAGCTGTTGAGATAGTTGCCATGGCGGGTTCACTATAAATAATCCTGTTCCGGTCATACCATATTCATCTGTATCCTCTTCTAAGCAAAATTCTACCTGTAATAGGTTTTTAACCGAACTTGTTGTAAAGGACTCACTCATCTCATCAATTAACTCCCGCTTAACAACAGGGTACCAAAGGATATAAGTACCTGTAGAAAACTTTGAATAGGCTTTAACAATTGTTTTTACTGCTTTTTGATAATCTTCTTTAAGCTCGTAAGGTGGATCGATAAGTACCACACCACGACGACTTGGCGGCGGTAATAATCCTAGCACACCTTGATAACCATCAGACTGCTTCACAAACACTTTACGCCAGCGATCACAAAAATCTTCTAAGTGTTGAATATCAGTAGGGTGCAATTCAAATAAATGGCTGTTGTCTTGGCGGCGTACAAAGGCTTTAGCTATGCCAGGAGAGCCAGGATAAATTTCAAGCTCACTGTTAAGGTTAAGGCTGTTAATTAATGATAAGTAACATTCAAGTGACTCAGGTGCCTCATCGTCGTTAATAATCTTAGCAATACCGTCTTTATATTCGCCAGTTTTTTGCGCATATTCATTAGCTAACTGATACATACCTGCACCAGAATGACTATCTATATAGCAAAATCCTTTTTCTTTATGGGTCATATAATCTAAAACAAGTGATAAGACACTGTGCTTGAGTACATCGGCAAAATTGCCGGCATGAAAAGCGTGACGATAACTTAACATTTAAATCCTTAGAAGTTGTGAATGTGGTTAGTCTATCAACATATTTGTATCGATAGTTGCGCACTCAGTGAGAATGGAGTGTCTGTCGCACTTCGACTACTTTACTTCGCGCTCAGTGTGAACGGAATGACTCGTTCTCGCTGAGCGCTCAGTATGAGTAGGTTATGCCTTACTGGCTAAATACTCATCGTAAGTGCCAGCAAAATCAGTATAACCCTCTTGGGTTAATTCGATAATGCGTGTGGCGATGGTTGAAACAAATTCTCGGTCATGGCTGACAAACAATAAGGTACCTTCGTAACTTTCAAGTGCCATGTTTAACGATTCAATTGATTCCATATCCATGTGGTTAGTTGGCTCATCAAGTACTAAAATATTTGGCTGCTGCATCATTAGCTTGCCAAATAACATCCGGCCTTTTTCACCACCAGAAAGTACATGAACTGATTTTTTAATATCATCAGCAGAGAACAGTAAACGACCTAAATAGCTGCGAACGGCTTGTTCATCATCAGTTGGTTGACGCCATTGGCTCATCCATTCAAATAATGTCATGTCAGTTTCAAATTCGAATTCATGATCCTGTGCGTAATAGCCAATATTAACATTTTCAGACCAAGTAACGTCGCCAGAGCTGGCTTCATAACCTACTTCATTCATTAATGAACGTAATAAGGTTGTTTTACCAATACCGTTTTCACCAATGATAGCGATACGTTCACCGACTTCAATTAAGGCTGAAATATTTTTTAAAACAAGGGCGTCATCAAAGCTTTTATTTAGTTTTTCAATTACTAGCGCATTACGGAATAATTTTTTTTCTTGCTCAAAACGAATAAATGGATTGCTACGGCTAGAGGCTTTAACTTCATCTAGCTGAATTTTGTCGATACGTTTAGCACGAGAGGTAGCTTGTTTTGCTTTTGATGCATTGGCAGAGAAACGTGCAACGAAGGCTTGTAGCTCACCTATTTGTGCTTTTTTCTTTGCATTATCAGAAAGTAAACGAGCTCGTGCTTGTGTAGCTGCTAGCATATATTCATCGTAGTTGCCAGGGTATACACGTAGTTCGCCGTAATCTAAATCAGCCATGTGCGTACAAACACTGTTTAAAAAATGTCTATCATGCGAGATGATGATCATGGTTGAATCACGTTCATTCAAGGTGTCTTCTAGCCATTGAATGGTATGAATGTCTAAGTTGTTGGTTGGCTCATCCAGCAATAAAATATCGGGATCTGAAAATAAAGCTTGAGCAAGTAGAATACGTAATTTAAAGCCTGGCGCTATTTCGGTCATTAAACCGTAGTGTTGCTCCAGAGGGATACCAACACCCATTAATAACTCACCGGCACGACTCTCTGCAGAATAACCGTCCATTTCAGCGTATTCAGACTCTAAATCGCCCACTTTCATTCCATCAGCTTCACTCATCTCAGGTAAAGCATAAATACGGTCACGTTCTTCTTTTACCGCCCATAATTCGGTATGTCCCATGATGACGGTATCAATGACATTAAACTCTTCAAAGGCAAACTGATCTTGGCGTAATTTACCTAAACGCTCACCCGTATCAAGGCTAACATTGCCAGAGGTTTGTTCTAAATCATTACCTAAAATTTTCATAAAGGTAGATTTACCACAACCATTAGCGCCGATTAAACCGTAACGATTTCCGCCGCCAAATTTCTGTGAGATATTTTCAAATAAAGGCTTAGCGCCAAATTGCTGAGTGATGTTGTTTGCTGTTAGCATAAACCTTCCGTAACTGTGTAAATAATGCCGCACATTGTACAAGGCTTGAGAAAAAAGTACCAATTTTAACGCTTAAAAAGTATAAATT
>JBLHVH010000182.1:0-7351 GCA_047628385.1 Oleiphilaceae bacterium
GTAAGCTCAATCTAGCTCAGAAAAGGCATAACCTGGGCTGGCTCGAATCTGAACTTTCAGTTTTGAATTCAGCTTTATACCTAATCTTACAAAACGGTTTAAACTAAAAAGCCTACAAAGTTGCCACTCAAAAATCTTGTGTGCATTAGGATAATTCAAAGAAGTGAGTTTTTCTAACGGGCAACCTTCTATATAGATACAGTAAATATAGCTTTTTTCAATCGAACAAAGCTATATTAAAAAACAAATACTGAGTTTAAGTATTAGATGTCACTATCATGCTGCACTCTTGATGAGCCAATGAAATTTACCCTACATGCAGCAATATATATAGTATTGATATTTGGGTTATGTCGAATCACAGTATCCACCGTCCACTTTAGAGAAACCTGTTTAGAATAAAATTTATGTGCGACTGTGACAACATGTGGTGACCACATCTTTACTGCACCATTAGTTTTTATAACATGTGCTGCAACCCTCATAAAATCATTTACCTCTTCATAGGTTGTGTCAGCGTCCTTTGTTAACTTTTTATGGTGGAATTCATGTCGGCCTAAAATTTTTGAAAGTGAATAATTTTTACAAGCTTGGCCCTCTGTATATTTGATATCTATTTCATTCCTATGGATAGTTGCAGAGTCATGAGGTTGTTGAATAGCGCCTTTTATACCTCGATTACCAAATTTATTTGGCCGATATGATTCTCCATCTTCAGTATAGAAATTTATTGTTTTACCTGCGGGTACCGGAAATGTCTTTTTAGATTTACTAACAGAACCGTGCGCTAAAATAATGCACGAATTTTCAGCCTTACCACCATTTAGACTTTCAAAATAATACAACCTACTTCCACCAATCGCAGTCTGGTTAGAGGCTTTTTTCATTGACATAAATTATCCATTAAATTATTTTTTTATCAAAAAACAGTATAAACATTCCCTACTGTCCGCCCACCATGTCTTTAGCGCTTAATCAGTTTAAATACTATATTTAATTCGACCGTTGTACATGTACTCAAAGAAGAAAAACAAGGGAGGTTGAACCTGCAAGTGCAATGAGTATCATCATTGAAATACACAATAGTATTGTATGCCTATCACATTCATTAAGAGAGCTATGGCGAGCTCGTAATATTGGTAGGCACTTTCTAGATGAATCAAAACGTATCGCTTTAATTCCAGACCTTGCATATTGACAACAATCTAAAAACAGATAATTATTACCTAGCTAATTATGACCATCACAAACCCAAGTGACTATCATCATGGTTACTATCGTCGAGTCGCTCGGCCTCACGCAAGGTCTTTATTAAACGTGAATGCTCTGCCGTATTCTGACCAGAATGTAGATAAATTTTAGTTGCAGCGACCACTTTTTGCAATACATCAAACCGATAATTTAAACTCAATAATGACTTGGCAATAAAGTCGGGATCTTGGCTATGCTCACGCATCTCAGCCGCTTTTTTTAAGGCTTGTACAAGCTCACTTTCAGTAAGCTTTCCCATAATTCCTCCAAAAACAATTCTTTTCAAGACGCCGTATATTCATCTCCACAACACAACGCTCGATTACAAATAAAGTTTAGTTGTTCCTGTTTGATGTGCAAATATCTCTTTTGTTGATAATTTTATCGACGTAGTGATTTCTTTGAATAGTGTTTATCTGATTATCTGGTTATAATTTCTTCTTTTAAAGACTGGCATGTACAAACTATGTTTCATCCATGTAAAAACTTACTCTTATGTGTAGGCGTATTATTACTTATGACTGGCTGTGGACAAAAAGGCCCTTTGTTTTTAATAAAAGAACAACCAACAGCGCCCACGATCTCTGAAAAAATAGAGACAAAAACCAATACAGTAAATGAAGAAAGAGTGGATGAACTAACTCAACAGCCAGAAGAAGTTAATAATATTAATGCTGAATGAATGACAAATATTTGTCTTCATTCACCTCAAAATGTGTCGTATTTAAATGGATTACTTTTCGTATCAAAATAATCAGCTCTGCGCTGAAGACGTACCTTTAGCAAAAATCGCTGAGCAATTTTCAACACCAACTTATGTTTATTCACGTGCCACGCTTGAACGACATTACCATGCGTATAAAACTGCCTTTGGCGAGCAAGAAAACTTAATTTGTTATGCCGTTAAAGCAAATTCAAATTTAGCGGTACTAAATATTTTAGCCAAGCTAGGTTCTGGTTTTGACATTGTTTCGGTTGGTGAATTAGAACGCGTCTTAAAAGCAGGTGGCGAACCTGAAAAAATCATATTCTCTGGCGTTGGCAAACAAGCGCATGAAATGAAACGAGCACTAGAAGTTGGTATCCACTGCTTCAATATAGAATCCGAAGCTGAAATTTACCGCCTCAATAAAGTTGCGACAAGTTTAGGTAAAATTGCTGATATTTCTTTAAGAGTCAACCCTGATGTCGATGCAGGCACACACCCTTATATCTCGACGGGCTTAAAAGACAATAAATTCGGCATCGCGATTGATCAAGCAGAGCGAACCTATTTAATCGCAAAAGAATTAGCGGGCTTAAATATTATTGGTGTGGATTGCCATATTGGCTCTCAGTTAACTGAGACCGCACCATTTCTAGACGCTTTAGATCGGGTTCTACTGCTAGTCGACAAACTAAGTGAGCAAGGTATAGAGATCAAGCATCTAGACCTAGGTGGTGGCTTAGGGGTTACCTATAAAGATGAAACGCCCCCAGAGCCGAATGAGTATGTCGCAGCATTAATGACACGCCTAGCAGGGCGTAAGCAAAAAATAATTTTAGAGCCCGGCCGCTCGATAGCTGCCAATGCCGGTATTTTATTAACACGTGTCGAGTTTTTAAAATGTACCGAAGATAAAAACTTCGCCATTATTGATGCGGCGATGAATGATTTGATTCGACCGTCGTTATATAACGCTTGGCAAAACATTTTACCGGTTGAGCTAGGTAAGCAAGGCGAAGAGCGTTGTTACGACTTAGTTGGGCCAGTCTGTGAAACAGGTGACTTTCTTGGAAAAGACCGTAATATGGTGCTAGCATCAGGTGATTTACTTGCTGTTCGCTCTTCTGGGGCCTATGGTTTCGTAATGAGTTCAAACTATAATTCACGCAACCGTCCTGCCGAGATAGTCGTCGATGGTGACCAGGTTATTCTCGCTCGTCGGAGAGAAACCATCGAAGATCAATTCGCGCTTGAACAATTATTACCTTAACAACAAAGGTACAAACTTGTTCTCACACGATTTAAATTATGTAAAGTGCGGCTAAACGCTTTGGAAAAATGACAATGAATAACATGCTCAAGGCTTACAACTCATGGTTGTGAACTTTACCAAAATGCACGGCTTAGGGAACGATTTTATGGTGGTTGATATGATCAGCCACCACGCTCACTTACGCCCTGAACAAATTCGTCGCTTGGCAGACCGTCATTTGGGTATTGGATTTGACCAACTATTATTAGTTGAGCCGCCCAGTAAACCCAGTGTGGATTTTCGTTATCGTATTTTTAATGCGGATGGTTCTGAAGTTGAGCAGTGTGGGAATGGTGCACGTTGTTTTGCCGTGTTTGTAAAAGAGAAAAAACTCACCAATAAAGACTGTATTCAAGTCGAAACGATGGGAGGTGACATTGAGCTTAACCTCACGGAAGATGGCCGCGTCTTAGTCAATATGGGTGAGCCAGTATTCGAACCGAAAGAGATCCCCTTTCTGGCTGAAGCGGCAAATAGTGTTTATTCTGTTATGGTCAATCAAGAAGAAGTGCAACTGTCAGCCGTTTCAATTGGAAACCCTCACGCAGTCATTCAAGTTGACGACGTCAAAGAAGCTGCCGTCAATGTTATAGGGCCTTTAATTGAAGCGCACCCGCAATTTCCTGAAAGAGTAAATGTCGGGTTTATGGAAATTGTGCACAAGCGCTTTATTAAACTTCGGGTATTTGAACGTGGTGTTGGTGAAACAATGGCCTGTGGAACCGGTGCCTGCGCGGCGGTCGCGGCGGGTATTAATCGCGACTTACTGGAGAGTCCAGTCGAAGTAAAGCTACCTGGTGGAAATTTAAAAATCGAGTGGCGGGGGGCTAATTCCCCGCTCTTTATGGAAGGCCCTGCGGTGAGTGTTTTTGAAGGCAAGATTCGAATTTAATGTTCCAATAGGAAGCTTTGAACGATTTTACTCGCTCACAGCCAAGTAAGAAGCAATAACTAAAAAGCGCACTCGTTATTCAAAAAACTCGAATAAAGTAAATACGCATACATACTCAAATAACTATTAAGCTAAGCGGTAAGACAATGACTGAACAAGTAGCTCCTGAGCAAGCCCCAATAACTGAAGATCAAGTCGTTAGCTATTTAAGAGCAAATCCTGACTTTTTTACGTCAAACGATTATTTATTACGTGAACTAACAATATCTCATAAAAACGGAAATGCGATTTCACTGGGCGAACGCCAAGTACAAGTTTTTAGAGAACACCGAGATGAATTTAAACAAAAGCTAAATGATCTCATCAGCGTTGCTCATGAAAACGATGCACATTTCGAAAAAAGTAAGCAGCTGTTACTAAATTTGCTCGAAATAAAAAGTCTAGATGAAATCGGAATTGTGGTAAACGAAGCCTTTAGAAATGACCCTAATATCGACTTTAGTAGTATTTTGGTTTTTGGTGCTCAAACAGATTATCCCGTTACTGAAATAAATGTACTAAGCTTAGAAAGCGCTAAAGAGCAATTGGGTAATTTGTTAGATAGTTCACAAGCCGTATGTGGTTCATTTGAGGCAGAGAAGATGACATGTTTGTTTCCTTCAAACAATGAGAGTATCGGCTCTGCGGCTATTATTCCCATAAAAAATGGCGAACTTTTAGGTATTTTTTGTTTAGGAAGTCGAGATCCCGCTTATTTTAACAACAGCATGGGCTCGTTATTCTTATCTTATATTAGTGATTTTATGAGCCGAATTTTGCCTAACTTATTATTAAATGCGCGAAGCCAAAAAATAACAGACGAAGTGCCGTCATTACTAGAGTAATAAAGTAAGCGGTGGTTGACTAACATTTATCTTACTGGTGTGACGAAATATCATGCCACAAGTCGGAGAGTTTATGAGTTCAAGCTCTGGTAACAATGAAGAACTAAAACGCTGGAAAGATAAATATTTTGAACAAGGTGAGTCATTTGATGAACAAAAAAAGTTCGCAAACGACTACGCGGCGTTATTACAAAGAATCCTCATTCGGGTCAGCCTTGCAGCAGAAAATGTTAGCGAGGCATTAGACCAAGAACTCGCTAGCTTGCGCGCTGCTATTCGTAATGTAAACCCTGAAAATAATGACCTCGAAAAGCGACTCAAACGTATTGATAAGCTTATTTTAACGGCTGACGAATCTAAGCAACAGAATATAGATAAAGTCGTCTCTATCATGGCGCAATTAGTCGAGCAACTTCAGTCGCTAGACATTCCTCGAAAGCAAAAAAGCGCTTTGCGAAAATTATCAAAATCTATCACAAAAGATATCTTAGGCTTTCAAGACTATCCCGGTATTTTATCGGAATATGCCTTACTTCAAGCAGAAACACTCAAAACTATCGTTTCACCTATTAAAAAAGAGGCTGGGTTTTTTAGCCGTTTAATGGGTAGTGATACGGCATCAGATCAAAGTATTCACGTTTCATCAAGTGATGAGCAAACGGCTGAAGACCTCGAATTAGAAACAGCAGAAGAAAAAAGTGACTCAACCGAACTCGCCCCGGGATTTACCTCGATTGCGCGTCATATAAAGGGCACCTTAAATAACTTACTTGACCAACTATCATTTCCAGAAAGTGCGACCAGAGAAGTTTCAAAATTACGTGATCAGATAAAAGATGAACTTGCTTGGTATGAACTTGGGCCGACGTTAGACGACCTAGCTAGCTTAATTATATCAGTCATTGGTAAAGGACAACGCGACTACGAAGCATTTTTAATGCAACTTGATGAACGGCTAATCAAGGTACAGAAGTTTCTTGATGAGAGTCAAAAATCAGACCAACAATGGCATGGACAAAATATCGAATTTGACAAAACCATGCGAAAGCGGGTCGCGGTGATGTCACAAGAGGTAACTGATGCAAAAGATATTGAAGACCTAAAAAAATCAATTACGGGACACTTGGATAACATTTCTACCTCCGTTGACCTTCACTCTAACGAAGGCGAAAGACACGAGCATTATAAAGAAGCCGAAGTTAAAGCGTTGCAAGAACGCATTAAGTCAATGGAAGAAGAAACCGTTTATATTCGAAAGCGGCTCAAAGAAGAGCGCAGTAAAGCACTGAGAGACTCACTTACTAAACTTCCAAACCGTGAAGCCTACGATGAACGCTTTGAACTGGAGTTAGAACGCTGGAAACGCTATAAAAAACCAGCAACGCTAGTGGTCGCAGATATCGATTTATTTAAAAGTGTCAATGACAATTATGGTCACCTTTCTGGCGATAAAGTATTACAAATTATGGCCAAAGAAATACAAAACCGCATTCGTAAAACTGACTTTGTGGCGCGATATGGTGGTGAAGAATTTGTAATTATTTTACCTGAAACAGATTTAGATACGGCCACTCAAGTTATTGAAAAAACGCGTGAAATGATCCATCGTCTGCCTTTTCATTTTCGTGATGAAAATATCAAAATTACGATATCATTTGGCATGGCCGCCTTTGAAGACGGTTTGGATCAGAATACACTCTTTGAACGTGCTGATAAAGCGCTCTATAGCGCGAAAGAAAATGGCCGAAACAGAGTAGAAAAATGGCAAGCCGAATAAACCTAACACTCATGCGCTTTGTTTTGGTGATCACCATAAGCGCATTGTTAGGGGCGCATTGTTTTGCCAATGAACCTGCAAAAAAATTACATATTGCTGTGGCCTCAAACTTTAAACACGTGCATAAAGCCCTCGTTTCTGAATTTAAAGCCCTCTATTCATCACGCTCTGGCACGCCCACTAAAATCATCAGTTCATCCGGCTCTTCAGGTACGCTTTTCGCCCAAATAAAGCATGGCGCTCCGTATGACTTATTTCTGTCTGCTGATCAAATGCGCCCCGACACATTAATTGATTTGGGTCTTGCACTCAAACCAAGCCGAACTGTTTACGCACAAGGTCGAATAGCACTTTGGCTACCTAAATCCACCCGCCCCTTCGACATCAATATTTTTAACAATCACGCGAATAAATATGTATTGGCCAACCCAAAACTCGCACCGTATGGGGCAGCAAGCGCTGCACTCATGAAAAGTTCAGGCTTTTGGAAAACTAATGACCCTTCGCGTATTGTCGCGCAAAATATCGC
>JBLHVH010000183.1:0-7300 GCA_047628385.1 Oleiphilaceae bacterium
ACGTATCAATTTACAAGCAATCATATTGTGACTGGCGATCAAATGAGACAGACACCATGTCATAACCCTCAGCAGATAAACGACTCACCAAATTTTCATTTTCCAATACAACTGAACAAATATGGCGAATACTACCTTGTAAGTCAGTATTTGCTAGTGCCAATTCAAAGTCCATAACTAAGTAACGCATGCTCCCATATTCATCAGCATGCGCTTTATCAATACTTTCGTAAGTCACATACTTTAGAGGTCGCTCGCTCTCAAAATGTGATTGAAGCTCTGTCGACAACTCATCAGCCTCAGACACCACTGCTAAAAAAAACATCGTCATAAACAATACAAATGCTTGAATTGCTTTATTTAGCTTCGTCATACTGCAAAACCTCATTAAATAACCCGCGATTTAAAAACTACGATTTGATTTAAAAACAAGTCTAGCGAATATCCTCATAAAATATTAGTATCCGACGACTGGTTTTACGTTTGTTTACAGATGCGTGACCTGTTGAAGACGTTAATAAAAAATATAACGGGGCTACGTGAAGCACTTTTGCAAATATCATCCTATTTCTCCTGCCATTTGGCTATGCAAGGTTTGTCAAATAAGCTATGACAAGGCCTGTATGCCTGACGCAAACGAGAAAAAGAAACATGGCATCTGCCCTAACTGCCATCATGAACTTCACTATTTAGATCAACGACAAGCCTCTCTGCCATTTTGGCATACACTTCCCAAATTTTTCCTTTTACCATGTGCAAAAGAGCCTTTACTCATTCTGATAGTAAGCGCCCTGCTTGCTCTTTCTTTTTTAGGTCACCCTGCCATCGCAATAGTTGCAGCCATACTCATTGCTCAATTGGTCACGCACTATGGTTATCAAATTATCAACAAAGAAAAATTCACACTGAAGTCTCCACCTGGTTTATCGTTGATTTTATCGTTTCAAAATTTCAAAAATAGTTTGCTAGTGAGCCTATTCCTAGGGCTGACAATACTGATACCTATATTGGCGGCACACTATACGAACTTCTTATTTTCTATTGTTTTAGGCACGGTGATTTTTTGGTTTTTACCTGCGGCCACCATGGTAAAATTACGCGCAGAAAAATTTGATAACACCTTGAGAATTGACAACTTACTAGAACCCATGATTCGAATGAAATGGACCTATTTTGGCCTTGTTTGCGGCATGATTATCGCTTTTATTACTAGTTTGGTCATTATCGATTTTTCCCACCAACATTTACCAAAAATTATGACACCACTTATCAGTGCAGTCACTTTCAGCTACTTCAGTCTCGTAATGTTTAGTATATTGGCGTATGTTTTGGTTGAATATAAATCGTTTTCAAACATTATGCCCTTATCCCCTCTAAAAAATTCAAATGCTAACAAAATAAAAACACCACTTGAAAGTGATCAGATAAAACGAAGAGATGCAGATATCGATATTGCACTTAAACAAGGAAACTATACTAAACTCGTTACTCAGCTAGAAAACGAGCTCAAACGCCGGAGCTTTTCTGACTTAAGGTCCGATCAATTATATAAATTATTATGCGCATTAAACGATCATCATCGCTTAGAAAAATATGCACATTCTTTTCTCACTTTATTGCTAGGTCGTGGAAAAATAGACAACGCCGCCCAATTTATTCAAAGTCGGCTGGCACACAATGCTAATTTTGTTTTATATGACTTATCGCTGAGTAAACGGCTCGCAGACGCATTTCATGAACACCAAATGTATCAACTCGTTATTTGGCTAGCAAATAAAGCGCATATCCGCTTTGATGCTACCCCCGAACTAGCCGAACTATATTTAAGAGCCGCTAAAACACTATTGACCAAGCTACTTAAAAAAAACGAAGCACTTGAGTATTTAAATTACATCGTCGCCCATTTCCCCGATCAGCCCGCTGCGGAATCGGCTAAAATTTTACAGAAACTTATCAACAAATCTTATTAAGTCTATTAGTTTAACTACGACAGCTTTTTGCACGAACGGGTGAAATTTGATAATTTACGCCCTAATGAATTTCTAACGACTAATAAAAACAAGGATTCCGCCCTAATGCTATTTCCCGCAATCACCTTACCTAAGAAACTCTCGCAGTTTATGCTGTTAGTTTTCATTTTTCTTTCGATATTTTCTACAACACACGTACATGCAGAGAAAGTCTATAAACTAAAATTAGCTGAAACATGGGGGCCTAATTTTCCAATTTTTGGCGACGCATCTAAAAACATGGCCGCCATGGCAGAAAAAATGTCGAATGGCCGTCTAAAAATTGTCATTCATTCCTCTAATAAGCATAAAGCGCCCTTTGGTATATTTGATATGGTAAAGTCTGGTCAATATGACTTAGGTCATTCTGCATCCTACTATTGGAAAGGAAAAGTACCCGCCACGATGTATTTCACCACCATGCCATTTGGCATGATTGCATCGGAGCAATATGCCTGGTTCTATCATGGTGGGGGCATGGAATTAATGAATGAGTTGTACGGAAAGTATAATCTAATGTCTTTCCCTGGCGGTAACACCTCTAACCAAATGGGTGGTTGGTTCCAAAAAGAAATCAACAGTGTCGCTGACTTAAAAGGCCTCAAAATGCGTATTCCTGGTTTTGCAGGCGAAGTACTTGCAGAACTCGGCGCAAAACCCACGAATATTCCCCCTGGTGAGCTATACACCTCACTAGACCGTGGCACAATTGATGCGCTTGAATGGGTAGGACCATCACTTGACTTGCGTATGGGTTTCCACAAAATCGCCCCTTTTTACTACACTGGCTGGCATGAACCGGCTGCCGAGCTTCAATTTTTAGTTAATAAAAAGAAATTTGAAAAGCTACCCGCCGACCTTCAAGAAATTTTACGTGTCGCAATGAAAGCCTCAGCCTTTGATATGTATATTCAATCAACACATGAAAGCGGTAAAAATTGGTCAACCATGATGGCAGAATATCCCAATATTAAAGTTAAAACGTTTCCTGCAGAAGTCATGACAGCGCTTCAAAATGCTAACGATAAACTGCTAGCAGAACACGCTGCCGCCGACCCTTTTGCCGCCAGAGTGCTTAAATCTCAACACGATTATCTCAAACAAGCGCGTCAATGGACGAATATGTCTGATAAAGCCTACTTAGATAGTACAAAACGCTAGATCGTTCTTTTCCGATAATTGGTTTCGCGCTCATCCTCTTTACGTCGATGAGGCGCGATGTGTTTCATCAACCTGAGCCGCCGAACTATATTTTTATATACTATGTATTTGATACTTAAATTCGACCAATTCTTTAAACACATCACAAATTTTTGTGGCATATTAGCCTGCTCCGCGATGATATTGCTACTTCTGAACGTTTTTTTTGATGTGATCATGCGTTATGCCTTTAATGATGTCTCGATTGGTATGCAAGAGCTAGAGTGGCATCTTTTTTCTTCCATGTTCCTATTGGGTATACCTTATGCGATGCAAGGTAATGCCCACGTTCGCGTCGATATTTTTTACGACCGTTGGAGTGATACACACAAAGCCTGGATCAACCTAGTAGGCTCACTTTTATTTGTACTCCCTTTCATTAGCATCGTCGCTTACTACAGCATTGATTTTGCCTATGAGGCTTACGATATGGGCGAAGGTAGCGGCGACCCGGGTGGCTTACCCTACCGGTGGATTATAAAAAGTATGATCCCCCTATCTTTTCTTTTAATGGGGCTCGCCAGTTTAGGCATGATCACTCAAGCACTGCGGGTATTGGTCGGCGATGAAAGCTACCCAGTCAAACCAAGCGGAGCGATTTCATGATTGGTATTATTATGTTTGTCGTGGCCCTACTCATGCTGATGCTTGGCTTTCCTGTGGCATTCACTTTTGCGGGCACGGCGCTATTCTTCGGGATTTGGGCCGAAGGTGTCGAGCTGTTTGCGTTCATGCCTTACCGCATTCAAAGTATTATGGAAAACACCATTTTAATGGCGATTCCTTTGTTTATTTTTATGGGCGCTGTACTCCAAAAAACAAAACTGGCCGAAAGACTGCTTGAGGCGATGGCCTTATTATTTGGTCGCGTAAACGGCGGTATTGCGATCAGTACCATTTTAGTCGGGTCTTTGCTGGCTGCATCTACGGGAGTCGTGGGCGCAAGTGTCGTCGCGATGGGCTTAATTTCTCTCCCCTCAATGTTGAAACATAACTACGACAAGCAGCTTAGTTGTGGCGTAATTTGCGCTTCAGGCACCTTAGGCCAAATCATTCCTCCCAGCATTATTCTTATTATTCTAGGCGATGTATTAGGCCTGCCTGTTGGCGATTTATTTAAAGCGGCACTCGCACCCGGCGTTCTTCTCATTGGTTTATATGTTGGTTATATTCTATTTATCTCAGCACGTAATCCCGCCATCGCCCCAGCAATGCCACCCTCAGAGGCGCCAAAGCTGACACAAATCAAAAATGCACTACTTGCTATCATTCCACCTCTGACGCTTATTTTTGTCGTCTTGGGTTCTATTTTTGCTGGTATTGCCACCCCAACAGAAAGTTCTGCCCTTGGAGGCATTGGTGCCATCTTGCTTGCCATTGCTTACGGGCAATTTCAATTTAAAATGGTTTGGGATAGCGCAAAAGAAACAGTGATGGTGACCGCGATGGTATTTGCTATTTTGCTCGGTGCCACCGCATTTTCAATGACCTTTAGTTACTCAGGTGGAGACATACTTCTTGAAGAGTGGCTATTACAGCTACCTGGTGAAAAATGGGGCTTTCTGATCTTAACAATGTTAATTATATTGATACTGGGCTTCTTCCTCGACTTTGTTGAAATCACCTTTATTATTATTCCTGTTCTAGCGCCTATTGCAGAAACGCTAGGCATCAGCATGTTATGGTTTGCGATTCTAATCGCGATGAATCTACAAACTAGTTTTCTAACACCGCCTTTTGGCTTTAGCCTCTTTTATCTTAAAGGGGTTACGCCGCCCTCGATTCGTACAACAGATATTTACCGTGGTGTTTTACCTTTTATCGGCATACAAATCAGTGTGCTTACTTTACTACTGGTAAAGCCAGGATGGTTTGGATTCTAACAGGTACATGCACTAACTATGTGAAAAGTATAAATATGATCCCGACATTGAAACCATGAGGTTCGACTAAGCATTTAAAATTCAAAAATTAAAAAATTAGTTTCGAGGAATTAAAGTCTCTCCTTTTTGACTGCCGAAAGACCACTAGCTTTGAGTGGTAGGTTCAACTGGTCGACGCAAGATTTTTATTCTGAATAAGGAAATACGCCTCTTTTTCGTTCATAAGTACCTTTTTATAATGCTTCGCAGTGAGTTTTAAACCTAAATTTCAAAAAAAATCTTCAACTTTTCACGCATTTTATCGTTAAGGTGGCAAGTCATAAACTTGCCATTACGCTCAACAGTGATTAAGTCGGCATTCACCAACGCCTTAATATGATGAGAAACTGTGGGTGCTCCGCAGTTTAACTTTTTAATAAAATCCGTTAATACGCAACCCGAACCAGACGATTCAACTTGTTTGGAGCGAGCATCAAGTATTTCCAGATAAATTTTCAATCGATTTGGGTTCGACAATGCTTTAAAAGCATCCGCTATTTTTTTTTGATCAATCATCGCAACTCCTAATATTTAGTGCTCAAATACTACCCGTTCACTTTGATGGTTATGAAAGTATCACATCATCATAGCAAATGAATCTAATGAAACAAAGTGAGTTTCACCATAGACATTATTAATGTGGCTTATATTTTATTCTTACAAAAAATGCTAACTAAATACTTTGATAGTTTGACATCTATCGAACCACACTATACTTTCACATCCATCGAAGTGATCGTTTATCGAGCGCTTTATTATGTACTTAAAAATATGTTTCAGCAGGAGTAAGTTATGAATAAATTTTCGGGAAAAACAGCATTGGTGACTGGTGCATCAAGCGGTATTGGAGAGTCCTTTGCTCGCCTACTGGCAAAATCCGGTGCCAACTTAATACTGGTTGCACGCCGAGAAGATCGTTTAAATACGCTGTCTGATACGCTAAAAGCTGATTTCAATGTCAAGGTTGACGTTATCGCAAAAGACCTAACCTTGCCCCAAGCAAGTGAAGCGCTGTATCAGCAAACCAATGCCATGGGCATTCAGGTAGATATTCTCGTTAATAATGCAGGCTTAGGCACTCATGGGGGTTTCCTTGATATGCCACTGGCTAAACACCACCAAATGATAAACCTAAATATTATTGCACTGAATGATCTCACCTACTTCTACGGACAAGATATGGCTAAGCGTGGCGAGGGATCAATTCTTTTGGTCGCGTCAATCGCTGGGTTTCTTCCGATACCCAAATTTTCTACTTATGCCGCGACAAAAAACTATGTATTGGCACTAGGAGAAGCGTTGGGTAACGAGTTCAAAAGCAAAGGGGTGACCGTTACAACGCTCTGCCCAGGAGGCACTCTTACTGAATTCATGGATATTGCAGGCCAAGAAATGGATAGTATACGTTCGCTGACCATGATGAGCAGTGATAAAGTAGCTAAAACTGGCCTAAAAGCGCTAAAGCGCAAAAAGCGCGTTATCGTTCCAGGCTGGTTATATAAATTAGGTATTTCAAGTTTACGTTTGTTCCCACGCAGACTACAGGCAATAATTGGGCAGTTAGTCACCGATTAGTTCTGTTCTTCAATAAGCTAATGAAACATGTCTTTGCAAAGACACTACGCTAGGGTAATACGCCAGAAAGTAATAGTGTCTTAAACACCTTCCTTTTTTACAGGGTAGTTATAAATGAAAAAATTTATCCAATGACTTTCCTGATAGGAGTCTTGATTATAACTATTTCGCTAAGCGCATGTGTCAGTAATAACATTAATAATAAACTTAAGGCATCACCCCACTATAAAAATGGGGAGTTCATTAATAGTGAGCTCTTTGATAAACCAACCTTGAGTGAAACTTTAGCCATCGTTAAACGCTTTATATTTGAAGATAAAATCAATACAGAGCCTAAATCACCCATTCCAGTATTGAACATTGAAGCAAGTGATTTAACTAAACCTTTATCTCACCAAACAGCAGTTTATCGTTTGGGTCACTCGACCATTTTAATCGAATTAAATGGCCAAATTTGAATGACAGACCCCGTCTTTTCTGAGCGAACTTCACCAGTACAATGGGCGGGCCCAAAACGCTTCCATCCTACCCCCATTGATATAGATGCCCTGCCACACATTAGCGGTATTATTATCTCCCATGACCATTATGATC
>JBLHVH010000184.1:0-7259 GCA_047628385.1 Oleiphilaceae bacterium
GCCGCGCTAAAACATTTCGGCCACTTTGTATCTGTTAAGCCTATGGCTGCAATTGATGAAGTGTTTCGTGAAGTTGAATCAGGGCAAGCTAATTACGGTGTCGTGCCCGTTGAAAATTCTACCGAAGGGATGGTTAATCATACCTTAGATAGTTTTATTCATTCACCGCTTAATATTTCTGGCGAAGTAAAGCTCCGAATTCATCATCATTTACTTTCTAATGAGCAGATTGCGTTGTCGGATGTAAAGCGTGTTTATTCTCATCAACAATCTTTAGCGCAGTGTCGTAAATGGTTAGATGCCTATTGTCCTCAAATCGAGCGGGTTGCAGTCAGTAGCAACTCAGAAGCTGCTCGCCTTGCTAAAGATGATGAAGGTGCGGTGGCTATTGCAGGTGAAATGGCTGCTGAATTTTATGGTATGCATAAATTAGCTGAAAACATTGAAGACCAGCCAGACAACACAACACGGTTTTTGATTATTGGTACCAAAGATGTGCCGCCGAGCGGGAAGGATAAAACGTCCCTGTTAGTATCGGCTAAAAATAAACCAGGCGCGTTGTATCATGTGTTAGAGCCTTTTCATCGGCACGGTGTAAGCTTGACGCGTTTAGAAACTCGCCCCTCAATATCGGGCACTTGGGCTTATGTGTTCTTTATTGATTTTGAAGGTCATGTTGATGACGATAACATTAAAGACGTTATTGGTGAGATTTCGCCTGAAGCTGTCGAAATAAAGCACTTGGGTTCTTATTCGGTAGGTGTGCTTTAATGGGTGATTTAAAGCGTTCGACTTGTGATTACATTGAACTAGCAACCGAAGGCATTAAGGGTTTGCATCCTTATCAGCCAGGTAAGCCAATAGAAGAACTGGAGCGAGAGTTAGGGTTAACTGAAATTGTAAAGTTAGCCAGTAATGAAAACCCTTTAGGTATAAGTCCGCTAGCATCGGCAGCGATTCAGCAAGCGCTTAAATCAGCAGCGCTGTATCCAGACGGAACCGGCTTTGTTTTAAAGCAGGCTTTGGCCGATTACCTTAATGTGGCGACGAGTACAATTACTTTGGGAAATGGCTCAAATGACGTGCTAGAACTGATAACCCGTGCTTATGCCAGTGCTGAGTCTCAAGTTATTTATTCTCAATTTGCCTTTGCTGTCTATGCGCTGTCTACACAGTCTGTTAATGCTAAGGCGGTTGTTGTACCTGCGAATGATTGGGGGCATGACTTGGATGCAATGTTTGCAGCGATTACTGAGCAAACAAGTTTGATTTTTATTGCTAATCCAAATAACCCCACAGGTACTTATTTATCATCTTCTAAAATTAATCATTTTCTATCACGCGTACCTGAAAATATTATTGTGGTATTAGATGAAGCGTATTGTGAATATATTGATAATTCTGATTACCCAAATGGTATATCGCTTCTGAAAGACTATCCAAATTTAGTGGTTACCCGAACTTTTTCTAAGGCTTGGGGCTTGGCCTCTTTGCGAGTTGGTTATGCGATATCAAATCCTGATGTGGCGAATATTCTTAATCGTGTTAGGCAGCCTTTTAATGTGAATTCTTTTGCGCTTGCTGCGGCAGCGGCTGTATTGTCAGATGAAGCATATCTTGAAAAAGGTAAGCGTATAAATAAAGAAGGGCTTACGCAGATTGGTGAAGGCTTAGCCTCGTTAGGGCTTTCGTACATTCCATCAGTAGGTAATTTTATTTGTTTTAAAGTGGTAGAAGAGGGTGAGAAGGTTTATCAGGCCTTATTAACAAAAGGTGTCATTGTTCGCCCTTTAGCGAACTACGGTATGCCTTACCATCTACGGGTTTCTATTGGCTTGAAAAGTGAAAATCAGCGGTTTTTAGATGCGTTAGCGAGTGTGCTATGAGTCAGATGAACCCCAAGGTTCATTCTATTGCTGTGATTGGTTTGGGGTTAATTGGCGGTTCTTTAGCAAAAGCAGCAAAGCAAACAGGTTTTGCAGCCCATACTATAGGTTATTCGCTTAACTTTTCAGAAGTGAAGTTGGGTGTTGAGCTTGGTGTGGTAGATGCTGCTGCTTCGTCGGTTGAAGAAGCGGTGAAAAATGCCGATATCGTTGTTGTTGCAGTACCCGTTAAAGCGTTCGAATCATCGCTTGCTGAAATAAAACCTCATTTAAAGCCTGGCGCTGTTTTAACGGATGTGGGAAGTGTTAAGGGTTGTTTTCTGGTTGCGGTAGAAAAAATATTTGGTATCGTGCCAGATTTTGTTGTGCCGGGGCACCCGATTGCAGGGTCTGAAAGAAGTGGTGTGTTAGCTGCTGATGCGAATCTTTACCGACATCATAAAGTAATTCTTACGCCGACTGAAGCAACGTCGAATGACGCGCTTATGTTAGTGCGTGCAATGTGGGAGTCATGTGGCGCATCGGTGCTTGAAATGTCAGTCGCTCACCATGATGAGGTTCTGGCTGCAACGAGTCATTTGCCTCATTTACTTGCTTTCTCATTAGTCGATACGTTGGCAGGAGAGGAAGAGAATCAAGAAATATTTCGTTATGCTGCGGGAGGTTTTAGAGACTTCACGCGCATAGCGGCAAGTGATCCGGTGATGTGGCATGACATCTTTTTAGCCAATCATGATGCGCTTTTAAACGTGTTAGATCATTTTACTCAAGACTTAGACATGCTTCGAAAAGCGGTTGAGTCAAGAGATAGTCAAACTTTACTAGGTGTTTTTACGCGAGCAAAATCAGCGCGCGAACATTTTACAAAAATTTTATCTGGGCAGTCGTATACTAATACCATGAATACAAAAAATGTGATATTTAAAATGAAAGCGGGCGGTACTGTAAACGGTACTATTCGCGTAGCGGGTGATAAATCTATCTCTCATCGTTCAATTATGCTGGGTGCTTTAGCCGAAGGTTTGACCGAAGTTGAAGGGTTTCTTGAGGGTGAGGATAGCCTTGCTACACTCCAGGCTTTTCGTGATATGGGCGTTGTAATTGAAGGGCCTGATGCGGGGAAAGTGAAAATTCATGGTGTCGGCGTGCATGGTTTAAAGGCGCCACCTGGGCCTATCTATTTAGGTAACTCAGGTACTGGTATGAGGCTTTTTTCTGGCTTATTGGCGGGTCAGGTATTTGATACCGAACTGACGGGTGATGAGTCATTATCTAAGCGTCCGATGGAGCGTGTTGCTGCCCCATTAAGATTGATGGGGGCAAGTATTGAATCTAAAGAGGGGGGTCGTCCTCCGTTAAAAATTAAAGGTGGTCAGTCACTTAAAGGTATTGATTACGATATGCCTATGGCAAGCGCGCAAGTTAAGTCTTGTTTGTTGTTAGCAGGGATGTATGCGCAAGGAGAAACACGGGTAACCGAGCCTGCACCCACTAGAGATCATACTGAACGGATGCTAAATGGTTTTGGTTATGATGTGGTAAGAGACGGTGCGGTTGCCAAGCTTCAAGGTGGCGGGTCGTTAACGGCCTGTAAAATCGATGTACCTGCAGATATTTCATCAGCGGCGTTCTTTATGGTGGCGGCATCCATTACACCGGGTGCGAATTTATTGCTAAAACATGTGGGTTTAAATCCAACGCGTGTAGGTATTATCAATATTTTGCGTCAAATGGGGGCTGATATTGTAATTGAGGCGGAAAATGAAGTGGGTGGAGAGCCTGTTGGCGATATTCGTGTTAAACATGCGCCGTTGAAAGGTATTCATATTCCTGAGGATCAAGTGCCGTTAGCCATTGATGAGTTTCCAGTTCTATTTATCGCGGCGGTGTGTGCTGAGGGCGAAACAATTTTAACGGGCGCCGAAGAATTGCGCGTTAAAGAGAGTGACCGGATACAGGTAATGGCTGATGGTCTTGCGCAGCTTGGTGTGCGTACGGAAGTTCGCTCGGATGGTATTGCGATTAAGCAAAGTAAAATTAAGGGTGGTGTGGTGCATAGTCATGGGGATCATCGTATCGCGATGTCTTTTGCTGTTGCATCGTTAATTTCGGAAGGTGATATTACGATTCAAGATTGTGCAAACGTTTCAACATCGTTCCCCAATTTTGTCACGCTTGCCAAACAAGTAGGTATGAATATCGAAGTGGATGCTTAATTTATGTCGGATGCTAAATCTCAGATGTTTCAAGTGCTTACTATTGATGGTCCTAGTGGTGCAGGTAAAGGAAGTATTGCCCAGTTAGTGGCTAAAAAACTGGGTTGGAGTTTGCTTGATAGTGGTGCGTTGTATCGACTAACGGCGTTGTCGGCAGTAAATCAAGGTGTCTCTTTTGAAAATGAGGAGGCGCTTGCTCTAGTGGCGCAGGGTTTGAACGTAGAGTTTTTGCCTTCTGAGTTTGGGCAGCCTGTAAAAGTATTGCTTGATGGTGTTGATGTGACGAGTGAAATTCGCACTGAGACAGCGGGAAATAATGCATCAAAGATTGCGCCTTTGGCAGCAGTAAGGCATGCATTGCTCCAGCGGCAACGAGATTTTTCAACATCAAAAGGTTTGGTGGCAGATGGGCGAGACATGGGGACTGTGGTATTCCCGTCGGCTGGCTATAAGGTATTTATGACCGCCAGTGCAGAAGAGCGAGCTGAGCGTCGATACAATCAACTGAGAAATAAGAGTGGAAAGTTGAAAAGTGAGGGTGAAGATGTTAGTATCGCGACCCTTAAAAAGGAGATAGAAGAACGAGATGCCCGAGACATGGGGCGTAAAAATTCACCGCTTAAGGCGGCCGATGATGCGAAAGTCATTGATACTACTCGTTTTTCTATTGAAGAAGTCCTTGAACAAGTTATGGGTTTAATTCGTTAATCGGTGCTTAAAATCTTATAACTAGTGCAAAAAGGTAACTAATTTTATGTCAGATTCTGATTAAACGTTGGCCAGCAACGCAGAATATGACGAATGTAAATAAACCGTATTCGCTGGTGATACGGAGACTATTAATCACACAGGAAATGTAATGAGCGAGAGCTTTGCAGACTTATTTGAAGAAAGCCTACAACAGATAGATATGACCCCTGGGTCAATTATATCAGGTACCGTTGTGGATATTGACAGTGACTGGGTTACTGTTAACGCTGGGCTAAAATCTGAAGGTGTTATTCCTTTAGAGCAATTTTTATCTGATAACGGCGAATTAGAGCTAAGCATTGGCGATATCGTTGATGTGGCGTTAGAAGCTGTTGAAGATGGATTTGGTGAAACTAAACTTTCTCGTGAGAAAGCGAAGCGTGCAGAAGCATGGACTGAGCTAGAGAAAGCGTTTGAAGCCGAAGAAATTGTTAAAGGTGTGATTAATGGTAAGGTTAAAGGTGGTTTTACAGTTGAACTGAAAACGATCCGTGCCTTCCTTCCTGGTTCATTGGTAGATGTGCGTCCAGTACGTGATACTTTACACCTTGAAGGCAAAGAACTTGAATTTAAAGTAATCAAGTTAGACCAAAAGCGTAACAACGTTGTTGTTTCTCGTCGTGCTGTTCTTGAAGCAGAAAACAGTGCCGAACGTGATGCATTGTTAGAAAACATGGCTGAAGGAATGGAAGCGAAAGGTATCGTTAAGAACCTTACCGATTACGGTGCTTTCGTTGATCTTGGTGGTGTTGATGGTCTACTACACATTACAGATATGGCTTGGAAGCGTATTAAGCACCCAAGTGAAATCGTTAATGTTGGTGATGAAATCAATGTTAAAGTATTAAAGTTTGATCGCGAGCGCAATCGTGTATCACTTGGTCTTAAGCAATTGGGTGAAGATCCATGGGTTCAGATCAAAGAGCGTTATCCTGAAAATACACGTGTTACCGCACGTGTAACAAACTTGACTGATTACGGCTGTTTTGCTGAAATCGAAGAAGGTGTTGAAGGTCTTGTTCACGTTTCAGAAATGGATTGGACAAACAAAAACATTCACCCTTCTAAAGTTGTTGGTTTAGGTGACGAAGTTGAAGTAATGGTTCTTGATATTGACGAAGATCGTCGTCGTATCTCATTGGGTATTAAGCAGTGTCATGCTAATCCGTGGGAAGAGTTCTCAAGCAAGTTCAACAAAGAAGATAAAGTTAGCGGTAAGATCAAGTCAATTACTGACTTCGGTATCTTCATCGGTCTAGATGGTGGTATTGACGGTTTAGTTCACTTATCTGATATTTCTTGGCACGATACGGGCGAAGAAGCAGTACGCAAGTACAAGAAAGGTGATGAAATCGATACAACTATCCTTTCTGTTGACCCAGAACGTGAGCGTATTTCTTTAGGTATTAAGCAGTTGGAAAGTGATCCATTTGCTGAATACGTACAAGTAAATGATAAAGGTACTATCATTACTGGCACAGTTAAAGAAGTAGATGCTAAAGCAGCTATCATCGCGATCAATGATGATGTAGAAGCAACGTTGAAGGCTTCAGAAATGAGTCAAGACCGTGTAGAAGACCTAACAACTCAGTTGAAGGTTGGAGACGCTGTTGAAGCTAAGATTATTAATGTTGATCGTAAGAATCGTGTAATCAATTTGTCTGTTAAGTCAAAAGATATCGACGATACTAAAGAAGCAATGAAAGAAGTGCGCGAGAAGCAAGTTGAGTCAGCAGGCCCAACAACTATTGGTGACCTGATTAAGGCGCAAATGGAAAACAAATAGTCTTTCTTAATTGATTTTAAATAAAATCAATTTGAATATTAGAGTCAAAATACTCTAACTATTTGTAAAATAATAAAAAAAACGGGCTTTATGCCCGTTTTTTTTGTCTTTTTTTTTTCTTTGGCTATACTAGAAAAAACATTAAGATTTGTAGGAAGAATCAATGACAAAATCAGAACTCGTTGAGATTATTGCTGCGAAGCAAACGCAGCTTTCAGTGAAAGATGTAGAGCTTGCCGTAAAAACAATAATTGACCTTATGTCGGACACTTTGTCTTCTGGACAAAGGATTGAGATTAGAGGCTTTGGTAGTTTTTCTTTGCATTATCGGGCACCAAGAGTCGGTCGGAATCCAAAGACAGGGGATTCTGTTACTTTAGAAGCGAAGCATGTACCACACTTTAAGCCAGGCAAAGAGCTAAGAGATTGCGTGAATGAAAGCTTAAAACAGGGATATTAATTCTCTAGAGTTTATTTCCTCCTCCCTTTAACACTGACATGTTAAGATGACTCTATAATTTAATTTATACATTAAAAATGGTGACAGTAGGGTGTATTTATAGTGCTTAAATTTATTTTATATGCAGTATTTATTCTTGTTATAGTCATAATTGGAGTTAT
>JBLHVH010000185.1:0-7238 GCA_047628385.1 Oleiphilaceae bacterium
TCGTTGTTTTTGGTAAAGCTATTTATGTACGGTATTGTCTATTATTAAAATTATTGGATGTCCTGATCTATTTGATCTATTTCTATGAATGACTATATCAAAGCTTCTTCTTCTAATTGTTAACTTTTTAATTATCCTAACGTCCTCCATTTTCCTTTAAATCTATAGCTACCCTAACTGAGCTAAAACAATAGCCCTAAATCGTTAGCTAAGAAATTTCATATTAAAATTTTCAATATTCTGAAATATTCTTGTCATAAAGTGTATTTATAGTACTTAACTACTGGTCTAGACCAGAAGTTATTAATAATAAATATTTTGGAGATATAATGAGAAAGTTAACACCTATTGCTGCAAGTTTATTAGCGCTTAGTAGTTTTAATTCATTCGCAGACGGCGCTATTTCTGGTCTGGTCAGTGATCCCTCAGGGATTTTATCTGGGGCTAAAGTGACAATTGTTGGCAGTAAATATCAAACAGCTACAAACAGTAAAGGGCAATTTTCATTAAGTTACTTACCATCAGGCAAACAAACTATTCGTATCGAATATTTAGGTTACCCGACTTCAGACTACGAAGTTAGCGTTATTGACAATGAATCGATAGATGTAGGAAGCCTACAACTCAATGTAAACGATAATACAATGGAAGAAATTATCGCTGTCGGTTATATGCGCCGAGGCGCGATGATGTCAATGAATATGCAAAAAGAGTCGAACAATATCAAAAACGTAATGTCGGCAGATGGCATAGGTAAACTGCCGGATCGTAATGCCGCCGAAGCTTTACAAAGGATGCCTGGCGTCTCTATAGAAAGAGACCAAGGAGAAGGCCGTTTTGTTGCTATTCGAGGTTTGCCTGCACAATGGAATTCTACTTCGATCAATGGTGACCGTTTGCCTACAGCAGAAGAAGAAACAACGAGCAGAGCAGTAGCTTTAGATTTTTTTCCAACAGATATGATTGAACTGGTTGAAGTTTCAAAAGCAATTACGCCTGATATGGAAGGTGACGCAATTGGCGGTAACGTTAATTTTATTACGCGTCGCGCGCCAAATGAAAGAACTTTATCAGTGAACTTGGGAGCTGGAACTTCAGAAAAAGCAGAAGGAGGCAGCCAGTCTTTAAACGTATTATACGGCGATCGTTCTGATGATGGAAAATTCGGTTTCTTAATTAATGGTACTGGGTGGGTTAGAGATTGGGCTACTGATAACTACGAACCTCGCCGTGCAATTGATGATGATGGAATTGCAGGTGTACACCGTTTAGAGCTTAGAGATTATACCGGAACGCGCAGTACTTATGGGCTAAATATGTCCGGAGAATATTTACTCGATAGTGGTTTAGTTTATGCAAAAGCAATGTACGGTACATTGTCAGACGAAGAAACGCATTATAAAAGTCGCGTTAGGTTTAATAAAAATCGCGTTGAATTACAGCATATTTATAATGAATTGAATACTAAAATGTATGGTTTTGAAATGGGTGGCGAATATGACTTTGATTTTAATACCCGTATTGACTGGAAATTAAGTACCTATCAAAATCAATTTGAATATGGCGATATCCCTAATAGTGAAGATAATGCCTACTATGTTGTGAAGTTTAAGCAAAGTGTTGATTTTGATGATGAGGTTGGCACACGTAACGGTGAAGATACCGGCAGTGGACTAATTTATAATACTATTGACGGTGGTACAGATCCGGCATTAGCAATAGGAACACATCTACCAAGCAACTGGTCTATGGATCCAACGAAAGCCGTGCTCGCCGATGTTGAACTTTATGGTATCGATATCAAAGAGCGTGACAAGATAGTTGCTCAAGTTGATTTGACTCATGTTTACAATGAGCAACTAGAGCTAAAAACTGGTTTTAAATATCGTAGTAAAGAAAGAAACGCGAGTTTTTACGATAAATTTTATGGTTGGAACGAAGCTGAATACGGCGCAACACCGACACTTGCTCAAGTAGCATCAGATTTAAATGTTGATTTAGTGAACCAGCCAGGACGTGAAGACTACTTAGATAATTTCGCGATAGATTATCAAGCTATTTTTTCTAAAGTTATTCCTGTGAATGACTTAAAACGCTGGTGGGATGATAATCAACATAAGCTCACTTTTCTTGAAGGTGACTCTGAAGTTGTTAAAAATGGTGGTGGGTTAAGCCGAAATTTTGATCTGGAAGAAACACACTTTTCCTTATACGGCATGGCAACCTATAAACCATCTAATAAATGGACAATACTTGGTGGTATCAGAGCTACCCAAACAAAAACGGATGTAGATGGTTTTGTTGCTGTTGAAAGTGATCAGGGTAAATCAGTTGAACCCGAACATGGAAGTAAGGATTATTGGTCTCTTTTACCTTCACTTCACGCTACCTATCACTTAGATGATATGAGTAATGTTCGACTAGCGTTAACAAGAACTTTTTCTCGACCTGATTTTGGCCAGTTATCACCAGGGGCAACTTATTCAGAAATGGAAAACCAACTAAAATCTGGGAACCCTGAACTAGACCCAACTTATTCAAACAACATTGATCTAATGTATGAACGTTATTTCGATGATGCCGGTATTATTTCAATAGGTTATTTTTATAAGCAGATAATCGACCCTGTATTTTCACAAAGTTATCAAGGAACATATCGAGATCAGTCAGTTACCGTAAAAAGTCCACTTAATGGAGATGAGGCGTGGCTACATGGTATCGAGTTTGCGACCAATACAGACCTAGGATTTATCAATAAACAGCTTAATAATTTTGGTTTCGCTTTCAACTTTACCTTAATGGACTCTGATATGGATATACCTGAACGTGTTGATAGCGCTAAAATTTCAAGACAGGCAGATGAGTTATACAATGTCAGTATGTACTATGACAACAGTGATTTGGCTGCTCGACTAGCGGTAAATCACAAAGGAAAATATATTGAAGATCACGGTAGTAACAGTTCACTTGATACTTATTATGGAGATTATACAAGTGTTGATTTCACCGCATCATATAATATCACCTCACAAGCTATGTTCTATATTGAATTAAACAACTTAACGGATGAACCGCTAGAGTATTTTACCGGCTCAGAAAAACGTCCAAACCAAATTGAGTACTACGGTATTCGTGGACAAATAGGCTTTAAATACGACTTCTTTTAATTGTTTTGTCAAATGGGAAGGGTAACCTTCCCATTTATTTAAAGTGCATTTTTTCATTGAAGGTAGTACCTAATGTCTAAGATCCAACTCTATTTAAAGCGTTGTCATACCGCCATATTTGTTGTTTACGCTTCATCAGCGGCTTTTATGACATATTTTTGTATGTACGCATTTCGTAAACCATTTTCTGTAGCGAGCTATGAACAAGCTACTAGCCTCTGGGAATTTATCGATTTCAAAGTCGCATTAGTACTGGCTCAAGTTCTGGGTTATTTACTATCAAAATTTATTGGTATTAAAGTCATCTCCGAATTAACAACAAATAAACGTGTTGTCGTATTACTAAGCCTTATTTTTGTTGCCCAACTTGCCTTGTTGATGTTTGCGATTGTACCTGAACCTTGGAAACCTTTAATGATGTTTATTAATGGTATCCCGCTTGGCATGGTCTGGGGCATAGTTTTTAGTTTTCTTGAAGGACGTAAAACATCTGAAATTCTGGGGGCTTTTTTAAGTATTACTTTTATTGTTGCCTCTGGATTGGTACGTACCGTAGGGCAATGGCTATTGGTAGAAATACATATCCCTGAATTTTGGATGCCGGTAACTACGGGCGCTATTTTTCTAGTACCGCTGTGTTTATCTGTATTTTTTTTAGCGCAAACTCCGCCGCCAACAGCGTCAGACCGCAGTGCCCGTCAAGAACGTGAACCGATGAATGCGAAGCAACGAATGGCGTTTTTTTTACGTTTTTCTCCCGGTATTTTATTACTGATATCGAGCTTTTTGCTGTTTACCGGCCTGCGCGACTTTCGTGATAATTTTTCAGCAGAAATATGGCAGGCGCTTGGCCATGGCGAAGAGCCGGCTATTTTTGCTTACGCTGGCATACGTATTGCCTTAGTTGTCCTTGTCGTTTTAGCTGCGATGGTGATGGTTAAAGATAATTGCATGGCATTTTTAAGTAACCATGGTTTTATTTTGTTAGGTTGTTTTTTACTAGGGGGTAGTACATTTATATTTGAACAACAGTTCATCGATGGAAAAACATGGATGGTTTGGCTAGGCGCAGGACTCTACATAGCATATATCCCGTATAACTGTTTCCTATTTGACCGGATGATTTCTGCTGTAGGCTCAACTGCTAATGCCGGGTTTCTTCTGTACCTCGCTGACTCTGCTGGTTATTTAGGTAGCGTTGGCATACTACTTTATCGCATATTTGCGTCGCCAGATATTAGTTGGCTGGAATTTTTTATACAACTTTGTTACTTGGTTTCTATTGTTGGAGGACTATTAGTAACAAGCTCAGTTATCTATTTCAGTCATAAACTGCTCAATTTTGGAAAGCCATTACATTTTAATTTGAGCAAAGCTAAGTCCATTGTGGATTAGCAATATTTTTATTTAACTTATTGGAGAGTAAACATGCAAAATATCGAAGCCGTAATACTAGATTGGGCAGGTACTGTTGTTGATTATGGTTCTGTTGCGCCAACGACTATTTTTGTTGAAGCTTTTAAGCAAGCTTACAATTTTGAAATCAGCTTAAACGAAGCCAGAGGCCCAATGGGCTTGGGTAAATGGGATCATATTAAAACCTTGCTACAGCAGCCTGAAGTTGCAGCTAGATGGCGTGAAAAATTTGGAAAAAACTTTTCAGACGAAGTGGTTGATGAAATATATCAAACCTTTATGCCGTTACAAAAGGCAAAAGTTGCTGAGCATGCAAAACCCATTAATGGTGTTTTATCTGCGTTAGACTGGATAAAAAAACAAGGTATTAAGATAGGTTCTTGTTCAGGTTATCCGCGAGAAGTTATGGAAATTTTAGTGCCAGCTGCGGCAGAGTATGGTTACAAACCAGACTGTTGGGTTGCAAGTGACGATATTGCTGCTGGCTCACGTCCGGGGCCTTGGATGGCACTGCAAAATGTTCAAGAACTTGCAATTACAAATGTAGCAAACTGCATTAAGTTTGATGACTCTACACCGGGTATAGCCGAAGGATTAAATGCCGGTATGTGGACAGTCGGCATTGCCTTAACGGGAAATGCTGTAGGTCTTACCGAAAAAGAATGGCAAGAACTTAGCGATGAACAACAAGATGTAAAACGTCAAGATGCTTATACTGAACTTTATCAAGCAGGCGCGCATTATGTGGTAGATTCTCTTGCAGATGCCGTACCCGTCATTCAGCTTATCATGTCGGCGCGGGCGCGGAATCTAAGACCATGAGCGGTATAAAACCTTTTTGGTTTGAGCAGGCATTAGCGAAAACGTCGATGCCTGACATTCCAACATTAGATAAAAAAATTACTGCGGACGTATGTATTATTGGAGGAGGTTTTACGGGGTTATGGACAGCGATAAAAACGAAACAACAAGCAAAAAATAAACGCGTAGTGATCATCGAGAAGGGACTTTGTGGTCAAGGTGCCTCAGGTAGAAACGGCGGTTGTATGCTGACGTTTTCAACCAAATTTCAATCGTTGATACGCTTTTATGGCCTAGAAGAAGCAATTCGCTTAGTTAAGGCATCAGAGCAAGCCGTTGTTGAGATCGACCAGTTTTGTAAAAAACATAATATAGATGCAGATGTGCGAACTGACGGTGCGATATATACCGCAACCAACAACCAACAGGTTGAGACATTAACTCAACCATTAGATTTATTATCCCAGCACAATTTAAATCAATGGCGTTGTTTATCGCCGAAAAATACTGCTCAAGTTACGGGATCAAGACGTAACTTAGCAGGTATTGAAAACAATGCGGGAGGCTCATTACAGCCAGGTAAATTAGTCTTAGGTTTGGTGAAATATGCACTCTCAATTGGTGTTGAAATATTTCAACAAACTGAATTTAAAGAGATTCACTATGGGCGTTTTCCTGTTGTTAAAACCAATAACGGACAGGTTAATGCGACTAAAGTGGTTTTCGCTATAAATGCATGGATGGGCAAGCATTTTAATAAATTTAATCGCCACATTACTTTAGTATCGTCAGACATGATCATTACTAAACCTATGCCGGAGCAGTTAGCCAAAATAGGCTTAAGTCATGGTAAAGCCATCGCAGACTCACGTATTTTTGTTCATTATTATCGAACAACAAGTGATGGGCGATTAATGCTCGGAAAAGGTGGTAATATGTTCGCCTATAACAATAAAGTGCTGACAGCATTTGATCAACCAAGTCGTTATAAAAGTATACTGATTAAATCTTTTAGCCAATTCTTCCCAAGCCTTGAGCATTCATTTGAAAGCACATGGACAGGGGCGTCTGATCGCTCTACTACAGGTCTGCCATTTTTTGGACAGCTATCAGAAGATAATAATGTATTCTACGGACTTGGCTATTCAGGCAATGGGGTTGTGCAAAGTTATTTAGGCGGTGATATTTTATCCTCTTTGGTGTTATCTTTAGACAATGAATGGACACGTTCACGCATGGCAAAAGGTCCATTAGGGCGATTTCCACCCGAGCCAATTCGCTATATTGGTGCTAATGTGGTCAAACACTCAGTATTAAGAAAGGAAGCCGCAGAAGATAATAATCAACCAGCCACATGGTTTGATTGTCAAATGGCAAAGTTTGCCGCTGCAGCAGGTAAAGCAGACAAATGAAGATATCGGTGATTAATCAAATACAAAATTTGTTTGACCGCTATGGAGGAAAAAATTATGGTGAATCTTGTAGCCAACTTACACATTCAGTTAACTCTGCTTGGCATGCCCAACAAGACGGCGCTGAGCGAAATCTTATCATTGCAGCATTTTTGCATGATATTGGACATTTTATTGCTGAGCACCAACAAATTTTGGGTGTAGATGAGTACGGTCATCAGCAGCATGCCGACATTGCTGCTAATTGGTTGGCTGAGCGAGGTATCCCTGCTAACGTTTATCAACCGATTCGATATCATGTTTTGGCAAAACGCTATTTAATGACAAAATCAAATGAAAATGATCTTTCAAAAGCAAGCTACTTCACGTTTATGCAACAAGGTGGGTTATTATCTCCAATAGAGCAACATAACTTTGAGCATAATAAATATTTTCATCAAGC
>JBLHVH010000186.1:0-7156 GCA_047628385.1 Oleiphilaceae bacterium
CAGGATGGCGTGGATTAGTTGTCGCTTGGTCAAAAGCAAATGAGGTATTTTTCAAATATATAAAAATTTATGCAGATAAAGAAACTAAACTTTAGTGCTTTTTCTAGCTTCCTTATCTTATTGCCCTGTTTTTATTGCCCTAGTGGTATGTTAATGTTTGAAAATATTGGTCTGGTTTCGACCACCTTCTTTCGATGCGTACAAGGCTTGGTCGGACTGGTTTAGCCAAGTGAGGTAATCAGGTATTGCATCTACTGCTTGGCTAATCCCTAGGCTGACAGTGAATTTGATTAACTTGTCTTCATAGTTAACTTCTAATGCTGCAATTTCTTCACGCACCCGCTCACAAAATATCATCGCCGATTCTGCATCGGTATTACCTAAAATGACGCCAAACTCTTCGCCACCATAACGGCCTGCGATATCAGTGGTCCGTAAGTTTTTAGTGAGTATTTTTGAAACAAGGCGAATAACTTCATCGCCCGCTTGGTGTCCATAAGTGTCGTTTACCTTCTTAAAGTGATCGATATCAAACATGATCACTGAGCACGTTGTTTTATAGCGTTGGTATCGGCTAAATTCTTTTGATAAGCATTCTTCCCAATAACCTCGATTATTCAACTGTGTCAAACGGTCAGTACGACTTAGTGTTTCGAGTTCAAGGTTCGCTTTCTCAAGCGCGTTTCTATTTGCCGCAATATCGGTGACGTCATAAATAATAATCGCCACATGATTCACATTCCCATCGGTAGAGGCGAGTGGTGAAATTGTGATGTTCTGATACATAAATGGTTCTGTACCGGTAATAGGGCGGTTATTTTTAAACTTGAATAAATAAGGACGCTGTTCCCAAGTCATAAATGATCGATTCTTTAACATAAATACTGAACCAGTTTTATGTATTAGCCAATCTTTTGGGAGTTCTTCAAATAAATCGAATATATTTTTGTCTTTCGTTTGTAATGGCGTGATGCCGCTATGGCTCTCCATAAAGCTATTCCAAACTTTTACATTGTGTTCACGATCAAGCACCACTAATCCCACATCAATGGTTTGAAGCATATCCATTAACCAGTGAAATTCTTTTATATCAATATTAGGTTCTGACATATATCTTTATTCATCCATCAAGCGGTAAAATCAATCCATTAAGTAAGACAGGCGCTTATTTAAGTTATCTATTGAGTCTTCGGTGAAGAGTAGTAACAAATCACAGCTAATATTATAGTTTTCAATTTCGTAAGTGATCTCAATCGCAAGCGTCTTTTTCCAGCGTTTTGAGTTAGCCTTAATTAAGTTACTTACTTGCACGTGCTGCCCTAGAACAACTGGGTGGCCTTGGCTAAAGTTTGTGTCGAGTTGTTGTGCAATACCATTGGTGCAGGCGCCCACTAAAATACTGGCTACTTCCATTAAAAGTTCTAGCTCAACCATGCGGTTAAGTTCGCCTTTATATTTGAGTAGTTTGGCGATATCTTCAAAGCTGGAGTCACTAAAAATTAATAGTGCTTCACCACAAATACCAGAACCGATGAAACCTTGGCAAACCGCTGAGTAGGTAGTACTGCCTTCTGTTTCGGAAAGCGCCATTTCTAACTCGCTTACTTCTAATATATTTACATTAGGAATAGGGAGTTTAACAAATACATTTAGCAGTCGTGCAAGTAAATCTGCAGCTTGCCCCATCGCTACATTCGCGATCTCCTGAATACAGTCCCGGTACTCTATTTTTCCTATTTCACCTTTAACTATCGCTTTAACAGCGGGCGGAGCATCAGTAGGAACGTTCTCAGAGGGGCGGTATAAGCCAAACTTTTCCAGTAACTCAGCTAAAGCTTCTTTGGATGTTGGCTTTTTAATAAATTCGATGGCGCCTAATTCTTTGACGCGTTTGTGTGCTTCAGGTTGGATATCACCCGATACCACAATTACCATCGTAGGGAGGTCTTGTTTTACAATATTCTCAAGCGTCTGGTAGCCATCCATAACCGGCATATTCAGGTCAAGAAATAGAATGTCTCCTAAGCCTTCTTTGATTGCTGCTAAAGCTTCTTCACCATGTTTTGCAAAGGAAATTTCAATATCCCAGTCATCTGGAAGTGTTCGAGCCATTTGTTTTCGGGCAACACTAGAGTCATCACAAATTAAGACGGGTATTGTCATGTGTAAATATTAACCTAATAGTTATAACACGGTGGTAAGTATCGTTTCATTGCTTACAGTAAAGTCTATACAGACTGATTCGGCAAGTGAGATCAGTCAATAAGTAAGGGAAGTTTAGTCATATATCCGGTATAATTTTTTATTTTTAAGAGGTGGGTTCTATGGGGCAGCAGCAATCTCAAACAAATGCGCCGTTATTTTATGCCCAGCGTTTGATGTCTATTTGTGATCAAAGTACTGATGCTTCAATACGGCAAGATCAACATGCGTTGTTCACGGGGGCTTGGTTGTGCCTAAAGGAGTCGTGGGTGAGTTGGCTAAATGAACTGTCGACTTACATGAACTTGGATCGTGTTGAAGGTTATCAGCTTAATGACTTAGCGTTGCTGTTTAAATCTGGACTGCCAGAGGGGCAATTATTACTCGGTTTGCTTGATACACCAGACAGTTGGTTGACGATAATGCTTGAAAGAATAATGAGGCCAACGGAAAGATTGAATCCTGTCGTTAAAACAAATGAGTCGTCTGTGGCGCTTATTTCATTGGTACCTGCAGATGAGGTCAGTGAAGAATTTTTGATCAGGCAAGTTCTGTCTGAGTTTAAAGAGTATATTGAATCAGTGCGCGTTAGACAGGTTGAGTGGTAAAGCGACGCCAAACTATGACTGCATTGGCTCGAATTGAAAAATAATGACTTGGGAGATGATATGAACAGTTCTTTTTTAGAAATAATAGAGTTGGAAGATGGTGGGTTTGCTCTAAAACGAATCGATGATGACGGTGAGCCATTAGTGGTGATTGATTTTTCAGCAGAAGTGATTGAGTTTTTAGGCGAACATCATGCTGCCGTAGCGAAAGCAATGATTGGTGCGGGTGTACAAGCGGCAGGTGCCGTTACCAAAGCAGTGATGGAGGCTGATGAAAAGCAAGCGGAAGAGCGCATATTGCATTAATTCTTGAACCCTAAAATCAAGGCTGTTGAGGGTTGAAACAATACATGTATGGCCAAAATTTAAACTATACTCTTATAAAATAATTAGAATTTGGTGAAGTATGAAAGTTTTGGTCGTCGACGATCAGCGTTCAATACGAATGATTTCTGTGTCTGTCGCCAAGTCGCTTGGACATGAAACGATAGAGGCTGCGTGTGGGCAAGATGCAATAGATATTTGTGCTAGCGAGAAAGTAGATTTAATTTTAATGGATGTTGAAATGCCAGGAATAAATGGTTTTGAGACAACTAAAAAGATAAGAGCTCAAACAACTACATGGTTTCCAATTATATTCGTTAGCGCCAAAACAGATCCAAAATTTTTTGTTGAAGGTATCCAGTCTGGCGGTGACATTTATCTTTTTAAGCCGATTATCCCCGACGTATTAGAGTCTATGATCAAAGCAATGCACCGTATTGCTGCTATCCAGGAAGAATTACATAGTACCAAAGTAAAAATGGAGTTACTCGCCCATCAAGACAAACTTACAGGGCTTGTTAATCGTCGTGGTTTTGATAATGCGGTGTCGCTCGAGTTTAAACGTGCTCAACAAGATAAGTCCTCTCTAGCTTTAATTATGGTTGATATTGACCATTTTAAGCCATTTAATGATCATTATGGGCACCAAGCGGGTGATGACTGTCTTGCTATCGTGAGTGAAACGCTTAAAGATGTTATGTGTCGTCCAAATGATATTGTTGCTCGGTATGGCGGAGAAGAATTTGCCGTTATTTTACCTAATACGAATTCGGAAAATGCTGTGTTGGTTGGTGCACGAATTGTGAGCGCGCTAAAAAAACTAGCTTACCCGCATGAATATTCATCGGTTACTGATTACGTTACGGTTAGTGGTGGTATTTCTGAAATAACAAACCATGAGACGCTCGAAGATATGATTAAATCTGCCGATAAAGCGCTTTATCGCGTAAAAGCTTCGGGGCGTAATAAAATATTACCTTGATCTAATTCCTTGGTTGATAAATAACACGTTAGAGCTTGATTCTGAAAGAGCATATTCTTATAGTATTCGTTGCATTTCTTTTATAAAAATAATAATTCATATCTATTGAATGCTTTAAAAAATTAGGAACATAAGTATGTCTACTATGTTTGACTATATTGTTGTTGGTGCTGGATCTGCGGGAAGCGTAATCGCAAATCGTTTATCAACGGATAGCTGTCTAAGTGTTTTGTTACTTGAAGCTGGACCCGCAGATAAATTATCGTTGATAAAAATTCCTGGTGCGTTTGCCTTCTTTATGTACAGTAAAAAATATAATTGGGCTTATGAGGCAGAAAAAGTAGACGATATACGGCACGGCTCGCCCATGTTCTGTCCTAGAGGGAAAACGTTGGGGGGCAGCAGTGCGATTAATGCGATGGTCTATGTACGAGGACATAAAACAGATTATGATCGCTGGTCGCAACAGGGTAATCCTGGTTGGGATTATGACAGTATGCTCCCTCATTTTAAAAAAGCTGAAACAAATGAGCGGGGTGCAGATGATTTTCATGGTGGCTTAGGGCCTTTGTATGTTTCAGATGTGAAAAATGACTACCCTTTGAATGATCGTTTTTTAGAAGCAAGCCATCAAGCAGGCTTTCCTTTAAATAATGACTTTAATGGCCAGAATTTTGAAGGTGCGGGTTATTTCCAATTCACCATAAAAGACGGTGAACGGTGTGGTGTTTCGAGTGCATATTTAAAACCTGCAATGGAAAGACGTAATTTGAAGGTTGAATGCGAGGCGTTTGTAAATCGAATTATTTTCAAAGATAAAAAAGCCGTTGCGGTCGAGTATCAACAAAACAATAAATTATTTACGATATATGCGCGAAAGGAAATTATTCTTTGTGGTGGTGCATTTAATTCACCTCAGATTTTAATGCTTTCGGGTGTTGGGGCAAAAGAAGAGCTAGCTGAATTTAATATCCCACTGGTGTACGACTTACCTGGTGTTGGTAAAAACTTACAAGAACATGTGGATGCTTGCGTACTGGTTAAAAGTTTAAAGAAAGATGGTTTTTCAGTGGGCCCTGGCGGTTTAATGAAAATGCTACCGGAAGTTGTTAAGTACTATAAATCTAAAACAGGTAAGTTAGCGAATTCAATTACTCAGGCGGGCGGTTTTTTGAAGTCAAACCCTGATATAGAAATACCTGACATACAGCTGCATTTTGTCCCATTATTGTTTGACGATTGTGGTCGAAATGTAAAGCTACTAGCTGGCCATGGCTATTCGTTACATGTTTGTGTTCTGCGTCCCAAAAGCAGAGGACAGTTAAGTTTAAAATCGGCAGACCCGAGAGAGCCCATTAAAATTGAGTTTAATTTTCTATCGGATGAGCGAGATGTGAAAGTTTTAGTCGATGGTATTCGTATTGCTCGTAATATTTTGAAAAGCCCTGCATTTGATGATTATCGGGGCGAAGAAATTCATCCAGGAAAAGAGGTCGAGTCTGATGCAGACCTACTTCAAAAATGTAAAGACCGACTTGGTCTTGTCTACCATCCGGCGGGTACGTGTAAAATGGGGGGGGATTCAATGGCGGTGGTTGATAGTGAGCTTAAAGTTCATGGTATTGAAGGCTTGAGGGTTGTTGACGCATCAATTATGCCTGACTTAGTCAGCGGCAATACGAACGCGCCTATCATCGCCATCGCAGAAAAAGCGGCAGACTTAATTGCGCTTGATGCTTTAGAGGAATAAATTCTAGTTTGAAATAACGTTGATGTTGTTTCTCAAAGTAAGTATACATAGTGATAAATACTGTATAGATTGAAATAAAAATACACGGATGTTGTATTAACGCCTCTGTGCCTTAAATAGCTTTTACCTCTCCAAGGATTAAGTAGCTATGGAAATTTCAAACAGTAGACTAAAGCATAAATACGTAATTCAAATGTATGGAACTTTATTTGTCTTGGCGCTTCTGTCTCCGCTTACTGTTGGGCAGACTCTCACTTTCTATGCAGAGCATTACCCTCCTTATACGATTGATGTCAAAACTGACACCAATACCATGAATTTATTCACAACAAATATTGACGGTAAAAGAATGCATGCGGGATTGGATATTGAGCTTATTCGACATGCCTATGCGGTTATGGGTGTTGATGCCATATTTAAGTTTAGTCCATGGAAAAGAGTGATGCGTAATGTTGAGTTAGGCAACGTTCTTGGTGGGATTTCATGCAGAAGAACAAAGGCTAGGGAAGTGTTTGCTAGTTTTTCGACCCCTGTTAGTCAATCCCGTTTGGCTTTTATTACGCGGTCAGATTTTCAGGGTGAGGTACCTCAAAATTTGGCCAGATTAAAGTCATTGAATGTGGTGATTGTGAGTGGGTATTCTCAGCAAAGCATGCTCGAATCTAGAGGGATAAAATATACCGCCGCCTCTTCACTAACCCAGGGCTTAAATTTGGTTCAACATCGAGATCAAGATGTTTTCTTTTCTGGCTGGGAGGGGGCTGCCTACGAGGCAAAGCGCTTAGGGTATTTAGATAAACTTATATTTACTCGGCCAACTACGGTTACTGTGAAGGATTTTCATGTTTGTTTCAGTAAAAAATATGCTGAATCAGATAAATGGCGTTTATTATTAAATAAAGGTTTAGAAAAAATTCGAATACAAGGACAGATGACTTCGATCAAGCAAAAATATGGCATTGAAAATAGTTATTAATTGGGTTACATAACAGGGAAGAAAATGAATGCTGCCACTTAGAAAACGCCTTTCTTATCAGCAAGCCAAGTGGGCCTTGATGCTTGTGTTGTTTCTCGGGATTATTGTGAGCGGGGTTCAAATTGTGATGGATTGGCAGTATGAGCACAAGAGTGTTGATACGCGTGTTGAAAAAATAATGAATACTCTCAAGGACCCTGCTATACAAGCAGCTTACTCACTGGACAAACAGTTAGCTGCTCAGGTTATTTCTGGCCTAATGATAGATGACGCGATTTTTGAAGCAGAATTACAAGATGACCTAGGTGGCGTTA
>JBLHVH010000187.1:0-7111 GCA_047628385.1 Oleiphilaceae bacterium
GGTAACCCGATAAAGGATGACAAAAGGGAAACAAGCAGCTTTTCAAGTTGCAAGCGAGTTTCAGGTCCAGCTACTGTTGCTTGAGAATCACTTGCTGAATCTTTCGGTTTGACTACTGTGTTTCCAACAATGCCTACACCTAGCTTTTTAAATGACTGTTTAATGGCATGCTTTGACGCTTCAAAGCTTTTACTTTCTGGAAGCCCTAGCGTCATTGTTGCCTGAGAAAACTGAGCCGTAATTTTTAGCTTTCCTTGCTGGTACTTCTCTCGCATTCCTCTGCGTCGTATTTTGCCACTGGATGTTTTTAAAAACGTTCCTTGTTCTATCAAGACTAAATCAAAAAGCGGTATACCAAATACATCTAAAATTTCTTTACGTACACTAGCCGCAAGTGCGCTAAAGTCTGTTTCCTTGGAAACATTCCGCTTTGATAGTTCCTGAATCAGTATCAACGCTTCACTGCCATCAACCTCAATTGAGAATGCAGCACCACAGCCTTTTCTAAATGGTGCGCGTTCTTGTTGCGCAATATCTTCAATATCTTGAGGATAAAAATTTCGGCCATCTATAATCACCACTTCTTTATGCCTACCAGTGACATATAATTCGCCATCACGGACAAAACCTAAATCCCCAGTCCGTAAGTAGGGTCCTTCTTCTGTGTCTGCGGTATAAGCCTGAAAAATCTCTTTAGTTGTATCTGGCTTTCCCCAATAGCCTTGGCAAACACTTTTTCCCTTAACCCAAATCTCTCCTACTTCATTGTCATGGCAACTGTGAAGGTTATCGGGATTAACGATCTTAAGTTCTTGGTCAATAACTTGACCACAACCAATTAACCAGCGGCCGTTCGGATTATTTTCATCTAAATCGACTGCTTTGTTGTGGTGAAGTGACTTTACATCGATATAGCTACGAATATATTGTTGACCAGATTTTGTAGCAGTTACTACTAACGTTGATTCAGCTAAGCCATAGACAGGACCAAAAGCCTCTTTGCGAAAACCACACCCTTTAAAGCGTTCGTAAAAGCGTTCGAGTGTTGTTGGGCGAATAAATTCGGCACCGTTATAGGCCATCTCCCAACTAGACAAGTCGAGTGTTTCGATATCTTTATCCGTTACTTTTCGCAAGCAAAGCTCAAAAGCAAAGTTAGGACCACCACTCACGGTTGCTTGGTACTTAGATATTGCCTTCAACCAACGAACAGGCTTTTGTAGAAAGGCAATGGGCGACATCAAAACAACTAGACGCCCGGTATAGGGTGCAAAAAGGATATTTCCGATCAAGCCCATGTCATGATATTGCGGGCACCAATTAACGACGACAACATTGGAGTTAGGGTCTAAACAAGCGACATACGTCTGCACATTGTGTAGCAAATTCCCATGGCTAACCATCACCCCTTTGGGGTCACCTGTCGATCCAGAGGTATACTGAAGAAACATGATTGTGTCGCGGGTTGTATCCGGCCAAACCCACTCAGTTTCATTTATATTCGAAACAGTATCATTCTCAAGAATATCTGTTCCGATACAGGGCACGTCACCGATCTTGGGTGTAGCACTCACGGCAGCTTGAAGCATTTTTAAGGTAGCATTAGCGGTACATATTAACGAAGCACTACAATTCCGAATGATTTTCACAAACCTAGGCCAATCTTTTTGACTTTGGGGAGGATAAACAGGAACAGCCACCACCCCTGCATAAACACAGGCGGTGAACGTAATAATAAAATCGGTACCGGGCTGATAAACCAGTAATACCCGCTCACCGGCTAATGCAAACTCACGAATACTTGCAGCAACGATCAAGGCTTGGCGATGAAGGTCACCAAAGGTGATTTTATTTTCTTGATCTTCGCCATTTTCCAGAAAAACATAGGCGAGTTCATTGGCTTGTTTTTCCGCTCTATGCCGATAAAGATCGACATAACTGTTAAAGGTATCATGTGTAGCAAACATAACCTTAGATATCCACTGCATAAGCATCAAGAGGTAAGTTAAAGCTAATTACAAAGAACCCAAGAATAGAAGTGCCGCTTGAAAGTCCATTTTTAAAGCAATTAAACTATTAGTATTAATTCGATTAAGAATAGGCCAATGATACATTCTTTATGACCGTTTTTGTATCTTTTTGTAACATTATGCGTCAATTCATATTAATTTATGTTGTTTTATGTTGATTTAAGTTCTAAAACGAACTCAAAAAAATAAACATACTCAAATTTTAATGCAACTTTTGGCCAATTAGTTTGCGATTTAGAATTGTGTTAGTAGTAAATTAGTATGAGGATTACACTCTGTCCAGCTGGACATTAAACCGTTTATGGCATTGCGTTAAAATGTCGTTTTAGGTTTCACTTAATAAAGCTTAAGATGGAGGCTTTATTTCGATGAATGAACCGTAAAAACTTTATCAAGTGACAAAAGCCTCAGGCTTTCGAAAATTCTAGAATCATACTTTTATGAGGTCATTACTATTATAGTAGCGCTGTTTGTTTCATTGTTTTTAATCGGTATAAATAGCTATCTAGGATTACTTTAGTAATGGTTATAATTGAATGAAGTTTACACGGCAATTAATTGAGACATTTGCATGGTCGCCTTTGACAATATTTCAACTCAAGCGCTCATCTTTAAAAGCGCTATGCCTTTATCTTAGCTCGGCCTTCACTGTTTTTGGTCTTGCTGCTTGGCTGTTAGTTAGTAATCAGGATTTAATCCGTCATGCTTTTTTATATTATTTATTTCCTGGTTCATGGCACGATAATATTGATCAATTAGTAGGTGTTTTTTTTGAGTCGCAAGCAAAACTAGTTTTGAGCAGTATGATATTGGGTGGGTCGTTAATTGCTGCTTCCATTTTATTATTTCCTCTTAAAGAAAAATATTCAGCAGCATTTGAACAAGATGCAAATTTTCAAAACGGCCCGGTAGAGGAGTTTTCTCTTATTAGGCAAGTTTTTGAAGAGTCAAAGCTTTTAACACTTTATATCACAGCTCAAATGCTGAGTTTATGGATTGGATTTTACCCATATAGCTGGGCAACTGGTCTTTCTGTAACGCTGAGCTTATTATTTTTGTTTTTTTTCTTTGCTTTAGATTTAATTTCTCCTACGTTGCAGCGCCATAACATAGCTTATATAATTATTATAAAGGTACTTTTTAAAAATCCATTCGCAGCTTTGGGTTTTGGTTTATTTTATTCTTTACCGTTATTGTTACTAGGCAGCTATATTTTAAAGGTTGAATCTTTAAGTTTTATCGAAATAGCTACTATCATGTTTTTGGTTAATATTGGCATGTTATGTTTGGCTGTACCTGCCGGTACACACTTAGCCAGCAAATTGCTAAAAGAAACACAAGAATTACAACCACCGACTAAAAAAAACCTCAGGACTTGTTATTATTTAATCATACTTACTTTTATAGCAGGCTTATTTCTTCATTCTAGCCTAGCCTTAAGCCTTCATCATAAAAGTCAGATACTAAAGTGTGAATATAATGTAGTTTGGAGTACGTTTGATATCGATATGCCAAGCTTTGAAAGCCTAAAAAATGGTCAAGCCGTTAGTAAAGTTGTATTTGATTTAGCGATTACAAACCCCTCACCTTTTGATTTGAGAATAGAAGAAAGCGTACTTCTAGCGAAACAAAATAATAACTTAGTTGGCACCGTTGATATTTCTGGCTTTGTTGTCCCCTCGGGTAAAACCGTCATTAAAAAAATTTTTATCAATGCAGCACTAACGACACAGTCCCTTTCAAGCTTTTCAGGTTTGCTTAATGGGTGGCAATTAAGCTTAGAGTTTGAGTTATGGCCAGGGGTACCGTTTACCGTAAAGCTGATTAACTAAGAATTAAACTAGGATAAACGTTACCAATCATAATAATTTCGCTTAAGGTTTATTATCCCATCTGATATATTCAATTCACTAAAAGGTCTAGCTGTTGATCTTTTGCTTCTTCAGCCTACCGCTATTGAAAGGCTTTAATAATGATGCAGTTAATTATACTTTTGAAATATTGTTATCCAGCAGTAAAATCGGTATCAGCGTTTGCAAAAGTAAACGTTTATAAAAGTTCAATTTAAACTCTTTTTGTTATCTAGCCAAATATGAAAGGTCATTTATTCTTTTTCTTCTTATAACTGCGACTTCTTAAGTCTTTCTTATTAAAGGTAACGCTTAAACCTTTTAGTTAATCCTGCAAAATGATACATATTAGGCGGTGGTTTGGTTTGACTCAAAAAAACTATATACTCACAGCTAAAGCATTAAATGTAATACAATTTATTTTTAGGGATTAACGACATGTACATGATTATTAAGCACGCCCACCTGACCATAATTGCACTGACGTTTATCTTTTTCATCATTAACTTTGTGTTAACGATAAAAGGGTCTGACAAGGTCAATAATAAACTGCTGAAGATTGGACCGCATATTTTATATACACTCTTTATTTGCTCCTTTATTTATCTGATTACAGTCAACCCACTTAACTTGTACCCCTTTGTAAATGGTTGGGCATCATCTAAATTAGCTGGTTTCGTAATCTATGTGCTCTCGATCACTTTTGCGCTTAAATGGGCTAAATCGACGGTATGGCGTATAGCGGGCTTAATGAGCGCGGTATTTTGGCTGGGCATGAGTGCACGACTTGGCTTTGCCGATCATCTAAAATTAAAGGGTATTAATGAAGAGACTACTACGAATACTTATATTGAATTTGGACGGTCTATGTTGTCGGCAATTTGCTAGATTTTTTAATCGGGCCATAGCAACGTTAATTTATTATTGAATGAATATTGGCCCCGTTAATTCCTTACAAAAAATACTATTTCTAAGAATTTAGGTAAATAATATACACCAAGCCATGAACTTAGATTGTTTATTTTCTTATACAATTCTATAGTACATTTATTGAAATTTAAAAAGTGAAAATTGAAATATGAGTTTAGAGAAACCCCGAAAATATTCACAAAAAATTGTAGATGGTGCAGCTCAGGCCCCTAGCCGCTCTATGTTAAGAGCAGTAGGCTTTGGCGACCAAGATTTCAAAAAATCTCAGGTAGGCATCGCCTCAACCTGGTCTATGGTAACGCCCTGCAACATGCACATTAACGCCCTTGCAGAAGAGGTAGGTAAAGGCGTAGATGACGCCGGAGCAAAAAGCGTAATTTATAACACCATTACCATATCTGACGGTATCTCAATGGGTACCGAAGGCATGAAGTATTCTTTGGTATCACGCGAAGTTATTTGCGACTCCATAGAAGCTGTATCCGCTGGTATGGGACATGATGGCATTATCGCTATTGGTGGCTGCGATAAAAACATGCCAGGATGTTTGATGGGTCTTGCACGCCTTAACCGCCCTTCTATCTTTGTATACGGTGGTACGATATTACCTGGCGAAAACCACACAGACATCGTGTCAGTCTTCGAAGCTGTAGGAAGCTATGCAAATGGTGATATTCCCCTTACTCAGCTAGACCATATTGAAAAAACGGCGATCCCAGGTCCCGGTTCTTGTGGTGGTATGTATACGGCAAATACATTAGCCTCCGCAATTGAAGCTTTGGGTATGAGTATGCCAAATAGCTCTGCTCAAAATGCAATATCAGAAAACAAAAAACAAGACTGCGTTGATGCAGGAAAAGCCATAGTTTACTTACTTGAGCATGATATTAAGCCGTCGGATATTATGACCAAAAAGGCTTTTGAGAATGCAATTACGCTTATCATTACGCTTGGAGGCTCTACTAATGCGGTGTTGCATTTGATTGCAATGGCCGACGCTGTTGGAGTCGAAGTGACCTTGGATGACTTTGTACGTATTGGTGAAAAAACTCCCGTAATTGCCGATTTGCGTCCAAGCGGTCAATATTTAATGTCTGAATTAATTGAAATCGGAGGCATTCAACCACTGATGAAACGTTTGTTAGATGCAGGTATGTTACACGGTGATTGTATGACTGTAACAGGCAAAACTATGGCCGAAAATTTGGCTGGTGTAGCAGATTACCCTAATGGACAAACTATTATTTTACCTTTTGATAAACCAATCAAAAAAGACAGTCATTTAGTTATTCTTAGTGGTAATTTAGCACCAGAAGGCGCTGTTTCAAAAATAACAGGCAAAGAAGGTTTGCGCTTTACGGGCTCAGCTAAGGTGTATGATTCAGAAGAGCAAGGTTTTGCTGCCATTATTGATGGCCAAGTGATCGCTGGTGACGTTGTTGTCATTCGCTACGAAGGCCCTAGAGGCGGACCTGGCATGCGAGAAATGTTAAGCCCCACATCAGCAATAATGGGTAAAGGCTTAGGTAACGATGTCGCTCTCATCACCGACGGTCGCTTTTCAGGCGGCAGCAGGGGCTTTGTGGTCGGTCACATTACACCTGAAGCATATGAAGGCGGTGCCATCGCACTGGTAGAAAATGGCGATAGCATAACCATTGACGCACAAAATCGTGAGATGACGCTTCATATCGATGATGAAGAAATGGCACGAAGAAAGCTGAACTGGCAGAAGCCTGCTCCGAAATATACCAGAGGACTACTTGCAAAATATGCAAGAACAGTAAGCTCTGCATCTACCGGAGCAGTGACTGATAAGCCTGAATAAACCGTTAGTAAATATGTAACATAAAAGAACTATATTTTGGCTTTTTCGAAAGCCATTTTACAATCAAGTAATTTATTTGAATACAATATTATCGATTGTTGACCGAATATATATGCAGATTTTATATTAGCGTGAAAAATTACGCTAATAATTCTTTGTTATTATTTCTTCAAATTTCCTACTTGCATTACTAGTTTTTAAATAAGGTTTTTCTTCGTCAAAATGAATTTTACATTGACGATTAATTTTGGCTACAATTAGATTAATGAATTCCTCATAGTCAGCCAAATTCATGAAATTTCTACTGCCCCGCAATACTAGTTGCTGTTCTATTTTTCACTTTAAGTGGCCATTAGGTGATTCAATTGCACCATTTTCGTGGGCGACGCCTTTATTATTTCGCGTTGGCTTAACGCTATAGAATTTACAGAGTTTTGCGTATCTTTGGGTTAATAGGGTTTCTTGTGTTTGGT
>JBLHVH010000188.1:0-6980 GCA_047628385.1 Oleiphilaceae bacterium
TTATATTAGAAGGTTCTACATACAGTGTTGGCCATGTTGCCTTATGGGATGACCCTGCAACGATAGACTTTAGGTCTTATCCTAAAGGAGAGGAATTACTGGAAGGGATTGCTGACCAATGGGACATTAAACGACTAGCATGGTTTACAAAAGGCTTTTATCGTGCGGCTGAACGGGGTGATCAGATTGTTATTTCCGACCTGAGAATGGGCTTTGAAGAAAGCTATGCATTTAATTTTGCGATAGCAAATAAATTGCCCGGCGGTGATGTCGAGGTAATAAAAGCGGAGCGGGTTGAAGATGAAAGAGACCTGAAAAGGCTTGCTCTGCTCTGGGATCGTCTATGGGATGTGTCAGTATCATTGCATCCGATTGGCGTTAATATGCCTAAAGAATAGGTAAAAAGGGGCTGGTGAAAAATGATAATTATTCATCAAACATGTCCTATGTATGCTCTTAAATATCCAATTTAAAGAATGCGAGAAGGTACGCTTTACCACTGATAACAAGTAGTTTTGCGGTGATTGAAAGGTAATACTAATAACTCGTTGACCCCGAGCGATACTATTTCGTTAGTCAAAAGATAAGCTAAATTCTAGGCTTATTTTTACTTCGATTATAACGCTATTAGGTATCTAAGTTACTTAGGGAACTGCCATAACTAAACATAGGTTTAACCTTAACGAAGCGCCGTGAGACAGTTTGTTTACAGCCTCCTAAATAATTTAGCGAGGCTATAATGCCTCGCAAGACTAGATTTCTACTATATACAATTATTCTCAAATGCATTGCGGTTTAGTTGGTAATCCTAATACTTTGGCTACACTTAGCCATATATATTTGTATTTAGGGTCTCCATTCAATGCAAACAAACTCTGATTCTAGTGAAACATCACTACGATTTATAAAGTCTCCCGAAACTATATCGGCAGAACAAGCACTTCGTATTAAACGCTTGGGTATGTCTTGTGGTTCGTATGTCTTTACATTCTCTCTGGTATGCTTTTGTTGGCTACAGGATTTGATCCCTTTCGAGATAGTCGTTCATTACGGGTTGTATGTAGTACTGTTGAACTTGAACTTTTTGATCTTGATGAAGACCGGTTTGAATCTCCGTTTTACTGACCCAAGCTTAACATTAATACAAATTTTACCCTCTATTTTGCCTTCGTTTTATGTCATGTATTATTTGGATCCAGGGCAGGCGCGTTCGGTCTTTCTTTATATCGGTATTGTACCTGCCTTGTATGGAATATTAGCGTTGAATACGCGGCAATTTGTTTTGATGGGTCTCTGGTATGTGGTTTCGTACACTACGCTTGTGGGTATTCTAAAATTTACTCGACCTCATGTACTTGATGTCTCACTAGAGCTTACTCAGCTTCTTGCACTTATTTTAGTTATGATGCAGTTGGCATGGATAGGGGGCTACATCAATCAATTAAGACGTAAGCTACGTAAGCAAAATATTGAGCTACGATCTACCACTGCAATGTTGAGTGAGTCTGTTGAACAAGTTAGCGAGTTAGCCCGCAGAGATGAACTGACTGGGTTATACAATCGGCGACATATATTTGAAGTGCTTAATAAAGAGAGCAATAGAGTACGGCGTAGTCATGGGTCATTCAGCGTCTGTATTGCAGATATTGATTTTTTCAAACAGGTGAACGATTCACATGGCCACCAGACAGGCGATGAGGTGTTGTGCAAGGTCGCTCAAAAGTTAGAGGAAAGCTTACGGAATATAGACTGTATTGGTCGATATGGTGGCGAAGAATTCTTGATTATTTTGCCGCAAACAGATTTATCTGGTGCGTTAATAAAGTCAGAAAGGATGCGCAAGCAAGTGGAAAACTTATTTTTTCCAAATATAGCTGAATCATTTCATGTCACGCTGTCTATTGGTATTACAGAGCACATACAAAACGAAAGTATGGACATTACGATTATGCGTGCTGATGAAGCGCTTTATCGCGCAAAGGATAACGGTAGGAATCAAACGGTTAGCCAGCAGGATTAAGAGAATTTTTTATAATTAAGTAAGCTCAGTTAATTTTAACTGGTTTAATATTTTTTGTCTTTGAGGCCATATAGTAAACTATGAATGACGAAGCTTTTCAGGACAAACTCAATTATCACCTTCTAGATAGTTTTGTAAGGCAAACTTCAATTATCCTCTCGGGACATTTCTTTGCCGTATCAATAAATATCTGGTTATTCTGGGAAAAAATAGATCACACTTTTGTTTTTTCTTGGGCCATAGGTATATTGTGTGTCGGACTATTACGGTGGTTAATGAAAGCACAATACCTGCGTCATGCGCGGCGTTTTAGTCCTAGTTTTTGGCGGGGGATTTTTGCCGTGAGCTCTCTATTATTAGGGCTTACCTGGTTTGCATGGTTCTTGAATGTCAGCATAGTGATTAACTTCAGCGGTATAGGCTTTTCTATAATCGTAATTACGGCGGCAGGTCTAGCCTCCGGAGCAGTCGCCTCCACCTCTTCCTCAATATATTCTTATGTCTATTTTTCTGTACCAATATTGTTACCTTTAAGTGTTATTTTACTATTCAAAGACCAAATGGAAACTCAGGGTGTCGGCCTGTTAATGCTGATCTTTTTCATTATTACTTTACGACAGGTACGAAGTATTAACTGGGTATTACAAGAAAGTATTATCAACAGGTTAGAGCTAGAAAAGTCCAAAGAGAAAACAGAAAAACTTGCCCAAGAGCTTTACGAACTCTCTACGATGGATGCCTTAACTTGTATCACTAACCGTCGAGGCTTTGATGAAGCACTCAGTCGGGAGTGGTTGCGCGCTAAGCGCGCGAAAGCACAACTTACCTTGCTTATGATCGATGTCGATTTTTTTAAAAAATTTAATGATAGTCTTGGGCATCTCGCCGGAGATGATTGCCTCAGTTTAATTGCCTCGACGCTAAATAACTTTACGAGAAGGGCGGGTGAGGTTATTGCTCGCTACGGAGGAGAGGAGTTTGCCATCCTTTTACCAAATACGACGGGAAAAGAAGGTATTAAAATCGCAGGAAGTATATGTGAAGGCATTGCCAAACTTAATATAGATCACCCTGCTTCCGACGTAGCAAAAAATGTCACGGTGAGTATTGGGGTATATTGTGCTGAACCAGAGCAACTAGATGACAGTCAACAACTAATTAAACTCGCTGATTCTGCACTATACCAAGCAAAAGCTGCCGGACGAAATTGCGTTCGTTTAACCGAATCATTAGCGTAAACAAAGCTTAATACAAGCAAGCTAAACTTTAGTAGGAGAAAGTTTAGCTTGGCTGCTCGCACGCTTTAACGGACACTAAAAATTCACTTTTGCTCAAAATTGATGCCTAAATATAGTGATTTTTTTAAACAAAAAGGCTTTTACTCGTGGTTTTCGGACGATCTAAAGGGTAGTACTTTTAATTCATTACTCTAGTTGGCAGAATTCTCAATCTGGCTAAACTGCTCTCAACCTAAAAAAGCTAGTCAGCCTAAGCTTACCAAGACAGTATGTTGGATAAACTTAAGTCGCAATTGACGGATAATCCTCTGTCCCATAAATACTGACCGCTATATTATTTACAGACGCGATTTAACGGTAAGTGACAGATAAATATACTGCCTTTGCCTAGTTTACTTTGAATTTCTATATGCCCGTCATGGCGAAGCAGTATATGTTTTACGATGGCTAGACCTAAGCCTGTGCCACCGGTATCACTATGGCGGTTTGGGTCTGCTCGATAAAAACGTTCAGTTAAACGTGATAGGTGAATGGAGTCTATTCCTATGCCGGTGTCTTTTACTGCTAATTGCAGACTTTTTTCGGTTTTGAAGCAATGTATGTGAATATCGCCATTTGCTGGTGTGTACTTAACTGCATTGAATATTACGTTGCTGAAAGCACTGCTTAATTCCATTGCGATGCCTTTGATATGTAAGTCTTCACAGTCTAAATGAATTAAATGTTTTCCGGCGCTTAGTGCATTGGCATCGTTGGTTATTTGCGTTAGTAATGGCAATAAAGGAACACGCGTATGTCGGATTTTATCTTTGCTTTCAAGCTTACTCAGTAGGAGTAAATCACTGATTAAGCTTTGCATACGCATACTTTGTTGGTTCATCTGTGACAGCGCTCGACCCCAGCGAGCTGGTAGTTCATGTTGATATTCTAAAAATGTTTCCAAATAACCAGAAATCACTGTTAGCGGTGTGCGTAGTTCGTGGCTTGCATTGGCAATAAAATCTTCTCGCATTGCTTCGAGTTTTTTTAGGTGGCTTAGGTCTTTACACACAATTAGACGGTCTTTTTGGCCAACTAATGTGATGTAAAATTCAAGCGTCTTTTCGTGATTAATGGGTGATGTAATTTCTAATGGTTCAGAGTGGTCTTCCGAGTCAAAATAGGCTTTAAATTCTGGGTGTCGGATGTAATTAGTGATGGGTTGATTTTTATCTTGTACAGCCTTTAAATCGAGTAGTGAGTTTGCCGCTTCATTCCACCACTCTAGTTCTCCCTGGCTATTTGTCATAAGAGCACCATCACGAAAAGCTTTAGTTGATGCCTTAATCTTTTCAACAACGCCTTCAAGCTTCTGAATGTGATTGAATTGTTTTTTTTGCAGCTGGCGTATCGAATCGAATACAGCGCCCCAGTTGCCAATACTATGAGGTAATGCTTTATAATCAGGTTTAAGTAACCATTTTTGTAGTTGATATAACTGGTAGAAATTCCAGCCTAGAAAAATAGTGAGGCAGATCAATAAACTTAATAACAGCTCACCAGCAACCCAGCCGAATAGTAATGCAATGCTAAACCATAATAGCGTTCTAGGCATGGCGATTAAGTAACTTTTTTTCATAGGGCTAACAGAGTTTTCATAAGACGATCTTGGGTGCGTATCGACGTAAAATTACTTTTAAGCGTGCGATTAATTCACGATGTGACAAGGGGGTTGATATGCAATCATCGGCACCTGCTTCTAAACCTTGCAAAACTTGCTCTGGTTTTTTTTTGCTGGGCATTATAATTGGCATGTTACAGCTGCGTTTATCTTGTTTCAGCTTATGAATTAAATCAATGGATATTGTTCCAGACTGCATCCAATTTAGTGAAATAAGCAGTAGTTTTTTGTTTTGAATTACAGAGTAGACTTCATCTCTGCTATTAGCCTTGTGCCATTCAAATCCTACCTTCTCTAAGGTTGAAGTTATCGCTTCGACTAAAGATGCCTTATTATTAACGGTCAATATTATGTTTTCCTCAGGGCTCATAGTATCCATTCTTTTCCTAAACCTAAGCGGCGTACTTTAAGGTGTTAATATGGCAGATCTATAATAAGATTATATAAAGATTTGCAATAAAGTTACGTGTTTGTGTTATTTTTGGTATTGTAACAATACGGTCACACGAGTGAAATATAGTTGGCTGTCACCATACTTATTTATCGTCATGTCAGGTATAAATCAAACTGATATAACGGTTTTATTAGATTATTTCGAATATGAAAAATGCTAAAACTTGATTTATAAAGGACACCTTATGGACGCAACAGTCGAGGCGCAATCTCTTCATATTAGCCGACAATTTAATGATGATCTTGAGCATATTAAAAATCATTTATTAGAAATGGGAGGCTTAGTTGAAAGTCAGGTGAGCAGCGCAATTAAGGCCATAATGGATGGGGATAGCCAACTTGCTATCAATGTTAGAGAAACAGATAAGCGCATTAATCAAATGGAGGTCGATATTGATAAGGAGTGCACGCGCATTATTGCTCGCCGTCAACCGGCAGCGACTGACTTACGCTTCGTTATTTCAGTGATTAAAGTCGTAACAGACTTAGAGCGAATCGGTGATGAAAGTGCCAAAATAGCACGGCAGGCTATTAAACTTTGTGAAGCGGGTGAAGCGCCTCGAGGTTATGTGGAGATTCGTCATATCGGTGATCGTGTGCGGCACATGACTCATGAATCACTGACTGCTTTTGCTCGATTAGATATTGAGGCTGCTTTGGCGGTTGCCCAAGAAGATACGAATGTGGATAGGGAGTATGAAACCGCCATGCGTGAGCTGGTAACTTATATGATGGAAGACCCCGCTTCGATTAAACGGGTAATGAATATAATTTGGTCTCTTAGAGCATTAGAACGTATTGGTGACCACGCGAGAAATATTGCAGAAAGTGTTATTTATATCGTGAAAGGAAAAGATGTCAGGCATATCAGTGTCGACGAATTAGCCAGTCGAGTAAATGCAGGTTTATAAAGGAGCACTTGGCCTGGTTTATATCAGTTACCCTAATGTTTTTGTGTATGCGTCATTGGGTCCATCAATTCACCTTTGATTAAATAATAAGTCGATTTCATGTACGTTTTAAAGTCATGAAGGGGTCGGTGATTATTTTGGTACACCCTGCAAGCCCTGTTCGAACATCTCTTATAAAAAGTAAATGTATATTTCTAAATAGCAAAGCACTGATGCCAAGTACTAACCAAGCCAACGACTGCATAGTGAGAGTGTCTGTTTTTTTGTGGGGCACACCAAACTTTAATCAAATGTATTAGCCACTACTTGTTGTAGTGCAGATTTGGCATTATTTCTTAGCAAGGTGCCGTGTGCAGCAATAATATGGTCAAAATCTAATTCAAGTAAACGTTCAAAATCAGCGCGCATAGATTCACCTTTTGGTGTGACCCTTTTTATCCATGGCTTGCCGATTAATAATTCTTTCTTAAAGCCCATAAGCCGAAGGATAATTTTGGTCAGAAAAGTTGTGTAGCTCCAGTTTGTTAAGTTTTGAATGCTGTCGGTTGTGATTAATAAATTATGGTCTTTTAATAATAGTGCGGCTTCAGCAAATTTTGCTGTTGAGAAAATAAAAAATTCTGAGTTATCAATGGGTGAAGGTGTGCCTTCCTCAATGATGATATCTGGTTTCGGCACTTTATAGGTGGACTGACCTT
>JBLHVH010000189.1:0-6915 GCA_047628385.1 Oleiphilaceae bacterium
TGGGTTATGCTATTGGAGCGCAAATGAAATATTTCTCTGTATTGGTTTTTTTCGCATTCTTTGTCAATTCCAATTTAGTTTTTGGTGAGGACTCTAAAGAGGTCCAAACAATGAAAGAAGTTTCAATTATTGGTAACAATGAACTGCCTTCTACTAGCTTTGACTTACCTTGGCAACTGCCGAGTGTCGATAAAAGGTCGGATGAGTCCCCATTAAAAGACGTACCAGGGCTAATAAGACCTATTGAGCCATTTCGATATAAGCAACAAATGCACTTTTCGAAATATTTAGAAGTTGATACCTCTCACTTCAATGCAAGATAAGAACGTATTAAATATTTTTAAACTTCAATCGGACGAAATAGGCATTTTAAATTGTAATATTTGTTTACAATAGCTATTTTTAAACCGAACTAAACAGATGAATTTGAATAGTTTTCAGGAGAGTATGTAATGACAGAAACAGTGGTACGATTTTTTCAAGAGGGTGGTTTTTTTATGTACCCGATAGCTGTCATTTTGGTAATTGGTTTAGCCATTGCGCTAGAACGCTGGTTTTACTTATCTACCGCAAAGCGATCAAATAGAGCCGCGTTTGATCAAGGGATTTTACCAATATTGCGAAAACATGACTATAAGTCCGCATTAAAGTATGCGAACCAATCACAAACTTCCATTGCTGCAATTATGGGTGCAGGACTTAGTCGTTTAGTAAATGGAAGTAAACGTGACGACGTAGAGTTTGCAATGGAAGAAGGCTTAATGGAAACATTACCTCGCCTTGAAAAAAGAACCCCTTATTTGGCAACACTTGCAAACGTTTCAACACTACTAGGCTTATTAGGAACAATTATTGGACTTATTGCTGCTTTTACTGCGGTCGCGAATGCTGACCCTGCTGAAAAAGCTTCGTTATTATCACAGAGTATTTCTGTTGCGATGAATACCACAGCCTTTGGCCTCATGAGTGCGATTCCTCTATTATTATTTCATGCTGTTTTACAAACAAAAACAAATGAAATAGTTGATAGTTTTGAAATGGCTGGCGTTAAACTTCTTAATCTGATTTCTAATCAAGGATCAAATGATTAAGCGTCAGATTACTTGATCTCAAGCTGTATTGTTAAAAATTTCTCAATACTAATATACGACTAATTTTAGCTAAGCGAATGTTTTTATGGCAAGAAGGAAGCACAGAAAACTCGTAAAACCAGTAGAGCTTGATATCACTGCGTTCATGAATTTAATGATTGTATTGGTGCCAGTCTTATTGTTGAGTATGGTCTTTACGCAGAATGCAGTCTTGGATTTGAATTTTCCAGCATTGGATGAAAACAATATCCCTCAATTAAATGAAAAGTTGCAACTTCAATTAATTGTTCGCGAAAACGGGATGAACTTAGCCGATACTAAAATTGGTCTAATCAAACATATACCCAAATTAAACGGTAAATATGACTATGAAACTTTGTCTGAGATCTTAAAGTTCCTTAAATTTAAGCTACCAAATAAGACCGATATTACACTTCTGCTGACTGAGAATATAGATTATCAAACACTCGTCTCTACTATGGACACTACGCGGTCGTATCCAGCAGTCGTGGCGACAAATTTAGTGGATGCCGAATTATTTCCAGATATTTCTATTGGTGATGCGCCGGAGTTGAATCCATGAAATTATCTCGACGCGCGAAAAGAATGCAAAGGCATCAACGCCGTACTTCTAACTCTTCAAGCTTAAATCTTGTTTCCTTAATGGATATTTTTACGATTTTAGTTTTTTTCTTGATGGTGAATTCGTCTGATGTAAAAGTTTTACAACAGGATAAATCAGTTGTTTTACCTAGCTCTACAACAGAGCAACAACCAAAAGATACGATAATTATTACAATTTCAGGCTCTAATATATTGGTTCAAGGTAGAGCCGTTGCTAGAATAGACTCCCCTTTGGATATAGAAATAATTAAGGATCTTAAAGTCGAGCTAGATTACCTGGCTAATCGAAGAGCGGTATCTGCTGATATTGAATTTAAAGGATTTCCTATTACTTTAATTGCAGACAAAAGTACACCTTACAAGTTATTAAAAAAGGTTATGGCTACGTGTACTGAAGCTAAATATACGCAAGTATCGTTAGCTGTATCTAAGACCCTAAAACCTAAGGCAGACGCTTGATGAGTGAATCACAAGATCGTTTAATGTTGCCTTGGACTTCTGAGGGAAAAGAAAGCCTTCGCTTTAAAAGCATTTTGGTTATTCTATTTCTATTGCTCTTTATTCTTTCTATATGGATACCCTCGATCACACTACCGAAGAAAGATCGAAAGGAGTTGGAGAAGCTTCCTCCACAATTAGCAAAGCTAGTCAAACAAGTTAAAGTACCTAAACCAGAAAAAAAGATAGCGCCAAAGAAAAAAGAAAAAGTTGAAAAGAAAACGGAACCAAAAAAAGAAAAACCCAAAGTAAAACCCAAAGTAAAACCTGAAAAAAAGGAACCGGTTAAAATACGTAAGCCTAAATTACCCATTCAAGTTAAAACACCTGAGCTAAAGCGTGAGGTAAAAGCAGCACGTGAAGTGGCAAAAAAATCAGGTTTGTTAGCGCTTCAGGACGACTTGGCAGACCTTAGGTCAACATTTGATATATCATCCTTAAATAGAAAAGCCGCACCTCGAAAAGCTAAAACTATCGCGGCTAAAGCAGCAAGTGGTATCAGTTCGGAACAAATATATGCTAGAAGTTCAGGGATTCAAACAGATACGCTATATGCTCCCGCAGAAACTGTTGCTTTGACAGCGCGCGCAGGTACTGAACTTGATGCAACTTTAGATGAACGAGCACTTGCTAAAGCTGAGGCTGATGCCGCTTCTCGTATTAAATACAGAAGTGAAAAGAGTATTAATTTAATCGTTGAAAGACTAAAAGGCTCGTTAATAACGCTTTATAATAGAGAAAGAAGAAAAGACCCTTTCTTAGAAGGTTTGCTTGTGGTTGAGGTTGTTATTGAACCAAGTGGTTCCGTTTCATCTTGTCGTGTTATCTCTTCAGAGTTAAACCATGAAGTGCTTGAGAAGAAAATGGTGAATAGAATATATTTAACAGATTTTGGTGCAGAGGAAGTGGTACAAACCACTAAGAATATTCCTTTAGCTTTTAAAATCTAAGTAATTTTTTATTGGAGGTAAATGCCCATCAGGTGATAGGCATTTATTATCTTAACAATTATAGGATTTTGACTCTAGGCAACTCAGACTGCTTAGTAGATACTTTTTCAGTAGGGGCAATTACTTTAGCTTCACCACTTACAACCAGCTCTGAGTCCTGATTGGTTACTTCGCAATTAATAAGAACTCTATGCCTTTCTAGTTTTTCCTTAATCGTCAACTTCACCGTTAATGTATTGCCAATATCTACTTGACGTTCAAACTTGAGTTGTTGTTCAAGGTAGATTGTACCAGGGCCAGGAATAACATTAGATATAGCTGCTGTAATAATAGATTTGGACCACATACCATATCCAATATCAGCTTTAAGTAAATCTTTTTTAACGGACTCAAGTGAGAGTGATTGAGGGTTTGTATCACTAGATGCAGCCGCAAATAAAATTAATTGCTCTTCGGTTAAAGTTTTAGTGAGCGTGGCGTAATCGCCGATGTGTAATTCATCATAAGTGACATTTTCTAAGACGCGCATAGAGTTTTAACTTCTCATTAGTTAGATTGCAATCTACTAAGGATAGGCTAAAATCTGCTCGAATCAAAAAGTCTTCGAGTTTTAATGTTAAACTTATAATACTTTTTCGTCATTTATCCTTAATTGTCTATTTTGTAGTAACCAATGCCTGATACTAATATTTTAAATGTTGAAACTTTAGATAAACTTTTTTCTGATTTATTTCATGAAATCCAACTCTGTATGTATGTGGATAAAATTCGCTTACAACTTAAAGCGCGTAAAATTCGTTCAATGTCTCCTGAGCTTCAGCTTCAAACTCTCGAAAAGCTAAAGTATGAAGTCATATTAGCTAAAGAAAAGCTTTCAAAGCGTGAAACTCACCCTGTATATATTAGCTATCCTGAACAGTTACCTGTATCTCAGCGTGCGGATGATATTGTGTCAGCAATTAAAAAAAATCAGATTGTCATTGTTGCAGGAGAAACTGGCTCGGGTAAAACAACGCAATTGCCTAAAATTTGTTTGCAAGCGGGTTTAGGCCGTAAAGGCTTGATAGGCCACACTCAGCCTAGGCGTTTAGCCGCAAGAACGGTTTCTCAGCGTATAGCAGAAGAAATGAAGGTTGAATTAGGTGGTGTTGTTGGCTACCAAGTTAGGTTTACCGAACAAGCATCTGATGAAACACTTATTAAAGTGATGACTGACGGTATTTTATTATCAGAAATTAAACGCGACCGATATTTAAACAAGTATGATGCAATAATTATAGATGAAGCTCATGAGCGCAGTTTAAATATAGATTTTTTGTTGGGTTATTTAAAGCGGCTTTTAGTTAAGCGCCCAGAGTTAAAGTTAATTATTACGTCAGCCACGATTGACGTTGACCGTTTCTCCAATTATTTTGCTGATGCACCTATTTTTTCAGTTACTGGTCGCAGTTTTCCTGTTGATGTATATTATCGACCTGCAATGCAAGACGAAACGGATAATTCAGCTGGCGGTGTGTCATTAATTAACCAAATCACCGAGACCATTGAAGAGATTTATTTAGAAGAAAAAAAACGTGGTTGGGGAATTGGTGATGTTCTAATATTTTTGCCGGGCGAGCGTGAAATACGAGAATTTTCTAATCAACTAAGGCAAGAAAATTGGAGAGACACAGAGATTTTACCGCTCTATGCGAGGCTTGGTAATAAAGACCAAAATAGAGTTTTTCAATCACATGCTGGTCGCCGTATTGTCTTAGCTACTAATGTTGCAGAAACTTCAATTACTGTTCCAGGTATTCGCTACGTTATTGATCCTGGTACTGTCAGAATGTCACGATATAGTGTTCGTTCAAAAATTCAACGCCTACCAATTGAAGCAGTTTCACAAGCGAGTGCTAATCAAAGAAAAGGGCGATGCGGCCGTGTCTCAAATGGTATTTGTTACCGACTGTATAGTGAAGATGATTTTCTTAATCGTTCTGAATTTACTGACCCTGAAATACTAAGAACGAACCTTGCTGCGGTTATTCTTAAAATGATGGACTCTGGTATTGGTGAGGTGAGTGAATTTGAATTTATCGATCCGCCTGATAATCGTTTATGGAGTGATGGTTATAAACTGTTACATGAACTTGAAGCGGTAGATGAAAACCGTAAAATAACAAAGTCTGGTAGACAATTAGCAGCGCTTCCAGCGGATCCAAGATTAGCAAAAATGTTGCTGAGTGCTGCAAAAAATGGATCTTTAAAAGAGGTGTTGATTATTGTTAGTGGTTTGGGTATCCAAGACCCTAGAGAACGCCCCAGTGATAAACAACAAGCAGCTGACCAAGCACATGCTCCCTATAAAGACCCAGAATCAGATTTTATGGCTTATTTGAATCTTTGGAATCAATATGAGGAAGAGCGACAAACACTAACGGGTAATCAGTTAAAACGTTATTGTGTAAAAAACTATCTTTCTTTCATGAGAATGCGTGAATGGCGTGAAATTCATCGTCAACTCCATTTGGTTTTAAAAGAAATGAAGTTTACTGTTAATACACAGGAATCTAATTATGACACCATACATCAAGCATTACTGAGCGGAATGTTGGGTCATGTTGGTCGTCATGAGGAAAAGCGTGAATATCATGGGTGTCGAAACCGTAAGTTTAATTTATTCCCAGGCTCTGCTTTAAGTAAAAAAAGACCAAAATGGGTTTTTTCAGCAGAAATAATTGAAATCCAACAGGTTTTTGCACGTAACAACGCTAAGATTGATCCTGCATGGATTGAGCCTTTAGCACAACATTTAATTAAAAAATCTTGGTCAGAGCCTGTTTGGAAAACTAAAAGAGCGCAAGTGATTGCTAACGAAAAAGTAACACTTTATGGCTTAGAAATTATTTCTAATCGCCCCATTAATTTTAGCAAAATAGACCCTGTTATTTGTCGTGAAATTTTTATCCGGTCCGGACTTGTAGATGGCGAGTATAAAAATAACTTAACCCCACTTCGTAAAAATAGAGAGCTTATTCATAAGCTAGAAGAAATGGAGGATCGGACACGTAGACGCGATATGCTTGTTGATGATGAAACTGTTTTTGACTTATACCAACAGATTATCCCAGATCATATTGTTAGCGGAGCGAGTTTTGAAAAATGGTTCAAAAAGCTATCTGATTTAGAACAAAATAAACTGTGCTTTACAAAACAAGATTTATTAAGAGGTAATGCGCCTGATTTTGATGCTTCTTTGTATCCAAACCAAATTGAAACAAATGGTATTCGCCTTCCTTTAAGCTACCAATTTGACCCGGGGACAAATGAAGATGGCGTCACAATTTCTGTGCCGGTCAACGCGATTAGACAGCTTACAGCAAGTCGTTTAGAAAAATTAGTGCCAGGATTACTTCGAGAGAAATGTATCCACTTAATCAAGAACTTACCTCGTACAATTCGTAGAAATTTTGTACCAGTACCAGATGTTGTAGACTCAATTTTATCAAGAATTGAGAGTAGTAGTAACTCTTTACTTGATGCGTTAACGTTAGAGCTTAAACGGAAAACTTTGGTTGAAGTGCCCTACGATGCTTGGAACCTTGAATTACTTGAAAATCATCTACGTTTTAATATTCAAATTGTTGATAACTCAGGAAAGGTAATTGAGCAGGGGCGTGATTTATTAAGCGTGGTAAATAAAGTTGAACATTTAATTGATAATTCGACTGTAAACACAACTCAACAAACGGTTAATAATGAGAGAATCA
>JBLHVH010000190.1:0-6823 GCA_047628385.1 Oleiphilaceae bacterium
GGTACAGTTAAAACGCTAATTTATAAGGGTGTATTTGTGAGCATAGACGACATTGTTGAAACCCATTCCATGAGAGTTTCCCGTCATTTAGAGGAACTCATCTTAGATGGTACATTACAGCCAGGTGACAAAGTGCCTTCTGAGCGGCTGCTTGCTCAGCGTTTAAAGGTCTCTAGGCCAACGATTAGAGAGGCTTTAAAAGGGCTAAGAGGTCGTGGTGTAATAGAAACTCGCCATGGTCAGGGATCTTTTATTATTGGGATGCTGAACGACGTTCAAAATGAAACGCCGTTAGCGCGTTTATATTATAGTCATCCTCGTTTACTTTATGATCTACTTGAAGTCAGAGAACTCTTGGAATGTGAGGCGGCTCGCTTGGCTGCTGAAAGAGGCACAGAGAAAGATTTTTATAAAATAACAAAAGCTTACAATGCGATGAGTGCTGAGCCTGAAGCGCTTAATGAAGACACAAGTACCGCTCGCGATATTGGCAAGTCACGTCTATATAAGGCGCAACTAGATCACGATTTTCATCGTGCGATCTATGAAGCTTCTCATAACCCTGTGCTAGTACATACCTTGCAAAGTTTAATGCAACTTATGCTCAATAGTGTCATGGCTTCGGTGAGTAATTTATACCATCGTGATCGTCAAAAGCAGCAGATTGATAAGCATCATCGACAAATCTATAATGCTATTATTGATCGTAAGCCTGAAACGGCTAAAAAAGTGGCTGCCGAACATATTCGTAATGTTCGCGATCGTATGCTAGAAATAGAGCGTGAAGAGCAGCGGGAAGAGCGTGCAAAAATATGGGGAAAGGCATAGCAGAGATTTAGGGGGACAAACTTGGCACCAGTGTAGCGTAGATGGTGAGTATTACCCAAGAGGCTTATTCACAAAGACTTTACGCTGCAGTATTAATTGAAGAGAATAATCATTCTCTTCAATTAATACTTTGCCAGGAACACTGTACCTAATTTAGCTTGTTTGTCATATTTTCTCTATTGATACCGCAATCGATTTGTACGTTGGTGTCCCGCAATCATCAGCGATACTTTCTAATGGCACTAGCGGATTGGTTTCAGGGTAATAAGCGGCTATACAGCCTGATGGTATTGAGTATTCAACAATTTTGAAATTTGAAAGTGATCGTTCGATGCTATCGTTTGCTATAGTGGTTATTTTTACATAATCCCCATTTTTTAATGCGTGTTTGTCAATATCATCAGCATTCATAAAGATAACATTTCGTTCACCGTAAACGCCACGGTAGCGATCATCCATGCCATAAATCGTCGTATTATATTGATCATGCGAACGCAGTGTTTGCAGTGTTAATACTGGTTTTTTAGTTAAGGATTGTGCCCATTCATGTGCCAGTTTTTCTGGTAAATTAGCATCAGAAAACGTGGCCTTTTTCATCGGTGTATGCCATTGGCGTTGGGCTGCAGGATTTTGAAGATAAAAACCTCTACCTGCCTTTATTCGTGCGTTATAGTCTTCAAAGCTAGGAATAACGGCACTAATTTCTTGACGAATTAAGGCATAATCACTCGCTAATTTCTGCCAATCTACTATCTTATCACCTACAGATGCCATTGCCATTGCGGCTACAATGGCGGTCTCTGAACGAATAGTGTCAGATGCAGGTTCATTTTGCCCTGTTGAGCTATGTACCATACTCATGGAATCTTCCACCGTGATACATTGCTCGCCGCTCATTTGACGATCAATTTCTGTTCGGCCAAGACACGGAAGGATTAACGCGCGCTTACCCGTTACCACATGGCTTCTATTTAGTTTAGTGCTGATTTGTACGGTTAAGTCACATTTTTTTAGCGCTTGATGAGTACGTTCTGTATCGGGGGTCGCTGCCGAAAAATTACCGCCCAGCGCAATAAACACCTTAGCCTTACCCTCAAGCATGGCATGAATAGAGTCAACGGTATTAAAACCATGATCACGTGGAACAGCAAAAGTGTAACGTTTTTCTAGCGCATCCAGAAAATCCATCGGCGGATTTTCGTTAATACCCACGGTACGATTTCCTTGAACATTTGAGTGACCGCGCACAGGGCATGCACCGGCCCCAGGTTTGCCTATATTGCCTCTAAGCATTAGCACGTTGACCAATTCCCGCACTGTAGCGACAGAATGGCGGTGTTGGGTGATCCCCATTGCCCAAGTGAAAATAACGTTATCACTGCTGGCGTAAATCGTTGCTATTTGTTCAATTTCTTCTCTGCTTAGATTACATTGATAAAGAATTTTATCCCAATCGCTTGAGTAAACACTGCGTTGATAAGCGTCAAAACCATGGCAATTTTTTTCGATAAAATCAGTATCAAGTATAGATTTATCTTGTTCAAACCGTTCGAATAAACATTTAGCCACGCCACGTAATAACGCCATGTCTCCGCCTAATCGTGGTGTGAAATAATATTGACTGATGGTGGTACCCGTTAAAAATATCATGTCTTTTGGGCTTTGTGGATCTGAAAACTTTTGTAATCCGCGCTCTTTTAAATTGTTAATTGATACAATTTTAGCACCGCGTTTACTTGCCTCACGCAAGGTTCCCAGCATACGAGGGTGATTAGTACCCGGGTTTTGGCCAAAGACAAAAATGGCATCAGCTTTAGTGAAATCGTCCATGGTCACCGTGCCTTTACCGGTACCAAGGCTGTTCTTCATGCCAATACCAGAGGCCTCATGGCACATGTTAGAGCAATCAGGGAAGTTATTAGTCCCTAATACACGGCCAAATAACTGATATAAATAAGCCACTTCATTACTTGCTCTACCCGACGTATATAACAATGCTTCATTGGGCGAAGAGAGCTGTTGTAAGCTGTTACCAATAAGGCTAAAAGCATCTTCCCAGCTAATAGGCTGGTAGTGATCACTTTCACCGTCATAATACATTGGCTCGGTTAAGCGACCACTTTTTTCTAGCGAATGACCATCCCATTGTTGTAACTCGGTTATGGAGTACTGTTTGAAAAAACTACGGTCAACACGTTTACTGGTGGCTTCCCACGCAATAGCCTTCACCCCATTTTCACAAAACTGTATTTTACCTGCCTGTTCAGAATCACCCCAAGCACAACCAGGGCAGTCAAAGCCACCGGGCTGATTAGCTCGGAGTAAGGCTTTAACGTTTTTGGCTGCATCTTCACTTTTGACCAAATGTTTAGCTGAGCTTTTTAGTGCTCCCCAACCGCCAGCGGGTGAAGAATAGGCAGGGGTATATTTTGATGATTTAGACATGTGAGTTCTCTTTTTAGGCGAAGCGTTTTAATTGCCCATGCTGGAAGCAAAATAAGGCTAATTATATTTTACGGGCCGAACTAACCGCTAAGTTAGTCGGTTGTGCTAGTGTGACTAACGTTGTTAAAGATAATCGAGCGGCTTTAGCAACTAAATCATGGCTACAGCTTCTTGTTATTAGGGCAAAGCCCTCATCAGTCGCTTGCTTTTTATTGGATAAACAGCCAAGTAATTTGTCTAGTGCCGAATGATGGCCAACATCTTCTCGAAAGGTAATCATCTTAGCAGATAAATCAAAAAATATAGCGCAGTGATTTCCTCTTGTACAGCCTAAATTTTCAACAGTAGAGGTAAAGCATCTTTCGCTTGAATGATCACTTGCTTGGACGGTAACTTAAACCCTTTCGTTTTTTTCTTGAGGCAGGTTTAATGACATTGCTGCTTCAATAGAATCAAGTCCACAAAGGCCACAGCCGCTTGGTCCAGCCATCGTTCTACGTCGTTGCCTGAACTAATTAAACCTTTACTTAAGCTAAAACCAAGGGCAAAGTCTTTTAAATACTCAGGAGATACCATCATAACGGCTTGGTTAATACCATTAATACTGATTGCTAGGGCTACTTCAATAAGTTGTGCCTGATGAAGTTTTTTCAGTAAAATCAGTCATAGGTGTAATATAGCTGAGGTGTTCTGTAGCTAAATTATGCATAATATTGACATCATAAAGCGGCAATTTTGTGGTACCTTCGACAAATATATTGTATTAGCCGAAGGTACCCATAATAAGAGTGTTTTTAATGACCGCCGGCATTTTGTCGTGAGCGTTCTGTATTTTCAACCAATACACCCAAACCAATTTCATTAATTTCTTTCCAAACATCAGCATCAATTTCAATACCGTGTTCTACCGTATGCTCTTTGTTGCTTTTAACTTGTTTAGGACTAATAAAGTGGCTTTTACTATCTTGCAAAGAAGAGGTTAAGTCTACTCGAGAGCTACAGATAATAGTAATACCAAACAGATTAATTTAGTGATCAATTTTAATGAGGATAAATTGTCAAGAACGAGGCGCTTGATTGAGCAATAGCTTTTTTATGTAATTGAAAGAAAAAATTTTATTGGATATTTAGAGCATTTATAAAGATCACTTAATTAGTTTGATTGGTATAAGGCCTTGCTTATCATTTTCGTTGCTTGTTAAGTTAGTAACTCCTTCACGGTAACTCGGGTAACGTTGACCTGAGCGAATGGCAGCAGTATGTTCGGTTACGGTATCACTGCCATTTTGCCAATAAGCTGCGGCGCTGATACTGTAATGGTCAAGTATTTTTGGAGGGTTATTAAGGCACATTACACAATATTCTTCTTTTCTGAGCTGAGGCAATATAATCGATAGTAGAATTCAGTCTTTTATTATTATAATAACGAATATAATAAGTCACAGCGCCTACTATCGAATCATAATTAATGAAGCTCAAACTATTCAAACATTCACTTTTTAAACGTCTAAAAAAACGCTCTTGTACTGCATTATCCCAACAGTTTCCTCTTCGGCTCATGCTTTGAGTTATACCATGCAGTAATAAACAATTTTTAAATAAATTCGCACTGTATTGTACTACTTAATCTGAATGGAACATGAGTTTTCGTGTATCTGGCTGAGCAAATGCGATTGCATTAATAAGTGCCTGTTTAGCTAATTGTGCATCAGGTGTTTTTGAAAGTGCATAACTGACAATTTCTTTTGTTCCTAAATCTAATGCAGTCGCTAAATAGCTCCATCCTTGATGACTTATTAGGTATTTTAGCGATACCCCCGGCCTCTCTCATTAGCCTTGAAACTTTAAATATCCCAATGTTAATCTTCTCTTTTTGTAACGACTTAAGCATTCTACGACGGCCGTAGCATCGAATATTCTCATTGTGAGCAGCTATTATACTGCTAATAATAAACTCTTTTTCTAAATTTACAGCAATTACTTCTTGTTGCTTATAATAGCTCGATATTGGCACCTCAAATAGCTGACATACATGCTGTATATTTAATATTGGATCTGCCTTTTTCATTTTAGAGATTATCGCAATGCAGGATTGTCTCGAATAAAAAAGTCAGTTGCCTTTTTTAATATTTCATTATCCTTTTTAGCTTCGGCTAATTGATCCTCCAGCTCTTGAATACGTCTTATCTGGGAATCTAATGTAACTAGATTGGGCTGTGTTTCCCCTGAATTTTCGGCTAAATATTATTTTTCCATCTCACCATCGCGGATGACGAGGAACCTGAAAGCCCAATTATTTGATTATTAGAATAACTCTCTTCAACCATTAATTTTGCATACTCTAACTTTTGTGCTGATGTAAATTTAATACGAGTTTTACGATCTGAACTGGTCATCTTTATTCCTGTTTTAATTAATTTAAGAGGCTATTAAACCTTCCAAATTTATTAAACCATTACAACTGTACCCGCCATATATTAGATGCAGTAAATATTATCGATAGGTTTTAGGTGTAAAAAGGCATAAACATATTCATAATAGTAATTAATATAATTTATTATTAAATTAATAGATATTAAGTTAGAGTACTTTACTGGGTATAGTTTGAATTAAAAGTTTAGGTACAAGGACCTTTGTTATGCAGATAGATAAAAGAGATAAAATAGAGCCGATAGAGCCGATAGAGCCGATAGAGCAAAGAGAACACCCGCGTTATACTTCCTCGAATTTAAATGCCGTCATTACTATTTCACCTCCGCCACCAGATGAATGGATCCATCTCGAAGGCACCGTATTAGATATGAGTCATACCGGCATTAAGATTAAACTGCACTCCGCTATGCCCGATGGTATACCGACCAGCAAAATTCTGATCAATATAATTATGCCAAAATCAGGATTACTGGTTAAGGTTCATGGCTTTATTCGGCATATGAGTGACGCGTCTGAATGTGGTATTAATTATCACAAAGACCACTCTGAGGATGAATTAAAAAATTTGTTATTTGAATGTGTGAAATTACATTAAAGTATTGAAAAACAGTTATTGGGTTGAACAGAACGATTTGGAAAACCCAAACTGTGACGAGTGGGTTGAAGCGCTTAACTTACTTATTCAATCTCTTGAAGGTCCTATCTTATTCGTAACTCATAGTTTGGGGGAATACGGTAAAGATCTGTTGAACAAATTTATGCGTTCTTTAAAGACATATGATTTCAGTAAATCACTCTAAAACACAAATAGCTAAATGCAGCATTAGTATAAAATTGAAATGTAACCCAGATATCTTAAGACCATTAATTTATCGGGGTTAGCTTATTTAACTTAGAATAATATTTTCAATAATCCAAACACACTCATACCAAACACAACAACAGCCAAAGTGTTTTTTATCTTTAGGCTAAATATAACTGTCGCTACGCCTGCAATTAAAAAGGGGCTGGTAATAAAATCACTATTGCTTTCTTGATGTCCAAGAAAGACAATAGGAACCCACATTGCAGTCAAAACAGAGGGAGCGGTATAGCTGAGTAATCTGGTTACTTTTGG
>JBLHVH010000191.1:0-6796 GCA_047628385.1 Oleiphilaceae bacterium
GATCAAAATGGCAGTATCACAGCCTTATTAAGACAGACAAATGTAGATGTGCAGGCTTTTCGTCAGGAAGTGAGTGAACAGGTTTCTGGCTTGCCAACGGTAGAGGGAAGTGATGGCGATATTCATATGTCTAATGACCTTGGTCGACTATTAAATATTGCAGATAAATTGAGCCAAAAAAAGGGTGACCAATTCATTTCGAGTGAGATGGTTCTATTAGCAGCCATCGACGACAAAGGTTTGGTGGGCTCGTTATTAAAAAAGCATAACGTGGTGAAGTCCTCCATAGAAAATGCAATTGAGAAAGTGAGAGGAGGTGACGCTGTGAATGATCAAGGAGCGGAAGAAAAAAGAGAAGCGTTAGATAAATTCACAGTAGATTTAACGGCGTTGGCGGCAGAAGGGAAGTTAGACCCTGTGATTGGTCGAGATGATGAAATACGCCGAACTATTCAAGTGCTGCAGCGACGACGTAAAAACAATCCTGTACTCATCGGTGAGCCAGGGGTAGGTAAAACAGCGATTGTTGAAGGTTTGGCGCAGCGAATTATAAATGGCGAAGTGCCTGAGGGCTTAAAGAGTAAGCGCGTTCTTTCCTTAGACATGGCGTCACTTATAGCGGGAGCGAAGTTTAGAGGAGAGTTCGAAGAGCGTTTGAAGGGCGTTTTAAATGAACTGGCAAAGCAAGAAGGTCAAATCATATTGTTCATTGATGAGCTGCATACGATGGTCGGTGCCGGCAAAGGCGAAGGTTCGATGGATGCAGGTAACATGCTTAAGCCTGAGCTTGCACGTGGGTCACTTCATTGTGTTGGTGCCACGACACTAGATGAATACCGTGAGTATATTGAAAAAGATGCAGCATTGGAGCGACGTTTTCAAAAAGTATTGGTTGAAGAGCCTAGTGTTGAAGATACTGTTGCGATTTTACGTGGTTTAAAAGAACGCTACGAAGTGCATCATGGCGTACAAATTACAGATAGCGCCATCATAGCTGCTGCAAAGTTATCTTATCGATATATTGCTGACCGACAATTACCAGATAAGGCTATTGATCTGATTGATGAAGCAGCCAGTCAAATTCGAATGGAAATGGACTCTAAACCGGAGTCTTTAGATCGCCTTGAACGGCGTTTAATTCAGTTGAAAATCGAATGTGAGGCGCTTAAAAAAGAAAAAGATGCAGCGTCCAAAAGGCGGCTAAAAGATCTGAATGTAGTGATTAGTGAATTGTCTAAAGAATTTGCGGATTTAGAAGAGATTTGGGTGGCTGAGAAAGCAGCTTTGCACGGTTCTCAGAAAGTAAAAAGTGACTTAGAACAAGCACGTTTAGAGCTTGATAGTGCTCGGCGTGACGGTGATTTAGCGCGTATGTCTGAGTTGCAGTATGGCACCATTCCCGAGCTAGAGCGGCAGCTAGATATGGCGGGTCAGGCTGAAATGATGGGGATGACGCTGCTGCGGAACCGTGTGACGGAAGATGAAATTGCCGAAACAGTTTCTAAATGGACCGGTATTCCTGTGACAAAAATGCTAGAAGGCGAAAGAGACAAGCTATTAAAAATGGAAAGTGTGCTGCATCAGCAAGTCATTGGACAAAGTGAGGCGGTAACAGCGGTTTCAGATGCTGTGCGTCGGTCTCGAGCTGGGTTGTCTGATCCAAATAGGCCTAATGGCTCGTTTTTGTTTTTAGGGCCTACTGGGGTGGGTAAAACAGAGTTATGTAAGGCTTTGGCTGGCTTTTTGTTCGATACGACAGACGCAATGGTTAGGATTGATATGTCTGAGTTTATGGAGAAACATTCTGTTGCGCGTTTAATAGGTGCTCCTCCAGGGTATGTAGGTTATGAAGAAGGCGGTTACTTAACAGAGGCTGTGCGTCGGAGGCCTTACTCCGTGTTATTGTTGGATGAGGTGGAAAAGGCACATCCCGATGTGTTTAATATTTTGCTTCAGGTCTTGGAAGATGGGCGCTTAACAGACGGTCAGGGGCGAACCGTAGATTTTCGAAATACAGTCATTGTGATGACATCTAACCTAGGTTCGGATGTTATTCAGTCTCTAGGTTTAGAAAGCGCTAGCTATGAGCAGGTAAAGTCATCTGTAATGGAGTCTGTCTCTGCGCATTTTAGGCCTGAGTTTATCAATAGAATCGATGAAGTCGTGGTGTTTCATTCATTAGGGGCTGAAGAAATTCAACGCATTGCAACGATCCAGCTGAAAAATCTAAATAAGCGCTTGGGAGAGCAAGGAATTGTGTTGAACTTTGATCCAGATGCCATGATTAAATTAGCCGAAGCAGGTTTCGACCCGATTTATGGTGCTCGACCATTAAAGCGCGCAATACAGCGCTGGGTTGAAAACCCACTGGCGCAAAAAATCCTTGCGGGTGAATTTTCTTCAGGCTCAAAGATTAGAGCGAAGTTGAATGGTTCAGCGATTGAATTTATAGCAGAATGATTTTGAGAGTTTACATGTTATCTATCTAATGCAGAGGTTAGGCGTATTGACGTCTAGCTTCTTGCGCATTAACTGCATGAATCTTTGAGTGTTTGATTATATTGTTTTGTCTTAGCGCTTATTTCTTCAGGTGTTAAAAATCTAACGATGCCATCTTCATTAATTTTAATACGATTGTTTTCTTGGAATTTAATAAGGTTATCGCGTAGCGTTTGGCAGCGAGCATCGTTTTCACGCTTATACGTATCATCTTGTAAATTTTGGGCTTGGCTGGCGAGTTGTTGTGATCTAGTTTTATCCAGTATTTGAGCTTGTTCTTGGAAGCTGGTTCTTGTGTTACTAGATTTGCCAGCCTTAACTTTAATATTTTTTGATGACACATTTCTAGGCTTTATATCTGAGTAATGAATCATACCATTGCTGTCTGTCCATTTATAAACTTCCCCCGCAAATAGTGAGCTTGTTAAGGCAGTAAAAATTACGGCGATAGCGAATAATTTCGAGGTAAAAGAAAGGAGTGTATTCATTTTGTTGCTCGATTTTGTGATTGTGAGTATTTAAAATGCCAGCTTAATGCTCTGAAATATTGTTATAACTATAAACCAAGAAGTGTATTTTGACTGCTTTTCTATTAAAAAACACAAGATATACTAAAAAAACGCTAATTTAGATTGACTCTGCTTGTTAAGTTGTCAGAATTGAATGTTGCTTTTTCTTGTGTTTTACCGTGATTGCTACTCCAAACGATTTCGGTATCACCCAGTGTATTGGTTGCCTAAAAATAAGGCAGCAGTGATTGTTCAAATAAATAATCCGGTGTTGAATAAAAAATACCGTGTTAGGCGAAATTCCCCGTCATAACAATCATTAAATACACTAATTGCGTCCAATGAACTTCCAAAAGAAGTCAGTGTTAACTCGGATTAAGCTTCCATCAAACTATTTAACAGAAGGTAATTATTGTGGAGCTACTATCTGGCGCCGATATGATCGCTCGTTTTTTAAATGACGAGGGGGTCGAGTACATATACGGTTATCCAGGCGGAGCAGTATTGCATATTTATGATGCGCTATTCCGGCAGGACAAAGTTGAACATATTTTAGTACGTCATGAGCAGGCAGCGGTACACATGGCTGATGGTTATGCGCGCGCGACTGGAAAGGCGGGTGTTGTACTCGTTACTTCTGGTCCTGGTGCAACCAACACAGTCACAGGTATTGCAACAGCATTTATGGATTCTGTGCCGATGGTCATTTTATGCGGTCAGGTGCCTTCAAACCTTATAGGCGAGGATGCGTTCCAAGAGACCGACATGATGGGTGTATCTCGACCAGTCGTCAAACATAACATGGCTATTCGTCACGCCTCTGAAATACCTGAGGTGTTAAAGAAAGCATTTTATATTGCAGAGTCTGGTCGTCCTGGTCCGGTTGTTATTGATATCCCTAAAGATATGACGGCACCGAATGAGAAGTTTGAGTATGTGTACCCTAAAAGTGTGAAATTGCGATCATATACGCCGCCTGTGCGTGGGCATTCTGGTCAAATTAAAAAAGCGGTTGAGATGATGTTGGCGGCTAAGCGTCCGGTTGTTTATGCAGGCGGAGGGGTAATTTTGGGTGGAGCGTCTACCCAGTTGACTGAACTTGTTGATCGCTTGGGCTTTCCTGTTACCTGTACTCTTATGGGTTTAGGTGGTTATCCTGGAACGGCGAAGAACAGCCTTGGTATGTTAGGGATGCATGGTAGCTATGAAGCGAACCAAGTAATGCATCATTCAGACTTGGTTTTGGCAGTGGGTTCGCGTTTTGATGATAGGGTGACCAATGGTACGGACAAGTTTTGTCCAAGTGCTCGTATTATTCATATTGATATCGATCCGGCAAATATATCAAAAACGGTAAATGTTGATGTACCAATTGTTGGGCCGGTTGATTCTGTGCTTGAAGATATGCTTGCGCTGCTTGATGCGGATGAAAAAACACCGGACAAAGAAGCTTTAGATAGCTGGTGGGTTAAAATAAATGCTTGGCGTAAGGTGCATGCTGGTCATTATGAGCCTTCCACGTCGGATAATATTAAGCCGCAAAATGTTGTTGAGGCATTGTATAAGGTGACTAAGGGTGATGCCTATGTTACCTCTGATGTTGGTCAGCACCAAATGTTTGCAGCGCAATATTATAAGTTCGATAAGCCAAATCGTTGGATTAACTCCGGTGGTTTAGGCACGATGGGCTTCGGTTTTCCAGCTGCGATGGGTATTAAGCTAAGCTTTCCGGATGAAGAGGTTGTCTGTGTAACGGGTGAAGGGAGTATTCAAATGAATATTCAAGAGCTTTCAACCTGTAGTCAGTACGGTATTCCAGTAAAAGTGGTGATTTTAAATAATCAATCCTTAGGAATGGTTCGCCAGTGGCAAGATATGAATTATGAATCACGCCATGCGGAGTCTTATATGAAGTCATTGCCTGACTTTACAAAGTTAGTTGAATCCTATGGTCATGTTGGTTTGACGGTTAAAAAGCTAGAAGATTTAGAGTCAACTTTGACGCAAGCTTTTGATATGAAAGATCGTCTGGTTTTTATTAATGTTTATGTTGATCCTACTGAAAATGTTTATCCTATGCAGATAGCTCGTGGCTCGATGAATGATATGTGGCTTAGCAAAACGGAGAGGACTTAATATCATGCGTCGAATTATTTCAGTTCTATTGGAGAATGAGCCTGGAGCTTTGTCGCGTGTTGTCGGGTTATTCTCGCAGCGTAATTATAATATTGAAACCTTAACGGTTGCGCCGACAGATGATGAGTCGCTGTCCCGGTTAACTGTTACAACAACGGGGTCGGATAAAGTAATTGAGCAGATTACAAAGCAGCTAAACAAATTGGTCGAAGTCGTTAAGCTAGTCGATTTAACAGAAGGTGCTCATATTGAGCGTGAGCTTATGTTAATTAAAATCAAGGCATCTGGGTCTCAGCGAGAAGAGGTAAAGCGTTTGGTTGAGATCTTTAGAGGTCAGATTGTTGATGTTACAGCGGCTGTTTATACAGTTCAGGTTGTGGGTAATAGTCATAAGCTAGATGCATTTATTGCTTCGATTGTGGAGGGCGGTGTGCTTGAGGTTGTTCGGAGTGGTATTTCTGGTATCGCTCGCGGAGAAAAGATGCTGAGCCTTTAAGGTTTGCGGCTTTTTGGTCTATTTGGAGTTTGCGTCGAATGCGTAAAAGCTTCTAAGGGTTATGTCTTGGGCTGCTAAGATTATTCGCTAAACCAAAAACTAAGCATTAAGTAAGTAAAAAGACTAAAATTAAACGGTTCATAAGCGAAAAGTGCTTGTGGGCCGTTTTTTTTAAATTTTAAAACCTTCTTTATGGATGAATATATTAATGACTGATACAAATTCAGAAAAAGAAAATGTTGATGCTGTTCCGGTGGATGAAAGTGAGATGGCATCTGAATCCGTGTCGTCCAAGCATAAAAGCATTCGTAGTAGGGGTATTTACCTTCTGCCTAATTTATTTACGACGGCTTCATTGTTTTCTGGCTTTTATGCGATAGTGGCGGCGATGAATGGTCACTTTGATAATGCGGCGATAGCAATCTTTATCTCTATGATCCTTGATGGCTTGGATGGACGCGTTGCAAGAATGACGAATACGCAGAGCGAGTTTGGTGCTGAATACGATAGTCTTGTTGATATGGTGGCATTTGGTGTTGCGCCAGCTTTGGTTGCGTTTACAATGAGTCTGCAAACCTTGGGTAATATTGGTTGGATCGTTACATTTATCTATGTGGCGGGTGCTGCTTTGCGTTTGGCTCGTTTTAATACTCAGATAGATGTCGTGGATAAGAAGTACTTCATTGGTTTACCAAGCCCTTCTGCGGCAGCAATTGTTGCGGGGTATGTGTGGTTTGTGCACGACTTAGATCAAACTGGATGGTTGAACCTGCTAACAATGATAGTGGTTGCGGGTGCTGGAGTGTTAATGGTGAGTAATGTTAAGTATCATTCCTTTAAAGAGTTGGATATGAAGCGTCGCGTGCCGTTTACGGCATTATTGATTATGGTTTTGGTGTTTGCAGTGATTGCGATAGAGCCGACCATTATACTCTTAGCTGTTTTTGCGTTGTACACGTTATCAGGGCCGTTTAATGCTTTGCTTAGAAAAGCGCGAGGCAAGTAATTTTGTGTTTTATTACGATGAGGTTGTGGTCTTTACATTAGATAACAGAAAAATCGTCTATTTATTGAATAAGCTATTGACCTAAAGCTGAGTCTCTATATAATGCGCACCTCCTCAAGCAGACCTGCTTAAACGCAAGGAGTTAGAGGA
>JBLHVH010000192.1:0-6751 GCA_047628385.1 Oleiphilaceae bacterium
AGGACTCTTCCCCAGCTCTTGCTCGTCATCGCTATGCCATGCAACACCATCAGCGCCGGATCGATAAAAATTCAACAGCACACTGTTAAAGCTTGATTGAGAAAGTTTCTCTATTTTTTCTTTTATATTCAATAGGCAACTCGTCCAAGGCTTAGAATACGATGTAATGCCTGAGTAAGTATATGCTTTATCTTTGTCTCCATACCAAGCAGTCAATCTAGGCACTTTATACTTTTGGCCATACATCACAATTTCTTCTTGCCCCCACTCGACCTCTCTTTTTAGTTCATTAAAAAGTAAATCAGCCTCTATAGTAGAGTATAATGATTGATACAAAGAGACATCAGCATCAATCATGTCAAAATGGATAGTTGAAGCTAAACCTGAGTCCAACTCGAATAGGTCATAATTCATAAAAAACTCTTTCCTGTAATACTGACAATATAATAGACAAAGTAACGATCATAATTTTATTATTCATTTCTGACAAACTAATGACCTAAAACATGCGCACCCCCTCCCTAAAACCTATTGAAAACAATTCATTAGCAAAAATATGCAACATTATTTTAGACGAAAGCAGCTCAAAAAAAAGCTTACATCGTGCGCTTGATGATTTTTCTCAACAATGCAGCCAAGTGACAAATATTACACCCAATCCAACCTTTAGCGCCTGGGCCAAAGATATTTTTCTCGATCAAGGCGTTGCAATTAACCCAGAAGCAGCAGCGTATTGTATTAAAGATTACCAACGAAGCATTATGTTTATTCGGGGCGTACATGCAGCAATCACCGAAATACTTATTCACTCCTCTAACAGACCCGTAAATATTCTCTATGCAGGCTGCGGACCGTTTGCAACCTTATTGATACCCTTACTAGGTAAGTATTGGCATGATAATTTAAACCTTAGTAGACTAAATATTTCCCTCTTAGACATTCACCAAACATCACTCGATAGCGTCAACCTACTGCTAAATCATTTTAAAGTGTGCACAAAGAATATCAGTTTAGTACACGCCGATGCCTGCACATACCAGCACCCCTTAATGCTAAACTTAATTATTGCTGAAACCATGCAAAAGTCACTTGAGCAAGAACCTCAATTTGCAGTTACTGCTAATTTAGCACCTCAATTACAAGATGGCGGGATTTTTATTCCAGAGAAAATCGTCATTGAGTTATGTTTAGCTCAATGGCATGTAGAACGAGACCTTGCCAAACAGAATGCTAAAATCAATCATGAAAGCCTAATTAAATTAAAGAAGCGCTTCCCGCTTGGTACCATTTTAAATTTGAAGCCACAACTTGCTGCAACCCAATTAAACAATGCAGAGTACCAATCAGAAACCAATCAGTTAGCGCTCAAACCGATCGAAATTCAAATTCCAGAAATACCTCAACTTAACAATTTTGATGCCTTATTTTTAACCTTCATTCAAGTTTTCAAACACTATCAGTTAAATGATTATGAAAGCGAAATAACCCTACCCTTAAAATGCCAAGCACTCTCAACTTTAAAATCTGGAGCTCGATATAACATACGTTATCAACTAGGCAGCTACCCAGAATTTCATGTGAGCGTATCAAAGAGACTCTAGATTTTATTTTTAAACTGATGCTTATTAATTTCTAACATAAAGTGACTACTTAATTGTGAATAATTCTAACTTTTTAGTCGCACCTGATGATTTTTTTCTTTCCAATTTAAACGTTTAAAACTGGTAATTCTAGTAATGCTATATACCGGAATATTAATCGTAGTATCCATTATAATTTGGGACCAGACCTATCAGAAAACCGATTAATCGCTATTTACTGCAGAATTCCCGCCGCCATTGCCATTGCACTGATATTAATTCCTATTTATGTGAAACTATTTCAAAAATACCTTGTCGATGCATCATTAGCATTACGCTTTATAAGTTTTTGCTACTTAATAATGAATTATTTACTATTACCTGAACGCACACCCTATCTGCCCGCCATTCTGCACTACTTTATATCGTATTTTTTGATTTTAGTGCCCATTGTTTTAAGCTGAAAAATATTCACTCTCTATCACTATGCATGTCATTACCCTCGCATGCATTTTTACTATTAACAGCCCTTCAAGTTAAAAGAAACGTTGAGCAAAACGACATACTACTCTGTCAAACTTACCATTTAGCCACGTTTGATTCGCTTACTTACTTAACCGAAGAGTCTCAGAACAACAAGCAGTCCTTAAACTTCAACGCAGTATTCGAGAACACCCTACATTTACTGCTGTAACAGGGTTGAGTTTTATACCCTCTCTTCTTAGCACCCATTTATTACTAAAACAGAGGCACATAAAAAAACCTGCAAAAGCAGGTTTTTTAAATCTAGAAACAACTATATAAATTAAAACTGCGCCGCTTCTAAACTCATCATATCTTCACTGCCTGATTTAACTAACTCAGCAAGTGAGACACTCTTCGGTAATATACGGCTAAAGAAAAACTTAGCTGTTTTTATTTTAGACTGGTAAAAAATATCTTCGCTTACTTTAGGCGCGGCGACTTTAGCCATTTTAGCCCACATAAATGCATAAGCCGTTAAACCAAATAACTCTAAATACTCAACGGATGCTGCACCGACTGCATTAGAATCATTTTTAAAGCTATTGATTACATTTTCAGTCACATCACTTAAACGCTCAAGTGCAGCAGATAACGGATGAACAAAGTCAACAAGTTCAGCATTATCAGCTTCAGCTACAATGAATTCCGCAACTTCAGCAGCAAATAATTCAAACAACTTACCGCCATTTCCAACAATCTTACGCCCCATCAAATCAAGCGATTGAATACCATTGGTACCTTCGTATATTTGAGTGATACGTGTATCACGCACTAATTGCTCTTGACCCCATTCACGAATGTAACCGTGACCGCCAAAAACTTGCTGACCAGCAATACAGCACTCTAGTGCACGATCCGTTAAGTAAGCTTTTGCGACAGGTGTTAATAGCTGAACCATATCCGATGCATAAGATTTTTGTTCAGCATCATCTGAAAATTTAGCGATATCAAGATAAGACGCGACGTACGTTGAAAATGCACGACCACCTTCATTGTAAGCACGCATCGTCATTAGCATGCGACGTACATCTGGGTGCACAATAATTGGATCTGCTTGCTTTTCTGGCTCAGTAGGGCCTGTTGCAGCACGACCTTGAATACGATCTAAAGCATAGGCCACAGCATTCTGATATGACCGTTCAGCAGCACCTAAACCCTGGATACCTACACTTAAACGCTCATAGTTCATCATAGTGAACATTGCATTTAAGCCTTTGTTTAAGTCACCAACCAACCAACCTTGAGCGCCATCAAAATTCATTACACACGTAGCGGATGCTTTAATACCCATTTTATGTTCGATAGAACCACACGTAACATTATTGTTTTCGCCAACAACATTATTCTCGTCTACACAGTTACGTGGCACTAAAAACAGTGAAATACCTTTAGGGCCCGCAGGCGCATCAGGTAGTTTTGCCAGTACAAGGTGGATAATATTTTCAGATAAGTCTTGTTCGCCACCCGTGATAAATATTTTAGTACCGGTTACCAAATAACTACCGTCACCATTATCAACCGCTTTAGTACGAATCATACCTAAATCGGTACCAGAATGAGGCTCAGTCAAATCCATTGCGCCCGCCCACTCACCTGAATACATTTTTGGTAAGTATTTTTGCTTAAGCTCTTGTGTAGCATGCGCATCAATTGCCAAGCTAGCACCCGATGTTAGACATACATATAGGCCAAATGCGATATCTGCACTGTAAAGCATTTCTTCATATTGAGCGCCCAAAACCTTTGGCATTCCCATGCCTTCAAACTCAGGATTACCCGTTACGCCAGACCAACCGCCTTCAACAAACGTTTTGTAAGCGTCAACATAGCCTTGCGGTGTTGTTACTGTACCTTCATTCCACTGACAACCTTCTTCATCGCCTTCACGACTTAACGGCGCAACAAGAGAAGCGGTAATTTTTCCTGCTTCTTCTAAAACAGCATCCGCTGTTTCGATATCGATGGTATCTTTTGTGCCTGCTAGTGAAGCCCAAAGTTGTTCAGCGCCAAAAACTTCATTCATCACAAAACGAATATCTTTAAGCGGAGCTTTATAATCTGCCATGTAGTCTTACCCTCAATTCATCTATCAGTTGATCTAATATTAACGTAATTACCCGTAATATAAGTAAATTACTGGGTGGTGGTGGTACTTCACCACAGAGGTTAATTTCTACCTCTTTTTAGTAGCATTAAATATGCTAAAAACTTTGCGCAGTATTTTAACGCAAAAAGCCCGCTAGTGCGGGCTTTTTTTACTTAACACATAATAACTTCACAAATTAAAACGAGAAGTTCTCTTCTTCGATAGCCATTATAGACTCAGAACCAGCGCTAATCATCTGTGCGTGCGACAAAGTTCTTGGCAAAATACGATCGAAGTAAAACTTAGCCGTTTGTAGCTTAGTTTTATAAAACGCTTCTTCAGTCGTACCTTCTGCAAGTTTCTGCTGTGCAACAGAAGCCATTTTAGCCCAAAAATAAGCAAGACAGGTATAACCAGAGTACATCAAGTAATCCACTGACGCTGCGCCAACTTCATCACGATTCTTCATGGCATTCATACCCACCTTCATCGTAATATCGCCCCACTCTTTGTTCAGCGACGTTAGCTGCCCAACAAATTGTGACAAACCTTCGTTTTCAGCATTTTCTTTACAGAAAGTATGCACAAGTTTAGTGAAGTTCTTCAATGCTGCACCCTGAGTCATTAGAACTTTACGACCTAATAAATCAAGCGCCTGAATACCAGTCGTACCTTCATACAATAATGCGATACGGGTATCACGAACAATTTGCTCCATGCCCCACTCAGCGATAAACCCGTGTCCACCAAATACCTGAACACCATGGTTTGCTGCTTCGTAACCGGTTTCAGTACAGAAAGCTTTAAGAATTGGCGTTAGGAAACCTAACATGTCATCCGCTTCTTTTTTCTCTTCGTCTGTACCGTGCATTAATAAATCAGCTTTCTGTGCAGCAAAATAAATCATTGCACGAGACCCTTCAGCAATCGACTTTTGCGTTAATAGCATACGACGAACGTCAGGATGAACAATAATTGGATCTGCTTTACCTTCTGGATTCTTAGGCCCAGTCAATGAACGCATTGCTAAACGATCTTTAGCGTAAGCTAGAGCACCCTGAAAAGATCCTTCAGCAGCTGCTAGGCCCTGAAGAGAAGTACCGATACGTGCAACATTCATGAAGGTGAACATGCAGTTCAGGCCTTTGTTTTCTGGACCGATCAACCAACCTTTCGATGCATCAAAGTTCATGACGCACGTTGAGTTACCGTGAATACCCATTTTGTGCTCGATAGAACCACAAGTAACCGCATTTTTGTCAGCAGCGTTTCCATCAGCATCGGGTAAAAACTTAGGTACGAGGAATAATGAAATACCTTTAGTACCTTCTGGCGCGCCTGGTAGACGTGCAAGTACGATATGAACGATGTTATCGACCATGTCATGCTCACCAGCAGAGATAAAGATCTTTGTTCCAGTGATGTTATAACTACCGTCAGCATTTGGCTCAGCTTTAGTGGTTAATATACCTAGATCAGAACCACATTGAGGTTCAGTCAAGCACATTGTACCTGTCCATTCACCCGTAATAAGTTTTGTTAAATATGTTTCTTGTTGCTCTTTACTACCATGTTCTTCAAGTGTTGCACGTGCACCATGACTCAGCCCCGGGTACATTCCCCAAGACCAGTTAGCCGTACCAATCAATTCACTTAATACAATATTGATTGACTCAGGAAGACCTTGACCGCCATGCTCGACAGGTGCGTTCATTGAAGGCCATCCGCCTTCTACAAACTGCTTGTAGGCTTCTTTAAAGCCTGTTGGCGTTTTAACCCCGTCTTCACTCCAAGTACAACCTTCTTGGTCACCCACTTGATTCAGTGGTGCTAGTACTTCTTCACAAAACTTTGCACCTTCACCGATGATCGCGTCGATCATATCTGGTGATGCGTCATCCGCACCAATATTGGTGTAATGAGCTTCACTGTTTAAAACTTCATCCATAATGAACTTAATTTCGCGTAGGGGCGCTTTGTAATCTGGCATAGCTATAACCTCAAATTTAATTATTTACGTTTTCACGCTTTGAATAGGGTGATTGGTGACTTTTAACTCAACACAATCATACTTTGTCAAAATCGCCCACAATTTAAATGCTATTCTACTGTCGATATATAACGAGCTAACGGCTCTTAATCTTTATAAGTAGGTCGTTAAGTGGGCTGATCAAAAAACAGAGCTTTTACTCAGTTTTAAGCGTCTTAAATCAAACGACTGTTTGAAACATACGTTTGATTTAAGCTGTTGTCAAGAATACATGAACTCTAATCCACCCAATTTAAGGGTCAATTGCATGATTTTATCTAGTAAATTTACGCCAACACACCATGACAATTAGGCAAAAAGAACTGTAAAACAGAAGATTAGCAGAGTTTTAGAAATCTGCAGAGGAAGTGACAGGGGATTTGTAACTTTTTTAAACTAACTCGTCTATTTGAACAGATTTTGACTCAAGCGGGGCAATAACATCTTCATACTCTGACTTAAAATTTGTGCGTACCTCTGCATTATTTAAGGTATTTTTCTCGCTACTGACGCTATCACTATCACTATCAC
>JBLHVH010000193.1:0-6668 GCA_047628385.1 Oleiphilaceae bacterium
AAATTTCAGCGCCTTTTCGTGAGACCAACTATCAACCTGAAATATTTTATTTAACAGCAACTAATTGGCATCCATTTGGCGGTAGTACGGGAGTGACGATTGGAATGGAACATCAGTCAAATGGGCGAAGCCAGTTGTTGTCACGAAGTTGGAATAGGGTATACACCAGCTTTATGTTTGAGAAAGACAATTTTGCTTTGTCATTGCGCCCTTGGTATAGAATTAAAGAAGATGAAAAAGAAAACCCTAATGAATCTGACGGCGATGATAACCCGGATATAGAAAAATTTATGGGTCACTTTGAATTACGCTCTGCTTATCGTTGGAATGATCATGAGTTTAGTCTTATGGGCCGTAATAACTTGCGCTCTGATAATTTCGGTGCAGTGGAATTGGGCTGGAGTTTTCCTTTAACGGGTCACTTGAAAGGCTTTGTTCAATATTTTAACGGTTATGGCGAAAGTCTGATTGATTACAATCATAATACTGAACGCGTCGGAGTTGGAATATTGTTGACTGACTTATTATGAGGTAGGGTGAAGGTTCTAGACTTTGGTTTGGTCGTTTCAAAACCCCCTACACCCTATTTTATTTCTATCGTATGTTTTCAATAGAAGACTGCCGATAAACTCGGCGCCTTCAGTAAAATTATGCGCTATTTTTAGATATGTGTTTTATTCAAAATAAATGCGCTACCTTTTTTAAAGATAGCGCATAGTTGCGTATCGATTTAATTTTTAAATATTAAGTCGCTAGGCATGAGTAGCTATCACCCAAGCTATAAAATATAAGGTTAACTTGCTTGAAGCATGACGGGGTTTTAGTTTTTGACCTTCTTATTATTAATCTATCTATTTAGTACTAAAACGTAGCGGATGTCTTAAATAATATATTCATAATTTTGGCTTTGTGTTTATTTTAAGTGTATTTTTAGTAATCGAAAGGTATCGATTTTATCACTTAAAACGAGCCATTTAACTTTGGCTAAAAACTACAGGGTAGCTATATCAATTACTATATGCAGGTTTATGGCCGATTAAGCGCTAAATCATTCGAAGTAAGGCAGTAACCATCGCCTCCAATTTTACCAACTGAGTCCATTAATGCTTGGTTTATGGCGCCATCAATGTACAGGTCATCTCTCACATAGATGGACTTTACATCTAACAGCACCACGGTCCCACCAGTAGGTAAATCACCTAAAGAAATTATTTCTCTTAAACTACATTCGTAACGAATTGGTGATTCCTTAACTGAAGGCGGGGTTACTTTATGACTAGCGCTATGCGCGACATTTGCATAGTCAAACTCACTTTCCTCAATATTAATGCTAGCACTTGTTGCGTTCATTTTTTCTAATAACGTGCTATTCACTATATTGATTACACACTCACCGGTTTCTACTAAATTTTGCAATGTGTCTTTATCAATCCCGCTTCTTTGAGTGACTTGTGTATAAAGAAGAACCGGGGGGTTACAACTTGCGACGGTAAAAAACGAATAAGGTGCGAGGTTATCGATACCGTCTTTTGAGCGAGTACTAATCCAAGCTATGGGTCTTGGTGTGACACCGCCCGTTAAAAGGCGATATTTTTCCTGATTTCCTAGTTCTAATATATCAAAATTCATAGATTACCCGTCTAAAAGCCATACTTTCGTGGCATGCCAAATCTAGCTACTTAAATTTGTTTGATATTAGCACTTTATTAAAAAGTAGAGTAAGAAATAAGCTTAAGTATTTGAATCAAATAATGTCAAAGGATAAGTCAAGGATTTGTTGCGGCGACATGTAAACGTTACCATTTAAAGTTAACCGTTGTCCGATGCTCCCAAAGAGTATTTTAAGGTTTAAGTCACATTGTGTTTTTATAAATCGAGGTCTCTGAGGGCAAAGAAGATCTTTTTCTTATAGTTGGGCAGACATTAGATACCAGAGAGTCTTGCTGGTTTAGTTTAAAAGACTAGTCCAGCGGTGAGTAAAAATGCATTGCCATTTTCACCGTAAGCAAACTCGGCTCTTACGGGAATATCTCCAGTATATGCACGAATACCCGTACCTACAGAATAGTAACTGTTATCTGAAAGTTTATTGAACTCATCGGCAATTTGGGCGCCTTCGGTAAATATCACCCACTGTAATTTAGTCGTATTGCTAAATTGCAATGATTCAGGAAGCTGCCATTGCAACTCAAACCCTTCAACAAAGCTATTTGAACCTCTAAAAAAGGACTCCTGGAAACTACGTAGTCCCTGACTGCCGCCGACGGCTTTTGAGGTACCGTTATTGTTTGAAGCGACAATATAGTTGGTTAGGTCTTGTTCTAATGCTAAGCAACTGGTTTGCTGGCTAGGGGTCAATAACAGATTGCAGTTTGCATCTAACGCGTCTTTTACTTCTATTTCTGTATCGTGACTTTTATCTTTTGAAATAATAAAGGCATGGCTGCCATTGAAATAGACGCTAGCTAAGGCATTATCAGTGACGTTTATATGATGGCTTAATTTGTATTCAAACACACCTTGGTCGCTTTGTGCTGTGCGGCCTAGGTCAAGACGGAGTGAGGTACTCACTTTTGTTCCTTGAGCTAATCCAACGGGCCCAGTTCGATTATCCCAGGTAAGATCGGACATAATCGACGTTGTGTTTATGTCATCTAAGCCTGATTGGTTAATTGATATTTTTCTACCATTATCGTCGGCATACTCGTCGATGGATACTGAGGATCTTGAGATGGCAATGGTGGACTTAGTGCTTTCAAAAGGTAAATCATGAGTTAATGCAAAGCGATGAATTTCGCCTGTTAAACTTTGCTCATAGGTGTTTCCATTATCACCACCACGCTGATATTGCGTCTCGATCGTTGCATCGCTTGCTTGAGCATAAAAATAGCTAAATTGGCCTTGCCATAGTGGTATGTCTCCAAAGCCTAAACCAAGTGCAGAGGCATCACCGGCAGCAATACCTACATAAGTGCTGTAGTCTGAATCGCCAATATTTTTTATGCTTGCAACAGTTCCATACAGTGTTCCTACGCCGCTAAAGTAAAGGGCGCCTGGTAATGCAAAATACTCGGTTGGTTTCTCTGCATGCGATATTGTGGGGGCTGCAATGCATGTTAATACTAGCAGTATTAATGCGTTTTTCATTAAGTTCTCAACACAATTTGAGGGGTTAATATTGGGGTAGGTAAGTATGTCGTAGATTACCTAGAGCAAGAAGAGCTAAGATAAAGAATTTATAAAAACGTTAAGTGTTGTGATGATCTTGTTAGATTTGAGAGCGTTGTTTTATACTTTTGCCTACATTCAGGACGCAAGTTGAATGATGATAATTCGAGCAGTCTAGAGTCATGTATGTCACTACCTTGCCATTCATGAACCAACTATCAATGCGCCTTATCGACTTAAACATCGGCTAAAGCTTTGAACCACAGTCATAACAATAATTTGCAAAACTATCATGTCCACACTTCTGACAGCGAGGGCAAGTATGGGACAAATTATCTTTTTTTATTGCTTGCGTAAGTTCAGCGACAAAGATTCCAGTTGGAATGGCAATAATGGAATAACCTGTGATCATGACTAAAGATGCAATGGCTTGACCTAATGGTGTTTGAGGTGAAATATCGCCATAGCCGACCGTTGTAATCGTAACAATTGCCCAGTACACACTTTTTGGAATACTGGTAAAACCATTTTCACTACCTTCTACAATATACAATATTGCGCCGAATATAACGGCTAAAGTGAAAATCGAAAAAAAGAAGACAACTACTTTTTCGCGGCTTCTTCTTAAGGCATCAACCAGTACTTTGGCTTGGCTTGTGTATTGGGTTAACTTGAAGATACGGAAAACCCGTAGAATTCGTAAAATTCGAATAACGATTAAATAGTGAACATCCGTCAGCAAAAGCCCTAGATAAGAAGGAAGAATGGCTAATAGATCTACGAGCCCATAAAAGCTAAAAATATAACGGCTTCTTACTGAAACACAGTATACCCTTAAGGTATATTCTATGGTGAATAAGATGGTAAACATCCACTCTATCCAGCGAAATGTTATACCATATTCTTGTTTAAGAATATCGATACTATCTAAAAAAACAGTCACTACACTTAGCAAAATACAAATGATCAGGGCAACATCAAAGAATTTTCCACTAGGTGTATCTGCTTCAAATATAACTTCAAAAATCGCTTCTTTGGTCTTTTTTTTTGTTGTATTAATTTGAGTCTTTGGGTTTATCATTTATCTTTAATCCGAAAAGGCTTTAGGTTCCGGTTGCACTGACGATTTTAGCGTGTTGTCTTTTTAGCATTTACAGGTTGGTAACAGTGCATGAATTCGCAATAGTGCTCACATCTTTATTTATATTATAAACATATTGCGCGAAACGTTCTGCTTTTCTTGAGGGTATAGAGCTACCTGACGTCGTTTATAATGCCTTGTTAAGCGATTTTTTTAAGCTAATCAGCTGCTCTAACATGCTAGGCTCCTTTCTATTGATTATTGATTATTGATTGATTTGGCAATTAATTGTTCTAAGGTGCTGTTTAGCGGCAGCAAATTTGACCCAAAATATTCAATAGAGGGTGATCTTTACTTACAAGATATTTATTGAAATTCCAATTAGGCTCTGTGCCTGTTCTATCGATCAGTGTTTGGAAAAAAGCATTCTTATCTTGGCCTTTAACCGAACTAGGCGAGAGCATAGTAAAGCTTACGCCAAAGTTTTTAAAGCACACACTGGCTGTTTTTTCTTCAGACTGGTATTCCTGCCTAAAATCATTAGACGGGAAACCAATAATCTCTAAACCTTGATCTTTATATTTTTGGTAGAGCGCTTCAAGTTCTTTAAATATGAGCGTATGGGCATCCCACCTACCGATAAATTATCGAAGCTGTAAACTTACATTCCAAGGTAATAACGCATTCAGAGTATGATCATCCTGACGTTCACTCAACACATTAATAACATGATAGAGATAATCGAACGGCACTAAATTATTCGCTTTCGTCGTTTCAACAATACTATAAATAATACTACTGGCGTGAGCACCATTGGCTGTATTTGAAAATATCCAGTTTTTCCGACCAATCACGAAGAGTTTGATCGCTCTTTCGGCGTGGTTGATATCGATATTAAGCTGACCATCTTCAAGATAACGTATGAGCTTTGGCCATTGATTTAAGCTATAGGCGAGCGCTTTTACTAAGGTAGATTTAGGTGGCACTTGTTCAATCGATTTATCCAGCCAGGCTTTATATTCTTCAAGTAACGGTGTTGCATGTTCTTTACGGTAAGTTCGTTTTTCTATTGACGTTTTATGTTTGATAAGCATCTCTATACGATACAGCTTTTTGATATAGCTCATCGCCCAAGTCGCTTTACCTGATTTGGGTTTATCTTTACTTTATGCAATATCCGCTTCTTTAAACTTACGGCGAGCATGCGCCTAGCATCCTGCCAACGTTGCACCCGTAGAAGCATAACCTTGATAACTGTATACCTGTAAATAGCCTAAATATCCTTATAAAAAACCCATCGCACACTGTCCTGCTCGGCTTTCGTGAAAGTCGTACAGGACAATATTAGGCGCATCAGTATAATTATTTTCAGGCGAGTTAGTGCCTGTGCAATATAACCACATATAGCACTTAGTTTTATCCGATTTGATCACTTTTAACGTCGTTTTATCGGCTTGAATGACTTTTTGCTGTAAGAGTATTTGGTACAGTTTGTCATAAAGGGCTTTAAGTAAATCTACACTTTTTAGCAACCAGCCAGACATCGTTTGTCGGCTCAGATCAATGCCGTACTCTCTAAAGAGACTTTCCTGACTGTAAAGTGGTAAGGCATATTGGTTTTACTGGTAATGATTTGGCTTAGCAGACTTGCTGTGGCAAAGCTCTTTGGTATAGGTGATGTCGGTATCGGCGCTTGCTTAATTTTAACGTTGGTCGAATGCTGCTAACAATGGCGACAAGTGTACTTGGGGCGAATATGTTCAATCACTTTAACCTGAGCAGGAATAAACTCAAGCTTCTCGCTTTTATCTTCACCCATTTGATGTAATTCATGACCGCAGTCATTACAGTTCTTATCTTCTTCTGCAATATCGTGGATGACAATTTCACGAGGAAGGTTTTTCGGTAAAGGTTTGCGAATAGGTTTTTTGCGTTCGTAGCTGATGGTTTCTTTTTCATCGCCTTTTTGCTCTACCTCAGACTCTACAGCAAGTTCTTCCACTTCATTAAATAGCTCACCCTGACCAGAGTAAGCTTCTGAACTTTTACCAAATTGTTTATGCTGCGCTAAACGAAACTGTTCATTCAGGTAAGCAATCGTTGCATCTTTTTGGGCAATGATTTCTTTCAGTAAAACGGGGTCGTGTGGACGTGAGTCTAGATCTGTTTTCATGCAGTTATTTTAACAAAAAATACGCTAAACTACTGTTTTTATTTGATTTTTATTTTTTTTAGGCTCTTCCATGGTCTTGCGAGATGTTGATGCTGATTTACCTGTCGAGTATAAAGTGGTGAGACACCTTATATTTCAACATATTACGTGAGCATCAGCATCTTTCTTCACTCACAAGACCGTGGAAGAGCTCGATAAAATATGGATTTTTTGGCTGCAACATAAGGTTGTCGGTTTTGGTCAAAA
>JBLHVH010000194.1:0-6613 GCA_047628385.1 Oleiphilaceae bacterium
CTCAAACAGACAATGAACTTTATCCCAAGGAGCGCGACCTGTGATGAAGTTTATTTTACTAGCGCTAGTTGTTATTACTATTAGTGCCTGTCAGTCTTTAGGTTTTAATCGTGATGAACTTGTGCTTGACCAGAATTCCTTGGCGGCAATACAGCCCGCAATACTAATGACACGAACAGAAATTGCGCCAACGCCAAGTGTGCAAGTCGTTATTCAAAGTTATAAGAACTTACTCCCTTTGCTTAAAGAGCCTGAAACAAAGATGCGTGTTTTGCATCGACTTGCCGACCTGAAACTAATGGAAGGTGAAAATTTAATGGCAGAGCAGGCGGTTGATGAGCTTGATGTGGCTATATCCGCTTACCAAGACTTATTGGTGAAATATCCTAAAAATTCTGACAATGATCATGTTTATTATCAGTTAGCAAAAACTTACGATCTAAAGGGTAATGCCGCTGCATATTTAAAGACCCTTGGCCTGTTAGTTAAAAAGCACCCTAAGTCAATGTTGATGACTGAGGTGCAGTTTAGACGCGGTGAATTGCTCTTTACGCAAAATAATTATGAGAGCGCAAAAAATGCTTTCAATGCTGTTATATCAAACGGCCAAAGCTCTTTTTTGGTTAACGCTTATTACATGTTGGGTTGGAGCCAATTTAAATTGAGCCAATATACGTCTGCGCTTATTTCATATGCTTCTGTTTTAGATATTGTTTTACCCAATGATTATCGGGTAGACCTTGCTGACCAAAAATATCACACGATGCTGGAAGATTTACTACATGTAATGGGTCTTTCACTCTCGTATCTAGATAAGGAGAATAGCCTAGAGCAGCTATTTGTAGACATTGGATCAAAACCTTATGAGATTTTAGTTTACGACCGTTATAGTGATTTACTCATTGAAAAAGAACAATATACCGATGCATTGAATGTCTACCGTCGCTATATTCGTATTCATCCAAATAGTGTCTGGTCTCCACAATACCAAGTTAATATAATTTATACATTGAAACTTGCCGGGTTCAATCGTGATATTTATGCAGAAAAAGTTCGGTTTATTGATGTTTATGGAATAGGGCAAAGCTTCTGGATTAAGCATTCGCCTGAAGAGCTAGAATTTACACGAACTCAACTTGTGAAATTATTACCCGAATTAGCGAATTATCATTATGTAAGAGCGCAAAAATCTTTAAAGAAAAAAAATAATAAGGCGGTAAATGACAATTTTACGCTAGCGGCGCGATTCTATGCGGAGTTTGTCGCTACTTTCCCTAAACATGTGGATGTAGCGAATAGCTTATTTTTGCTTGGTGAAAGCTATTTACAGCTTAAACATTGGGAACTAGCCATTAATAGTTTCAATCATGCCGCTTATGATTACGAAAACTTTTCTAAAGCCTCAGAAGCAGGGTATGCATCGATTCTTGCTTATGTTCAATATGCTAAAAATTGGCCGAAAGTTACTGAGAATACTAAAAGCTCACCTGTTAATGTTAAACAATCAGAAAACACGCTAGCACTAGAGCGACTTAGATCAGAGCAGCAAATTAACAGACTTCGTTTTGTTAAGCATCATAGTCAAGATAAGCGTGCAATTGACGTGCTATTTATTGCAACTTCTACAGATTTTGAAGCGCAACGCTTCGATGAAGCAATCATTAACGCGCAGCAATTACTCGATTGGAGTCAAGTATTGGGTGAGGGTAAAAAACCAAAACATAAATTCTCACCTAAAAATTCAATGTTAACTGAGGCGAATTTGATTAAAGCGCATAGTTTTTTTGCTTTGGAACAGTATAAATTTGCTGAGCTTACTTATCTATCGGCTTTAAAGACTTTACCTATTAAAGATAAGCGCCGTCCAGGCGTAATAGAAAACCTTGCCGCTAGTGTGTTTAAACAAGCAGAAGCTTTGTTAGCCAAAGGTAAGACAGCGCAGGCTATTGATGAGTTTTTACGTGTTGCACTAGTAGCGCCTACGTCTAAATTACGAGCGAGTGCCGAATACGATGCGGCTAATTATTTATTAGAACTGAAAAATTGGCCAAAAATGATAGGGGTGTTAACAGATTTTCGTAAACGTTACCCCATGCATTCACTCATCAATACATTACCGGCCAAACTTGCTTTGGCTTACCGTGAAACTATGCAGTGGGAGTTAGCTGCTGCAGAGCTTAAAACGATGTATAGCCAAGCCAAGTCAGGGGAGGAGAAACAAAATACGCTGTATGTCATTGCTGAGCTTTATGACAAGGCTGAAAATAAACAACAAGCATTGCTAAGCTATAGGCAGTACGCAAATACTTACGCGGAGCCCGCAGACGCATATATGGAAGCAGCGTATCGTTTATCTGTACTTTATAACGAAACTGATCAGCCTTTAAAGCGCCGTTTTTGGTTGATGAAACAAATGAAGGCAGTTGATCGAGCACCTAAAAAGGCCGATGACAGAATGCGTTATTTAGCAGCGGGTGCATCAGCTGTGTTAGCGAATGATGCGTTTATACAATACAAACGCATCAAACTAAAACTTCCGTTGAATGTCACGATGGTTAAAAAGACAAAAGCATTGGATAAAGCCGTTAAAGCGTATCAGAAGACAGCTAGTTATAGCGTTTCAGTGTTTTCAACGGAAGCGGGTTTTATGATTGCTGATATTTATGCGCAACTGAGTGTCGATTTAATGGCATCAGACAGACCTTCTGGTTTGAACGAATTGGAGCTTGAGCAATATGACATATTGCTTGAAGAGCAGGCCTATCCTTTTGAAGATAGCGCGATTGACATTCATTCGCAAAATGTGAGTCGAAGCTGGGTTGGTATTTATGATGATTGGGTAAAAAATAGTTTTAAAGAGCTAAAGTCTTTATTACCTGGGCGATATAATAAAGAAGAACTTATGAAGGGGGCGGTGAATGAGCTTTACTAGGAAGATTTTTGAGAATACATGTCGCCTTTGTATTATTGTTCTAGCAATGGTTTTAGTGTCTTGTGCGGGTAAAGTTAAAGAGAAAGTTTTAGACGATCCTTCACAAGTTAAACCTGATGCTATACAAGCGGAATTGAATAACAGGTTTGAACGTGCGTTAACTCATCAAAACAAAGGTGAGTACAATCAAGCTGCAGTAATTTATAAAAGCTTGTTGGCAGAAGATGACCGTTTACTAAGTCCCTCTGTGAATTTAGGCATTATTGCTGTGAATAACGCTGAGCTTAATGCCGCAAAAGAGCACTTTGAACGGGTTGTTGAGTTAGATCCGAGTCATAAATTATCACTTAATTATTTAGGTTATATTGCAAGAGATTCAGGTAAATTTGATTTAGCTGAGGTCTATTATCGTAAGATACTAGTGTTAGATCCAAATGATCCGTTAGCGATACGAAATCTTGGGATTTTGTTAGATCTGTATCGAGGGCGTTTAGAGGAGGCTTTGGTTTTGTATGAACAGTATCAAAGCTTACAAGCTGAACCTGACCCACAGGTAAAAGATTGGATTTTTGATACGAAAAGTAGATTGAAGGCGAAACAATGATGCAACTTAGACAGCTACATTATCCTGTAGGTATTACTAAACGTCTTCATTTACGCATTTTGATTGGCTGCATTATTTTGCTTACGAGTTTAAATGGTTTTGCCGAAGATGAAATATTGAGTTTAGATGGCGCACGCATTAGGGGGAATCAAGAACTACCCAATGTGCTCTACCTCATTCCTTGGAAAACGCCCAAAGTTCATAGCTTAGATCCTGCTGATAATTCGTTATCAACGAGGCCTAAATTAAAAACCTTAGACAGAAGCAGCTTTAAACGCTTAGTAAACTATCATCAAGCGTTTAAAAACAAAGCTGACGATTCGAAAAACTAAATACAAAAAGCACTTACTCCCTTTGGGGAATTGCTGTGACTTGTCGCTTATAATACTATTTCGTTATAGCACGAAAGTGTTACTTGCAAAGCATGTTGATGGTTCTTCAATTTCATAAATGCTACGCTTAATTTATTTTTTAGAGTATTAACAATATGGTGTTAAAACAATTAATTACAGTATTTTTTGCAGTTACTTTTATTGCGCCGCTATTGTATGCAAATGACTCTGAAATAAATCAAGCTGGTTCAGCCTCTAATGCCGGTTTGCGCGATGTTATTGTAGTAGGAAATAATTGGGATGGGACGATAGATATTTATGACCCTTTTACCTATACACGAATAAAAAAAATAGATGCGGTTCCAGATAAAATAGAACGTTTAGAGGAGTTAAAAAGCAGTATTAAGCGTCGTGTTGTTTCTACGTTCATTAAAGAAGTGATTGGTGAGGGGAATCATCAGATGGTCGATGATATGTTTACTTCCAATGATGGTCGTCATTTGTATATCTCTAGACCCAGCTTTGCTGATGTTATTGCATTGGATGTAAATACTGGAAAAATCACTTGGCGTACTCAAGTAGAAGGCGCTCGTTCTGACCATTCTGCGATATCGCCTGATGGAAAAATATTTTTGGTTTCAGCCTCTACTGCACGAAAGGTGCATGCAATTGATACCGCGACAGGCGATATTGTCGGTGAATTTGAATCCGGTGATCAACCACACGAAAATACCTATTCGGAAGACGGAAAGTTAATTTATCACGCAAGTATTGGTAAAGTTTATGTTCCTTTCACGAGTGCTTGGTTGGACTGGCTCAAAGGAGATCGATATTTTCAAATAGTGGACGCTGAAACATATGAAGTAATACAGCGTGTTGATATGGCTGAAAAGCTTGAAGAATTTGGTATGCCTTGGGTTGATAGTGCTGTTCGTCCAATGGCAGTTTCGCCTGATGGAAAGTTTGTTTATATGCAAATATCATTTTTTCATGGTTTTGTTGAATATAATGTCGCGCAGCAAAAAGTGACACGAAAAATTGAGCTACCCATTCCACAACAAATTCAAGATATGAGTTTACGTGACTATCAATTGAATTCGGCTCATCATGGTTTAGCGATGAATACTGAGGGGACTAAGTTGTGTGTGGCTGCTACCATGTCAGGTTATGCGGCAATTGTGGATCGAAAAACATTTGAATATAAAACAATTCAACTGTCCGATACGCCATTAGGTGCTAAACCTTATTGGTCAACAGAGAGTGCTGATGGTAAAAATTGTTATGTATCTGTGAGTGAGCAAGATCGTGTATCGGTAATTTCATTTGATGAAGCGAAAGAAATCGCGACGTTCCCAGTAGGGGATCATCCTCAGAGGATACGTACGGGTAAGTTATTGTTTAACTAATATCTAGAACAAGTAAGATTTTTACCTTTAGTTGCGAAAAAGACATCAAAATGATTTGACTTCAAGCAACTAAGCTAATAAAGTACCGGCCAGCTAGAAAGAAAGCTTTTTATATTATCAAGTTCGCCGTATTATTCGTATAATTCCTCGTCCTGTAGTATCTAAGTCTCAGTTTATTTTTTATGCTATTCACGCCTCTAAGGCTTATTTTTTTATTTCAGGTTATTATTATGTCTAATACAGTAAACGGTACAGTTAAATTTTTCAACGAAACTAAAGGTTTTGGTTTTATCGAGCAAGAGTCTGGTCCAGACGTATTTGCTCACTTTAGTGCTATCCAGTCAGACGGCTTCAAGACTCTTAACGAAGGCCAAAAAGTTTCTTTTACAGTAACTCAAGGTCAGAAAGGTCCTCAAGCTGAGAACATCGTTGCTATCTAGTTAGTGGCAACGCAATAACTTGGTGAAAGCTGAGTTATTGCAAAAGAATTTGAAGAAACAAGTCTATATGGCTTGTTTTTTTTGCTTTAAATTTAAGTAGATGTTAAGCAAACTTCTTTGGCTTTCAAGTTCTTTTTGTTTAAAAAAAGTGAACTAGTTTGCATAATTTAGTATTGCATCCGAAAAAGTCTATACCTATAATACGCTTCCTTTTTAAAGGGGAGCCAAGCTTTACGTCTTGTATATTGGTTTTAGTCTTTGTTTAAATGTGCGGGAATAGCTCAGCTGGTAGAGCACAACCTTGCCAAGGTTGGGGTCGCGAGTTCGAATCTCGTTTCCCGCTCCATTTATATCTTCAAAATTACTTCTTCAAAAATTCTAACTTAATAAAGTACTTACTTTGCTATTCGAATAATATTTTATTTGTGATGCGTATAGTTTAAATATTTAAAATTTATCCACTTACACTATAAAAACTTTAAATTAGACTAAACTCATAACACCTAATTAAGTATTTGATCTTAGTTTTTGGATTAAATAGCGCTGTTTTTGTTTTCGAATAGTACGGCTATTCGGAATGGAGTGATTGATGTCTGGTTTGTTAGATTCTGTTGACCAACGAACAAATTTAGTTGGTGCAAATCGCCTTGAGTTATTAATGTTCAAATTGTTGGGGCGTCAAGTTTATGCCATTAATGTATTTAAAGTGCAGGAGGTTTTAAAGCTACCAAATTTAATCGCAATTCCGAATCGGCATCCCTGTATATGTGGTGTGACCCATTATCGGGGGCAGACTGTGCCTGTTATTAATATGAGTCAGGCAATTGGGGGGCCGCCAATTGAGGTAACAAAAGACTCTATTGTTATAGTGACAGAATATAATAGGAGTGTTCAGGCCT
>JBLHVH010000195.1:0-6599 GCA_047628385.1 Oleiphilaceae bacterium
AGAACAACTATGAAAAGCTGTTAAAGGGGATGACATTCTATAAGAATATTGTCTTCCACGTTCATTAATAAAGCTTTTAAAGCAGCCGAGAGCATAACTACGACCACCTTCTTGTAAATGCTTATTTTCATCGTTTTCAAGCACGCTTAAATTAAGTGAAGGTAATTTATATTCAATCGCTAACGATTCTATTTTTAGTAGGCACGTTGGTGCGACTGATTTTTCACGACCCATGTATAGTTCCCAATAACGAGACCAATGATCTCGATCGTTAAAGCACCTAAATACGCCATAGGCTTCGTATTCACTCCACTTTATCTTATGTTTAATACACCATGTTGAGACATCTTTATCGCGTTGGTAGGTCCATAAGTTTCCACTCTCTTGATGCGAATATAGTCCAACAATATTGAAGTGGCTCGCTAATTTGTCCAATGTTGAAATGACACTGTCATGATTTATGAGCAATCCCTGTCCAATATTTAGCAGTGCTTGGTTCAATTCAGTTAGCGAATGACAAATAAAACGCCAGTGACGCGCTGAACTATCGGGTAAATCCCAATAATCAGGCTCTACCACGAATAACGGCAACACTTTAACGCCTTTACTCTGTAATGTGGCGGCTGCTGTGAGCGGTTCATGATCATGAATTCTTAGGTCACGTTTAAACCAAACAATTGCAATAGATTCAGTAGGAATGTTTTTCATTACATTATTATATATAACTATTGTACGAAATAGTGCTAACGTATTGACTTATCAGTCATCTATTTATGAGTTTAAGAAACCTGTAAAAGCTTTTATTCGTTGAATTACTGCATAGCATGTAAGAGCAGAACGTTTTTTGAAGTAATGGCAGGACAATACACAATCAGAAGTGATTCGCCTGATGCAAACACAGTTGTAAAGTTTATATTTTAGAATATGGCGTCAAGGTATTGGCATAAAATAACCACAGGCCTCTAATCGCATAATTTTAAAAAATAGGACGTTTTGTTTGTCCTAAACAGGAACGATTCGATGAATCGTATTATTTACTAATATACAACACTTTATGGATAAAAAAGTAGCATAATGAAATTTACTCAACACGACATCAATGCATTAGACAATCACGAGAGAGCGCTTTTTATCAACTCACTATCGGGGTTCAAAAGCGCCAATTTAGTCGGTACTGCGAATGCTGCCAAGCATAGCAATTTAGCGATCGTATCATCAGTGGTACATTTAGGCGCCAATCCACCTCTACTCGGTATGGTCATGCGACCTCAAAGTGAGCCGCGTGGTACATTAGGTAATATTATCGATACCGGTGTGTATACGCTGAATCATGTAAATGTAGATATCTATGAACAAGCGCACCAAACTTCTGCGCGTTATCCTGATGATGTATCTGAGTTCGATGAGGTTGGATTAACCGAACAATGGAACGATAGTTTTAATGCGCCTTTCGTGCAAGAAAGCAACATCAAAATCGCAATGGAATTTCGTGAGCGACATAGTTTAGCGATTAACGGTACTGAGTTTGTTATTGGGGAAATTGTTAGTATTGAAATGCCAGATGGAATTGTTGCAGAGGATGGCTTTGTTTCACTCGAAAAAGCAGGTACGTTGGCAATAAGTAGTTTAGATACTTATCATTCAACACAAACCTTAGCGAGTCTTAGTTATGCAAAGCCAGATAAAAAAATCAAGAAGAAGCTGAGGTAGTTATATCTGACATCATACTTATCGCGGATTTAGTCGACAGGCTTATATAGTTGTTATTTAGTTTGAGGCTTTAATGGTAATGCCGTTAATTTCTGCACTTTTAATATTAATTTCATACTCATCGCCATCTTTCTCTATCTGGTTCATTTTCAGTAATAAGAATGAGTGATCTTTGGCAAACCATAAAAGCGTTTTACGCTTTTTTGTTTCCGCTCTTACTTTTGTAACTAGAATGCTATCGAATGTTCCAAGCGCGGTTTCGAGAGGCTCTTCTCTGAGCGTTTTGAAGTGACTATCTTTAATTTTTCCTTTATGGACAACCGGGTAAATCATGTCTCGCTTGCCAGATTTAACATCAACTAACATTTGTAGCTGGTAGCTCAGTCGGTCTTGGCTATTGACGGGAATTGCATCTAAGGTCCACTTTTTGTTTTTGTAAGTACTTCGTACGGTTTTTTGTTGCCAATTAAAAGAAACGTTTCTTTTTCGATTAGACGCAAAAAATGGAGATAACTTGTAACTGTAGTCGTGTGGCGTAATCTGATTATTCTGCCAGCTAAAGGTCGTTGACTCTTTTATATCTGCAGCAAAAGAATCTACATCAAAACGGTAAAGCCACTGGCCATTCTCTAATTGTGTTAATTCACGTACGGCTTCGCCTTTCATACTAACACCTTTTTTAATTTTGGCGGTGTACGTGGCTTTATGGGGGAGTAGATCGGCGCTAATCGCTGTTAAAGAAAATAGAGAAGCTAAAAGAAGTAACATAAACGCAAGCATAGCCGTTTCCTTCCAAAATTCACAGTAGCATTGAATATACGTTAATTTTCAATGCTACTTAATTATAAAAATAACCTGACTATAAAGTAGTCTAGTGAATAGTTTGTGCATTTTCGAGTACTAGACCCGTTCCCTGTAATATTTTTTGGTCTAAAAGTGCATCATTATCGTCCATTATTAAACGGCCCTCTATAAACCATTTAACAGCAATCGGATAAATGATATGCTCTTGCTGTTGTATGCGTTTAGCCAGTGTTTCTCGAGTATCTTGAGGAAGTACTGGGACCTTTGCCTGAATAATGTTCGGACCACTGTCGAGCTCTGCTGTGACAAAATGAACGGTCACACCATGTTCTTTATCACCGGCATCAAGTGCCCGCTGGTGTGTATTTAAACCTGGATATTTTGGTAATAATGAAGGGTGAATATTTAGCATTTTCCCTTCATAGCGGCGTACAAAGCTTTCTGTCAGAATACGCATAAAGCCGGCTAAAATGATTAGGTCGGGTTTATATTGTTCAATTTGACGCATTAATTCACCATCAAAAATATCACGATTGTCATATTTTTTATGGTCAACAATATGCGTATCGATTCCAGCATTTTTTGCTCGTTCAATACCAAGCGCATCAGCCTTATTAGAAATAACAGCTTTGATGCTACCTGATATTTCTTCTTTTTCAACGGCACTAATTAAAGCTTGAAGATTGCTGCCACTACCAGAAATAAGTACAACGATAACAGGGTCTCTACCTTCCATTTTATCAACCTCAGCCTAAGCTTCTACACCACGTAATTCAACTTGGTCTTCATTCGCTTCTGCGCTCTCAATGGAGCCTATCTTCCAGGCTTTTTCGCCTTCGGCAGCGAGCAATGCGATTGCTGCATCCGCTTGATCTGCTGGAACAGCAATGACCATTCCAACGCCACAGTTAAACGTGCGATACATTTCAGTGGTATCTACGTTACCAGCGCTTTGTAACCATTTAAATACTTCAGGAAATTCCCAGCTGTTTATATCGATGACTGCTTTAGCACTGTCTGGCAGAACGCGTGGGATATTTTCAAGTAGACCACCGCCGGTGATATGTGAAAGTGCATTCACAGGCAAGGCTTTAATGAGCTTAAGCAAAGGCTTTACATATATTCGAGTAGGAGCCATAAGCGCGCTTGCTAGATCTGTATCGCCCATCTTTTGGTCAAGCGCGACACCAGAGACTTCTATGATTTTACGAATTAATGAATAACCATTTGAGTGCGGACCAGAAGAAGCGACGCCAATTAAGGTGTCGCCCGCTTTAACATTTGAACCATCAATGATTTCTTTCTTTTCAACGATACCAACACAGAAACCACCCAAGTCATAATCGTCACCTTCATACATGCCAGGCATTTCAGCGGTTTCACCACCAACAAGTGAGCAGCCTGACATTTCGCAACCATTACCAATGCCTTCGACAACATTCGCAGCAATATCAATATTTAATTTACCCGTTGCGTAGTAATCAAGGAAAAATAGTGGTTCTGCGCCACCAACAATTAAATCATTCACACACATAGCGACTAAATCGATTCCAATCGTATCGTGCTTGTTGAGCATCATGGCTAAACGAAGCTTTGTGCCGACACCATCAGTTCCTGAAACTAGGACGGGTTCGTCATAGCCTTTTGGTAATTCAAACATTGCACCAAAACCACCTAAACCAGCCATCACTTCAGGGCGACGTGTTCGTTTAGCGACCCCTTTAATGCGCTCAATGAGTGCATTGCCTGCATCGATATCGACGCCTGCATCTTTGTAACTTAAAGAAGGTGTTGAATTTGAGTTGGTGTTGTCTGTCATAATTTGAATAACCTAATGAATGAGCATCATATTCCGAAGCGCGGATTCTACCAGTTGTTGCAGAACTCGCCAAATTCTCTTTGTAACCAAGGCGGATATTTTTACAATTTTTTGTTAAATAGTGGGAAATTTAAGTCAGTAGGGCGTAAAAAGTACGTTTATACATCATGAGCACAATGATCATAGCGCTGATTGTGCTTGAGACTGTTAGTGACTTGATCCTAGCGCTTGTGTATAAGCCATTTGACTAATTTATTTTTAAGCGTTTCAGGCTCAAGAGGTTTGCTCATGTAGCCATCCATGCCCGAAGCTAGACATTTTCCCTCATCACCCTTCATCGCAATAATTGAGGTAGATTTAGCAATATCTCCCATCTGCCCTTGTCTTATTGCCACCGTTGCTTGATATCCATCCATTTCAGGCATTTGACAGTCCATAAAAATAATATTGTAAGCTTTGTCTATATTTTTAAGTTTTTCAAGTACTTGTAATCCGATAATGGCGATCTCACAACGTAGGTCTATTGCTTCTAAAAGACCTTGAACAATTAAAGTGGTTGGATAACAATCGCGCCAAAATTACAAAAGACAGGCTAACCGGCAAAGCCATGACTTACTTGCAAAATAAGTGGGGAAAGCTAATTGTGCACTGCATAGACGGGTAGTTATCGATCAGCAATATTATGGCAAAAAAATGCCATACGCCTTTTATCGTAGGGAAAAGGACGTGGTTATTCAGTGATACGCCCGCAGGCGCTAATGCCAGTGCGATTTATTACAGCTTGATTGAGGCTGCAAGATTGCATGATCTTGAACCTTATTAATACCGGAACACCATCTTAAAGGCACTGCCTTACGCTGAAACCATCTAAGATTTTGAGGCATTATTGCCTTGGAATTATAAAGCTAAAAAGCTGGCAGCATAAGACCGTAGGTTTATTGATCGCTTACGTTTGATGTTTAATCTTATGCGACAACTAGCTTGTAAAACGTCGAAATTGGGCTATCTTAAAATTAATGGCACACTAAATTGGGCGATCGTAATCTCTTTATAAAGAACAGAGGATTGTCTAATAAGAAAATAAGTGTGATGCAATACACGTCTATTATTTTCTAAGCCGTTAAACCCAGAACACTATTTAGATATTTGTGCTTTAGAAAGGCACAAAAAATCATCTTCAAATGTGTAAATCTAAAAGGATGGTCAATCCATTGCAAAAGGAACTGTTGAAGTGAGTGATATTGATAAATCTTTTTTTTATCTGATGCCTAGCATAATGGTAGCAGCAGGTTCGGTCTATCTTTTTTTTATGACTAATCTAGCGCTTTATTCACTGATATTAATGTTTGCTTGTGGGCTCACATTGAGTTTTTTTGTGGGCCATATTTTATATAAAAAGGCGCAATCATTATATTCGGAATTAGAACTGTTTCATCAACAAAAGAATGATGCTTATGTTCTACAAACAGACGCTTATATTGATACATTGGAGTCGCTGATGGGAAAAGTAATTCCTATTGTTTCTAAACAGATAAACACATCAAAACAACATACTGAACAAGAAATTTGTAGCCTAACTGATACCTTTTCCAAAATGTCGAAAAAAATTGGCGTTTTACTCGATAATCAAAAACAAAATGACGATGAGGCAGCTATCAATCAATTGTTAGAGGGCGTCGAAGTTATCTTGAAAGGTATTGTGGGTGGCTTCGGTAAGTTAAATTCTGCTGAACAAGGAATTACACACGTAGTAGAAGTGTTATCGAAACATACACTTAAGCTGGAAAGTATGGCTAATGAAGTTCGAGAGGTTGCCGACAATATCAATTTACTGTCCCTTAATGCCGCTATTGAGGCCGCAAGAGCGGGTGAGTATGGGCGGGGTTTTACTGTAGTGGCTGATGAAGTCAGAGAACTTGCTGGTTCATCTGCCAATACAGGGATAAAGATTAAAAAAGCGGTTGAAGAAATTGATGAGGCAATGAAACAAGCGCTAAATTTAGCGAAGTCTACGGCGGAAATTGGCAGCGAAACAATCAAAAATAGCGCAGGGTTTATTGATAATGTATTAATCGATATTCAAGCAACTTTAAATTCCTTTAAAGAAAATTCACAAACACTTACTGAATCCTCTAAGGAAATTCAACACGAGGTTTATCATGTAATCTCCGCCTTGCAATTTCAAGATAGAGTCAGCCAGATGCTTGACCATGCAGAGCATAATTTAGAAGATCTCAATCAAGTATTACTCAGCAATAAACACATA
>JBLHVH010000196.1:0-6596 GCA_047628385.1 Oleiphilaceae bacterium
AGCTAATGTGGCTAACTGAACGTTTATCGCCAGACTTTAAAACCATTGCCGACTTCAGAAAGAGTAATAGTGAAGGCATTAAGCAAACCTGCCGAGCTTTCGTGAGTTTATGAAACCAGTTGAAAGACATATCAACAAATACATTACTCAGCTTGATAAAGTGATAGCAATGAAAAAGAGACTGACAATAGCCGTATTAAAGAGCAAGTAACCTAGTTTAAAAAGCGCCACATTGAATTACATCAGTTTAGAGATGAAGTTGACGCTCACCCTGAGAAAAAAATCAACCACTGACTCAGACCTTGATAAAGTACTAATACCTAAGCAAACGTTTAAAAGATAACAAATTGAATAAATTAACGCTCGAATCAACATAGGGACTAATTGACACGTATGTTAAATTTCTAATTGATCACGGCCCGCAATCGATTCAATCCTGCTTACCTTTATAGTCAAGATAATTCAAATACTCTCCTGCCTCATATCCATTGTAAGGTTTAGTTGGCCTGTTAACTCTCTGGCCAAACTCAATTAACAACGCTGCTTAACTATGGGATGAAAAACACTCTTACATCCCACTATTTTTACTCTAAGCTATTGCTGATGCGCGAGCGGTATTTCATCCGTTACTTTCGCGAGACGCTCTGTCTCTTCGTCGAGTATATGCTGCGGAAATTGACGCATAAAGCAGCTACAAATTCCGTCACCAATCATCGTACGAGGGCCTAGTGGATGGCCAATATGCTTGTAAATGCCATGAGAATGAGTCGGCTCTTTATCCTTGGAATGATCATTGCCATGAGAGTGCTCATGAGAGTGCCCATGAGAATGGCCTTGATGCTCGTTTTCATGGTTATTTGCATCAGGCAATTCTGGATTAAATTCGGAATGATGGTGATGTAAATCGACTTCACCTGCGGCCAAACGACGCTTAAAAGAAGCCATTAAATCTTCTGGTAGATCCTGACCTTCCATAAGTTCACGTACGCGCACTTCGAAAGCATCGATTACCTTCTCATGGTCGTTTAGATAAGGCGTTTTAATAAATTCTATTTCAGGTAAATCTTTAGCTACATGGTCGACATAGCCGTAGATGCGTTTAATCAAACGCCCAGTAAATAAGAAATAAGGTGCGACCACAATTTTTTTAAAACCTAGCTTTGATAGCCGCTCTAAGCCTTCCCCTACTGATGGGTAGGTCACGCCTGAATAAACGACATCAGCCCAACCAAAGCCCATATTTTCATTGACGATTCTCATTAACTTAGCTACTTCAGCATTGGCCATAGTGTCAGAGGTTCCTCGTCCAACAACGACAAGCATCGTGTCATAAAGGTTCTCAGGTGGTGCATTCGGGTCGATACCTAAAGATTCATAGATACGTGTTTGAAAAGCTTCGATCATGGCTGAATGAAGGCCTAACTCATTACCATAGTGGACATGTACGTCAGCTTGCTTCTCTTCATACGATGTGAGTACCGAGGGTATATCGTTCTTAGCGTGTGTCGCGGCAAATAACATGCCTGGCACTGCATAGATATCCTTAACACCTTGGTCTAAAAGCTCATTGATCCCCATGTGAATATTCGGCGCTGAAAACTCAAGAAAACCATAAGATACAGGAATACCCGGAAAACGTTTCTTTAAGCCTTCGGCTACTCGACCAAACTCACGTTCAGCGCCCTTATCTCGGCTACCATGGCCACATACCATAATGCCTATCGGTGACTGTTGATCTTTGTTAGTCATTAGCTCTCTCCACTTCATTAAATTTCGCGTAAGATGCGTGACCTGAGACAGAAGTAAAACTTCACAAATTGCTCTTTGAACCAGTCAACATCGTTGTTAATTTGAATAAATAATATGCCTAAATCTAATCAGGCTTTGTAGTTCGTTTACGTTAATCAGGCGTATTAAAATACCTCGCTTAGCAAAAGCATGATAAATACCAATAGTGCTGTTTTTTTAGATATATACTCTGCTAACCCGCTAAGAATGCTGTAATCAGACAAATATATTTCCCCATCTTATAAATCTAAACCTTTCAATCTATGCAACAAGGGATACAATAAAACACGGCTAAGTTCAGCATTTTTATGAACAATTCTTTTTATCATATGATGTAACTAGATATCGTTCATTACACGCTCTGCAAGCCTGTGCAAAGTAGCCCAATATGTAGATAATTCTTGCGTCAACTATTGGCCTAGTTTAACACTTAACATTTGTAAAGTGAGCCCGTTCGTATGCATGAAAAATAATCTCTTAATTTTTACCTATAATATATTGTTTTTAAATGTAAAAAAAAGGTTTTTAAGTTCTTCTATCCCTCACATATAAATTGTCTTCTATGCAGAAATAGCCAGAGGTCCCAAATGTGCACTACAAAAAAACTTATACAACTGATTCTTTATACTTTCTGCGTTTTTCTGAGAGAAAGTAAATCATTTTGGGCACTGCTATTACTGCAAATGACAATACGGTGTTGATGGGATCTATAGTAATTGGTCACTATGAAAGCTTAAGCAAGCATTCATAACAATTGGTCGCTACTTAACAATACGCCTTACGTTAAAATACAGGTCAGATTTGAATCTGAGCTCTTTTTAGCAATTCCAAGCAGTATTGCTGCTATATTATTTTTTGTTCCTTGTCATTGATTTTTAGAGCCTCTAGGTACAAGTAACGGGCAATATGTTATGAGGTATATCAGAGGACTTAAAAGTCGATTTTTCTTAAATTCTTGTTAAGTACTGGGGAGGCTTCTATGGGACGAATAACGGATATTTTAAATTAGCCAAGAACCAACAGACACATTAGCAGCAATTGAGAATGTTGGCGAAGTCGCCAACAGGTCGAACACAATTAATACTAAACAAGCATAATTAAAAACATATACCGCTGCAGTAACTATTCGGTCAGCAATTTTAGTTTATAGCCATACCATAAAAGCGTTAAAGGCAGAAGAAATGCGCCATAAGCTTCTGTTACTCAGAAGCTAACATCAGACTTCCAACTGCAGCCGAAGCATTTAGTTGATCGAATGATGTTAGCCCGTAAGTCACAGCTATATTCTATTGTTAAACAAGGCCTAGCATTTGTTCCGCTTTACTTATTTCAAACTCTTTGGGCGGCTCTATGTTCAGCTCTTTTACCACGCCATTATCTACCAGCATGGCGTAGCGCTGAGATCGAATTCCGCCAAAAGGGCCTGTCTCCATGTCCAAGCCTAGTGCTTTGGTAAATGCGCCATCACCATCGGCTAGCATATTAATTTCCTCGGCATTTTGGGTGTCCCCCCAAGCTTTCATGACGAATGCGTCATTAACGGCTAAACAGATAATACTATCTATACCCTTTTCTTTGAATTTGTCGGCATTAACAATATAACCTGGAAGGTGAGTTTCGGAGCAAGTAGGGGTAAATGCACCCGGTACCGCAAAAAGAACGACTTTTTTATCTGCAAATAAGTCATCAGTGGTAGGGTTTTGCATTCCATCTTTCGTTAACTGTTGAAACGTAGCCTGGGGAAGTTTATCGCCTTTTATAATCATCACTCTGCTCCTTTTTACTGTTTTTTAGTTTGTTTTAATTCACTCATCTTCGATTTAAAAAATGAAGTAGCTTTATGAAACCTAAGACCGTTGATTTACGGCAAAATTACAGTGATCGCGATCGAAAATCACTCACACAAGATCTAGGTATTAAACATCGTAACACCGTCTGCCATCAGCTTCTAAATTTTTTTCATCATCGCTTTCAAGCGATCATCGATAGACCTAAAGTAGGGTAATAAAACAAGAGTATTTAGTTGCTAAGATCAATGACTAATACTTATTTTTTGTCAGTTTTCTACTCAGTAGTGATTGTGTGATAAATTTAAGTCAAATTGAATTTTATCAAACCACTACCTGTGAGTTGTTAGCATTCACTATTGGACACTTAGAAAGCTGCGAGAAAGAGACCAAAAGCGATCTCATTTGTATTCACTACAATCTTAGCAAAATTTTTTTTGAAGGTATGACCAATGGAAGTTTTTAAGCATCAGTTTGTCGTTCAAATACTTTAACTCTGATACTTTCTCTCCCGTCGAATTCGTTAGCTCTTAGGTCATCTATTTGTGATTGGCGATCTTCAATGCTTATGCCTTCTGATGATAAAATCTCACTTCTTTTAGTCATATATTGATTCAAGCGCAGCTTCCATTCAGCTCTTTTTTTATCTAGTTCGTCAAATCTGACAGCAGCTTCTTCACCAAACATTTCGGTTCTTAATGCCCTGATTTCAGTGGCATCTGCGCCCTGCTCTCTTAATTGTGCAGTTCGATTTTTTAAGGTGTCTGATATTTGTGTTTCTTGGCGAGCTTGCACTAATTCTTCTGGTGCATCGTTATCTAGCTGTATTAGCAATTCTTGTTTTTCATTTTCAGTTAGTGATTGATTACTCGTTACTTTCATTCTATCGAGCGTGTATTGATCAAATATCTGTTCATCTTCATAAAAAGCTTCATACACATCTTGAGAAAGAAATTTAGCTCTCAACTCATTTCGGGCTATTAACTGCTCTTCTAATAATAAAAGTTTGTTACCTGTGAACTGCCCGTCATCTAGGTTTTGTTTCATTAATTCAGAGCGTTCAATTTGAAAATCATATAAGGCTTTTTTTAAATTTATGTAGCCAGCAAGAATATCTTTTGCCTGATTTAATGCGGGGTGCTGTAAATGATATTCGAGGTATTCATTGATTCGTGCAAAAATTATCTCTAGTGATTCTTCGTTCGAGGTAGATAAGAAATAGTCAAAAACTCTACGAATATCACTGGATATTCGAAGGTTGCCCTCTTCGTCCACAACCAAGGCATTAGCCATGATTGTTCCTTCTAGTGAGTCAGGCAATGGCCCTAATTTAGAGTCGTAACCTAACACATCATTACTGGATACAGTATATGGTGTTGATATAGGCGACGTGCTAGAGCCGACTTCTCTCTGTTGCTCTCTGGCCTGTAATAAATTTGTTAATGAGTCTGGTGTATCGTTGTTTTGTATAAATTGAAGCCCTACGATAATGCCGAGGCTAGTAACACTCGCTAGAACTACCCCCCACTTCATTGATTGATTCATTACAGCTAGAACTCTTTAGATTATTGATATGCAGTATTAATTAATGATATATAAAAAGCTAAGCAGGCATTTCTGCCCGCTTGAGTTTATTTATAGTCCTGCAGACTTTAAACGAACCGCTTGGTTTTTGTATAGAGTAAGTGGGTCGGTTTCGAATATATGATGAATCCCAAATATATGATTAACTGCATCTAAATGGTTCATGTTGTAACGCGTACCAATAACATCTCCCCAATGCTGATCACAACGCTCTACTAAACCGTCGTTAGCACCTCTAATTGTAGCGCCCGTAAAGGATAAGAATAAATCTGAGATATCAAAAATATTAGTAAATGCCATGTCGCCACCCCATGAGTAGTAACGAATACCATTAACTTTTGATGAGCCTTCACCACATCTTGACGTTGGTTTACCATCCGGGAATACTGCATTAAACTGATTGGCCCCCTCTGATGTCAAGAATGTAACGGCACTCAATGCATCCTGAGCATAGTCTGGATTTCCTGATAACGTGTCAACGACGTTACCTAGTAAATTCAATGCTCCCTCAACCAATGCTTCTAGACCGCCCCCTACTGGAATAAGACCTCTAGCTACATCAGCAAAATCTGAACCAAAGTTAACAGCATTAATGGTAGTGACCGATGCGACTAAATCTGGTCTTACGCCCGCTGCATATCTAATAGTTGGTCCACCTAAACTATGGCCCATGAGGTTGAATTTTGATTTACCCGTTGCAGCTTTTAAATCTTCTAATGCTTCAATAAGTTGTTCACCTCTAGCGTAAGCATCATCCCATGCTGTAACGTTAGGTGCGTATACAGTAGCTCCTCGTGATTTAAGTGCGCTTCTTACGCCATAGAAATAATCGATACCAAAAATAGAATTAAAGCCTGCAACACCATGAACTAATACAATCGGGTATTTTGTTTTGTAAGCATTACAGTTTTGCCACCACCAACAACCAGCACTAGCTTGTGCGCTAAATACAGCCAGTAACGTTAGCATTGTCCATTTTATTAACGTATTTGATTTTCTTTTTGTTGTTTTCATTATTATTCCCTTTAAATTTATTTTTATATTAGGTTTTCGATATAAACAGTCTTTAACTGAGTTTCTTTGTGCTCGTTCCTGCATTGAGCCTTAAGTTAATATTATGGTTAAAGGTTGTCGCTTTAAAAGATCGAAGTTCTATTTAAGTTATCTGAGTTTTTTATATTTTTTGACTCATTGAGAAACCTATCAGATTCTTTTGTTCCGATGGCTTATTCTTGCATACACTTAATTTGATGCGATAGTCCCAAAATGGGAGGTAATTCACAAAACGACAGAAATGACGTTAAAACATAGGATTGGATAATAGTGCTAAGACTAGTTTTGGTATGTCATTAAATTTTTTAGTAATATTTTGGTATAACAAGGTAACTGCAAGGCCAACATAACTAATAGTCTAGATTTCGCTTGCTAGCAGAACGC
>JBLHVH010000197.1:0-6508 GCA_047628385.1 Oleiphilaceae bacterium
TTTAGCGCAAACATAACATTTACGTACTAAAAGGTAGGCATAAAATTAACGAAGGCAAAACCAAGCCAAGAAACCACTAATAAGCTCCAAGGTAACCAATGTTGCTTGACGATAACCGTTTCGACTATTTCTGGTTCAACGGCATTTTCTTTAGACTTAGCCACCGACTTAAGCTGTTTACTTAGATCTCTAGCTTTGGATTTGTGTTGCTTCTTGTATTGCTCTATGCCCTTTTGAATGCCTTGAGCAATCAGCTTTGTATGCTCTTTGCTTTGACCTGTTTTTTGGGTGCCACGCGCAATTTTCATTGCCTCTTCCTGGTTTTTATCATCAGCTTCAGGGTGCCGCTTTGAATACTTAGCCATTTATAGAAACCTAACAGTTTTTAAGGGCTATAGTCTAAAGGCTTTTGAAGATAGAATACATGGCCCTTATTACTTAAAACGCATGATGCTAATGATCTGGCCGAACAGTGCAGTTTCGACCTGTTTGTTTGGCTTTATATAGGTTCTCATCCGCTAACTTAATGACCTCCTTCCTACTCAAACCTTGTGCTGAATTGGCAATACCAATACTGATAGTGACCGAGATCATTTTGTCTGGTTTCACTTTTTTAGCTTTAGTACGTCGCTCTGTTCCTTTTTGCTTATCTTGCTCACGATCATCCCCTCGTAAAGTCATCTGATAATGCTGAATTGATTCCCTAACTGCTTCTAAGAACACATAGCAGGCATTGGCATCACTACGATTGAATATCACCATAAATTCTTCGCCACCATAACGAAAAGCTTTGCCTCCGCCTGCAACTTGATGAATGCGGCTAGCGACCATTTTAAGCACCTGGTCTCCAACATCGTGCCCATAGGTATCATTGAATTTTTTAAAATGATCAACATCTAGCATAGCAATAGCATAGCGCTTACTTAAGGTCGGTAAATAATCTTCCATTGACCGACGACTAGGGATACCTGTTAGAGCGTCCATATAAGTCACTTGATAATTACTTTGTTGAAAAAGAATAAATAACGCTAAGAGCAGACTGGTAAAACCAAGGGATGAAACTTCCGGGGTCGCAAAATCGACAAACACAATAAAGCCGACAAACCACGTTAATAATAAGGCATATTCTGCGGCACTTCGTTTCCATATAGCACACAGAGCAAGCACTAATACTGTTGTACTGTGACATAATAATATCAGACTGGTAAGCCAATAATTTTCAGTAAAAATAAAATACGTTGGTAACGTAATACTTTGCCATGTAGCAATAACAAACGACTCACTCCCCCATAATAATAATGCTAAATTACCAAGGCCTAATATTAATAAGAAAGCAAAACCAGTTCGTGTCACGAGTCCCTTTTCAGGCATTAATGCGCTCATTATTAATTGCGCACAAAACAAAACATTAATACCGATAAATAGACTTTCAGTGGAGGGTTCACTTAAAGGAGATTGAAGGTGTGAACGTATAAACCAATAGACAAACAGTGTAATCACTATCGGTGCAACAAACCGACTACGATTAAACATTGACGCAAAACAAAACAATACAAACCCCATTAAATAAGGCATTGCTCTAAGCACATTCACATCAATTAAATTTAAAAATTCACTGTCTACCAGCAAATAAGAAAGCACAACGATTAAGAACGGTGAAATTCGCCAAAGGGTTGAAAATATAGACACTGCATCAACTTTTAATTAGGAAAGATAGTTATAGTGTAGTCGAGTTGTGAAATATTTTTAACGCTAATTTTTATTACATTTTGATATATAACACTACTTTATAACAACTAAAAATAACTAAGTTTACATTAAATACCACTATAATTTTGCTCCTAAAAATGAAGCGCTCAAATCAACACGTCAAATCACATTAGATAGTTTAAAAATCGAAATAACGGTTTAAACCTACACTGGAGTTCTAAATGACTAAGTCTATTGCCACAATATTCAGCCTTTCACTTATAATATTTTCAAGCCAATCTTGGGCCAACGCTTTAATGACAAAAGCTCAGTATGCTGACTACAGTGTTCAATACCAATGTGCAGATATAAACTTTCATAATGATATGAATAAAAAAGAAGCTGAATTAATTCGTATTGAAAATAGTTTTGGACTCAATGATGATAACTTTGATGCCTTTGACGACCTCATCACCGAATACGAGCGCGATGATGCTTTATTAGACACGATTAGAAGTCGCTCTAAAACCGAATGTTCGACAGCCAATATTGCGTCAAACAGCTAGTCTCAAAAGTGCAGACATTCAAACTTTTGAACGATCAATATAACGGTTCAAAGGTTTGAAAATTTCATTTCAATTCTCATCAATATCGACGAATTAGCTTTAAACGAATCCTCCCTAGGAAAAAGTAACTCCGGCGTAACTTCATAAAACAACCAATCTTTGTAAAGTAATCGTCGATACGTTGTTTTAAAATAATAATCAGTGACAACAACATTTGGTTGATTCTCTGCCAGCAATCCTAGCTCATTCTTTATAGCTCTTATTGCGCTAAGTTTCTTTGTAATAGAAAGGATTTGGGCATATTCCATTAGCCGCTCATTATGGCGCCACCTGGCTTCACTTTTTGCAGCAAAGAAATAACTGTGAATCGGTTTTTCAAATGTAAACTGCGTTGTTTCACCCCAACTATCATCATGAAAGTAATAGAAACCCTGTAGCGCTTTAAAAGACCAATCATGCTCTAATCGCCATTCACGTTTCATTCGCATACGCCAAAAAGGGTTTGGTTCTCGATTCAGTCGAATGCCAATGGACATCGTTTTTTTCAAACTTTTAGCGGTACTAAATATATATTGAAATGCTCCTGTAGTGGCAGATAGACTTAGGTCTTCATCCTGAAGAGAACTGTCAATATGCATTTCACCTAAAGTTTCTTGCTCAGGCAAACTACTTTCAACGACTAATTTTAGTCGCTTTTTTACCGTAGGCAGATCTAGTTTGAATTTAAATACAGGTTCAAAAATAAGGTCTCCCTGCTTTGAATATTTACTTTCTAAGCCTATTCTTAAAAAGCTAGCATTCGCTTTATAGCCAATATCTTCACCGGAAAAAAAGAGGTCTAATTCAGTCCCTGTATTGCCAATCACGCTAGACCACTGATTGCGTTTATCAATTAACCAATCTGCAGACTGTTTGGCCAATGAGGGCTTAGTAAGATTATTTACTTGGAGATTTAGCTTATATTGCGCTAGTAGGTATAAGTGTCGAGGCTTGTCTTGATTGAAAAGTTGAGCATAAGGGTCATATAAAAAATAAGGTAAAGGCGTAATTAATGCGCCATAACCCAGAGATGAAAAAACAAAAACATGAAAGCAAAACATGCAACGAAGAATTAGCCCTGTATTCAAAACTAAACCCTTAATTTTCGAGATAACTATATTCACGTTTTATTTCTAAAACTTGAACACGGTACGAGTTATACCATTGAGTACGACCAAGCTCTTGAGCAAGTGTATGCTCGGCATCTTTTCGCCAGCGAAGAATAGATGCTTCATCCTCCCAATATGAAATCGCTATTTCTTGACCATCTTTTTCGGTGGCGGTAATAAATTCAACACAGCCATACTTTTCAAAAGCTAGCGCTCTCATTGTCTCAACGGTTTGGCTATAAAGCGCATCTTGAGCAGCAGGATTCGCTCTAAAAATAACTGCAAACATGTCTAACCTCTAATATGAACGACGCTTAAAATTTTATTTAAACTGCTTTTAGACCGATATTTTTGCGTAATCTTGACAGTGATACGGGGGTAATACCCAAAAAAGATGCGATATGGTATTGCGGTAACTTTTTGACCAACTCAGGATATTGTTTACAAAACCATTTATAACGCTGTTCAGCATTGCCCAAAAGTAATTGCGCTTCTCTTCTGGCATTTTTAACAAACACCGTTTGTAATAATTTAATTTCTAGTCGTAACCATTCAGGGTTCTCGGCACCGATATCATAAAGGTCATTATAATCAGCCAACATGAGTTGCGTCGGTTCGAGGATTTCCACATAGTATTGGCATGCTTCATCACTAATAATAGCACTAACTGGTGCGAAGACTTCATTCGCCTGGTAGAAGTGTTGGTTCACTTCATTCCCTGCCTGATCAATATAATAAACGCGAAACAAACCTTTAAGTATGAAGCAGAGCTCTACACAAAAATCACCTGCTTTTATCCAGTGTTCTTGTGCTGCCATCTCACGAAAATAGAATTTACTCGCTAACGCATCCCAGCATGTTATTGATGTTTTCAGTTGATGCTCAAATTCTTTTTTTAATCGCGCATGTGCTTCAGTCATCGTGTAATCAGCCATTAATCCATTCCTGATAGAATCAAATATCGTATCCTTACGATAGCATAGCGACGTCGACTTTAACTATCTTCTATTCAGCGCTTAAGGACAAAGAATTTCTCATTCGTTTAGCCAGCCTTTACTTTAGGCATACGCTGAGGTTTAGCCGGATCAAGCCTTTCAGGATCTGCCTCATAGCACTCTTCGACGTACGCTGGAGCCTTGTATAGTATTTTCAAATCTCTGTAGGTCACCACATCTTTTAGCATTTGAAAAAACTCATCTAAATTTAATCGAAGTGGGTTCAAGGTTGTAGGTTGACGGCTTGTTAAACCGTATTCAATTTTTCCCGCATCTCGCTCATCCACAAAAGTGCCAAAAAGTCGGTCCCAAATGATCAGTACACCACCAAAATTCGTATCAATTTGAGCGGGTTTACAGCCATGGTGTACTCGGTGATGCGAAGGTGTGTTAAAAATCAACTCAAAGGGTTTAGGTAATTTACCCACCATTTCAGTATGAATAAAAAATTGATACGCGAGACTTAGCTCTATTGCGATCATAGTCCAGTTTTTATCAAAACCGATTACCGCTAAAGGTATCCACCATAACACCCAACCAAAATTTAAATCCAATAGAAAATTCTGCCGTAAAGCGGTTGAAAAGTTCATAATTTTTGATGAATGGTGCGTCACGTGTATTGACCAAAACCAACGTACTTTATGCATGGTAAAATGGTAAAGGTAAAAGAAAAAATCAACTGCTAGAAAGAAAAACATAACGCTTAAAAAACCATTCTCCATTTGATATTCAAAACCATACTGCTGAACATATTCATAAAAAAACTGAATAAAAAGCGCAATCGCAATACCATCAATTATTTTATATAAACCACCTGTACTAATATTCGTGATCGTTTCTTTAAAGTTATAGACTTCAGGTCGACCTTTTCTTCGCCAATACCATGCTTCAAGCATGATAATACCGACAAAAAAAATGCCAAAGGTCACTATGAACCCTAATGCATGTAACAAATCCGACATAATATTTTTACCTGTGGTGAATATTTTTTAATCAATAGACACTAGTTTAATCAACTTTAGCGGTCTATTATTGGCCTTAGCGATCTATTTTTTGACAATCTGTGCCAAAATTTATTCATTCACACTAAAATTGACGATGAGAAAGTTATGCTAAATGATTTTTTTATTACCCGAGATGTCATTGGTTTTCTACAAAATTACTTAAACGTCGCAGACATTGATTTACCTTTATATTCAAAAAAGCTAGATGAGCTTAATTTAAAACAGCAAATGTCTTTTCAGCAATGGTGGGACTTACTCGATGAACTCGACGCGGAGCTCAAAACACCTGCACTTGGCTTAGAGGTAGGTCGCTATATTAAAGTGGAGCATTGTGGTGTGCTTGGATACTTATTTCGCACCAGCCGTAATTTAGGTGAGGCCTTGCTTTGCTTTAAACGGTTTCAACGCCTTATTTATGCCGGCAGCCAAGCTGAGATAAAGCATATTAATAGCGAAAAAATCAGCGTGGAATGGAACCCCGACTTGGGTTATTCCAGTCAACTTTCAGATGAATTATTACTCTCGTCTATGATTAATATCACACGAGAAATTACCTTCCCTAATATCGTAAACCTTGTACAAGTAACCTTTACACAGCCGATCATTGATAAAAATATTACGATTTATGAGTCATTTTTTAAATGTCCAGTACTTCCACAACAGCAAAAGCTATCCATTACATTTGAAATTAGCGATTTAAGCTGTCCGATTCAATATGAAGATCAAAATTTACATAAACTGTTAGGAAAACAAGCTGAGGAGCTACTGAGCCATCAGCCTGAAGACGATATATTTATTGTTGAGCTAAGCGACACCATAATTCGTTGCTTACATGAAGGGCAAGCCGATGCAAAAGTGGTCGCAAGTCAGCTCAATATCTCAGTGCGAACACTGCATCGTCGACTTAAGGATAAAAATAGAATTTATAGAGAGGTATTAAGGGAAACTCGTAAATCAATGGCCTTAAAATACTTAAGTGATCATAAACTCACGCTAGCGGAGGTCGCCTTATTATTAGGTTATAGCGAACAAAGCACTTTTTCACGCGCATTCTCTAATTGGCATGGTAAGTCACCCCTTCAATATAAAAAATCGTATTTATGAAC
>JBLHVH010000198.1:0-6449 GCA_047628385.1 Oleiphilaceae bacterium
GCCTATATCATTTTTTTCTAATTTGAGTGTTTCTTTTACTTCTTGAATTTGTACCACTGAAATGGCTTTACTGTTTTTGACAGCGTTTATTGCACTGTGATCACGAGGGTTATCAATAAACATATCTTTAGTAAGATTGCCTGTTAGAAAAGAGTTCGTAAAATCACGATTAAATACCCTGTGTAGATTTGAGTCGTCTGCTAATAGTTTGCCAGAGTCTATAAATTGATTAATCTGTTTGCGCCAGGTATCGACAACGGTATATACATAATGAGCGCCTTTAATACGACCTTCAATTTTTAAGGAGTCAACGCCCGCTGCAACCAATTCCGGTAAATCAAAATATGCAGAGTTATCTTTAAGATTAAGTGGGAAATTATTGCCTGTTGCTGTTGTTTCATATTCGTCGCGACAGGCTTGGCTACAGCGACCACGATTACCCGAGTTGCCAACACTCACTGAACTTGAGTAACACTGACCTGAAAAAGCAATACACAGTGAACCATGAACAAACACTTCGGTGAGTACATTATGATTATGTGCTACTTTTGTTAAGGTCCTTACTTCATCTAGGTTCAATTCACGAGAGAGGTTTAGACGCGATGCGCCAATTTTTCCTAAGAATAAAACTTGGCCTTCATTTGTCGTTGTTAATTGAGTCGAGGCGTGTATATCTAAGCTAGGGAAGAATTTTTTAACGAGATTAAATACTCCCAAATCCTGAACGATTATCCCATCAATACCGGAGTTCACTAATTGGTTTAAAAGTTTTACTAAGGTTTTAATCTCGTGCTCTAAAATAACAACATTGAGTGTTAAAAATATTTCGCAATGATATTGATGTGCTAGACGAATTACGCCGTTTAGTTCTTCAAAAGAAAGGTTCGATGCACGATTTCGAGCATTGAAGTGGTCAAGACCACAATAAACCGCATTGGCACCCGCAATAATGGCCGCTTTTATAGCTTCAACGTCACCACCTGGCGCTAATAATTCGATTTTTCTATTCATTGAGAAATAACTCGCTTAATTGATATTGTCATTTTGAGCGGCATTTTATCCGTATACTCGATTTTTAGCCATTGATTAAATGTAAAGCCGTGTTTAAGCATAAATCATTGTTGTGTTCAAAAAACGAACACTTGTTTCAATCCCGTGACAGTAAAGGGTTCTGAGAATCTATTAAGAACTTATTCAGTAAGTTATCCACAGTTTGTGTGTGCAACTTTTGATTATTTAGTGAACAAAGACAAAAAAAATTAAATAATGTTCGCTATTTATAATAATAAAGTGGTAGATATTTAGGTGTATAAAAAATAAGCATATCTTCAAATCCTTTTACTGGTAAAGGATTTGAGAGACTATCAAGAACTTACTCAGTAAGTTATCCACAGTTTGTGTGCGCAACTGTTGATTATTAAACGAGCGTTTGAAAAAATGGTGAGCAATTATTGATCTATTTGGGTGTGAGTTATTTTTATAATGTGGTTAAGCAGAGCTTGACTAAAGTCTTGCTTAAAAAAATTCAGTGGTGTTACTTCAATAATTTGTGCAATAGCGCCTGTAGGGTGAGTCATGTGCCAGACGCCAATTAAAACTTGCTGAACCTGCATTAAATATGAAATAGCGTTGTTGTTAGTTAAATTGTTTAATTTTGAGTTACTTTCGAGTTGATGGTTGTGTAAATGACCATGGGTAATTTATTTGATCTTCTAAGGTGTTGATATTATTAACGGCCCAATGGATTGAATTTTTAAAAGGAATAGCTAGCTATGAAAACATCTAAAGATCTCACGTCTGATATATTTCAACAACATTTACACAAAGATATTAAAAAACCTGCAGGCAATTTTCAGCTAAAAATAGTAGATGGAATTAACCATTAATAAAAATATACACTGGCGCACATAATACTACTTGGTCAAGTGTGGAGGTAAACCTTCCGGCTAAAATAATTTCAATAGATGTTTATTTAAATTTTAAACAAAACGATTTAACCACTTCTCAATTTTCAAAATTAAAACAATTAGCAATCGATCGTATAAACCACTACTGGTCGCAAAGCATTAAGGTAGATGGCGTTTTTAAAGTACAAATAAAAGCTATTCATCGAATTAACAACAGCATTTCTGTTGACCTAAACATTGAGCATAGCGGTAAATATTCAAGATCAAGTAATCCGGTAATTTTAGGCATTGATGCGACGTTTACATATAACAAAGATTTTTTTAGTCATGCGCCTACTTTTGCAGATCAAAATTTCAAGTTAGTTTCAGCTCATGAATTTGGACATTCCGTACTTACTTATGCAGATGGTTTAAGTTTATCTTGGGGGCATAAAGGTTCAACTAATTCAGTATTATAATCGATTAATTCGTCAACGCCAGGCTGGCCAACCAGTGATAATATTGGTTTGATGATGTATTACGATAAAGACAAAAGAAGAATCATTATGCCTAGACAATTTAGGGATACTAAAGCTTATGAAATTGATATTAAAAGACTAATTTGGAGTTCAAAAGTGACGTGGATAAATTAGTAAAATTACTAATCAATAAACAATATTGTGTGGTAAGTTATAGTCGTAAAAATATTGAAGCCAAAGCAATAAAGAATTCAATGTGGGAAATCGGAATTGAACCCTCTGAAATAGCATTGGTTTGTATCGACCAAAAATTAGAATAAACCTAGATATATCTCTTCGTAAATTATGCTTATCTGAAAATTCACTCCGCCAAAATAGCCGTAAGTAAACCAACAAGGCCGATCCATGATAGTACAACCAGTCCTATTATGAGTTCGCCTAATACAGTATTTTCACCTTAGCTTAGCAAGTGGAAGAAGATTTCCATCAATTATCTAGACAAAAAATATCCTATAAAATATAGGTTGGTGTATTCACAACACAATATGACTCTTGAAATATATTAACTCCGGAGACAACAAATCCCTTTTAAAGAACGAGGCTAATTGTATGTTCTACTCAATCAAAGTCGCGATAACTTATTTCACTTCTTAGGGTGAAATATTGAGGGTGTCGATATTATTTTCTTGTTAAAAACAGACGTTTTTTGCAAAACTACCAATATAATAAGTAATTGATAACGAGCGTATTTTTGATACGCCGTTATACTTACACTTTATACCTATATTCATATCTTTATTATAAGGAAGTACTGTGACCCGCTTATCGGTTGACCAATTGTATTCTGTTTGTCAGTTAGATGATTTGCCATTTACTACCAGCAAGTCTTTAGCACCATTAAATGAAATTGTCGGGCAATCGCGCGCTCAAGAGGCAGTGCGCTTTGCGATGGCAATGCCGGACACAGGGTATAATATTTATGCTGTAGGCCGAAATGGCTTAGGTAAACGAAGTATGATTCTTCGTTACTTAAGTCGTACCCGGAAAAAAACAAATACAGTACACGACTGGTGTTATGTTGCTAATTTTGATGAACCTCGCTTTCCTAAAATCTTGAAATTACCGGTAGGTATGGGGCTAAAACTAAAACGAGAAGTTGAAAAATTAGTACTTCGTTTGGTCAAGGGAATTCCGCAAGCATTTGATTCAGATAGTTATTTTGAGCGTACCGAATCACTCAAAAATGAATATGCTACCTTGCAAGAAGATGAACTCGAAAAGTTATCTAAACAAGCGCGCCGTAAAAAGATAAAACTCAGTATCACAACGCCAGGCGGATATCGTTTAACTGCGCTTGATGGTGATGAGGCGCATACTGCAGATAGCTTTGAGGCCTTATCTGAAGAAGAAAAGAATAAATTTGAAGACGTTATTAATAAATTAGAGTTAAAGCTTCGAAGTACGATTCGTAAAATTGTTACGTGGGAGCAAGAAATATCTGACAAGCAACAAGCGCTTAATGAAGAAGTTGTATTGGGTGTTTCTAGCCATCTTGTTCAGTCGCTGGTTAATAAATACAGTGACCATAAGTCAGTTATTGATTACCTTGATAGTCTGCAGAAAGACATTATCGCTAACGTCGATCTTTTTTTAGAAGATACCGATGAACAAGAGGCGCTAGCTAATGCGACACTCGAAAAGAAAATGCCGCGTCGATATCAAATCAATGTCTTAGTTCATCACGAGGATACGAAAGAACCTGTTGTTGTTGAAGAGAATCCCAACTACCACACATTATTTGGGTATGTCGAGCACGTAACGTACAAAGGAACCGTATTTACAGATTACTCACTTATCCGATCTGGTTGTTTGCATCGCGCAAATGGAGGGTATTTACTGATCGATGCCATAAAAGTATTAGAGCAACCTTTTGTCTGGGACGGTTTGAAGCGGGCATTGAGATCTGGAAAACTAGAAATAAATTCTCTAGAGCGAGAAGTGACGTTATCAGGAACGATATCACTTGAACCTGAGCCAATTCCTTTAGACGTCAAAATAATTTTATTTGGTGACCGTGAAACATATTTATTATTACAAGATTATGATCCTGAATTTAAAGAATTATTTAAAGTAACGGCAGATTTTGAAAATGAAATGTCTCGAACAAAAGAATCACAAATTCAATACGCAAAATTCATTTCAAGTCTTGTGCATGAAAAACAATTTTTACATTGTGATCGTAAAGCTATTGCGCGAATTATAGAATTTAGCTCGCGTCAGGCTGAGCATCAACACAAGTTATCGCTACATGCGTCTGAAATTGCCAACTTGTTACGTGAGTCAAACTTTTGGGCCAAAGAAATGAACTCAACATTGATCCGCCAAGCGCATATAGAGCGTGCGCTTGAAAGTGACACGCACCGTAACGGGCGCATTAAAGATCAGGTGTTTGATACCATTCGAGATGGCACAACGTTGCTAACCGTATCAGGCGAAGTGGTTGGGCAAATTAATGCTTTATCTGTGTTATCAACCGGTGGTATTGAGTTCGGAATGCCAAATCGGGTCACCGCAAACTGTTATTTTGGTGATGGCAGTATCACAGATATTGAAAATGACGCAAAGCTAGGCGGAAATATTCACACGAAAGGTGTCCTTATTTTATCGTCATATCTCTCTACTTTGTTTGCGAAAGACGACGCAATGCCATTATCAGCGAGTATCGCGTTTGAACAGTCTTATGGTGAAGTTGATGGGGATAGCGCATCCTTAGCTGAACTTTGCGCACTGATATCTTCATTATCTGAAGTGCCTATTCTTCAGCAATACGCGATGACAGGGTCAGTGAACCAGTTTGGCGAAGTACAGCCTGTCGGTGGTCTTAATGAAAAGGTTGAGGGCTATTTTAGCGCTTGTGAAATTTTAGGTCTTACTGGTAAACAAGGTGTTTTACTTCCTGCCAGTAACATACATAACTTAATGTTAAATAAGAATGTTTTGTCGGCAGTTAAGAAAGGCCTGTTCCATATTCATGCAATGAAGCATGTGAATGATGCACTTGAAGTTTTAATGGGCAAACACCCTGGGCATTTGCAAAAAAATGGTAAATACCCTAAAGACAGTACGTTCGGTATCATTCAGAACAAATTGATGACATTAAGAGAAAAAGAAGAAGGTGAAGAATAGATATGAAAGCTTCCTGGGTTTATACGTGTCTGCTTAGCATGCTCGTAAGTTTAAGTTTGTCTGCTGAAGTGAAAAGTTTAAAGCCGATCAAACTCGTTGGTGTGTTGAGTCAAGGTTCTTTAGTTAATGGAAGAGTTGAGCAAGGCATTGATGTTTTTTTAAATGGTAAAGCGATAAAAGTTACTTCAAGTGGAGATTTTGTGCTTGGGTTTGGGCGTGATGCTGACTTAAGTCAAGTACTTAGCTTTGAGAGGTCAGGTAAACAAGTCGCGGAACAAACAATAGTACTGCACAAAAGAGACTATAAAATTCAACGCATTGAAGGTGTACCCCAAAAAATGGTGACGCCGAACCCGAGTAAGTTCGCTAGAATTAGAGCTGATGCAATGTTAGTGAAAACTGCTAGAAAGAAAAATCTAGAATATGAATACTTTTTAGCGCCTTTTATTCCACCATCAGATGGGCGGATCACTGGTGTCTATGGGAGTCAACGAGTCTTTAACGGCACCCCTAAACGGCCGCATTATGGGCTTGATTATGCTGGACCGGTCGGAACAATCGTTTACGCACCTGCGAGTGGTATTGTTACTTTAACGCATGACAATATGTACTATTCTGGCGGTACCATGATTATTGATCATGGCTACGGTGTTTCATCTTCTTTCCTGCATTTAAGTGCAATCTTAGTCGTAGAGGGGGATAAAATTAAGCAAGGTGATCCGATCGCTAAAATTGGTAAAGGTGGCCGCGCCACTGGACCTCATTTGGATTGGCGTATTAATTGGTTTAATGTTCGGATAGATCCACAGTTGGTATTAGATCGGTATAAATAGAAAGTGTGCGCTAATCCAATGCGCACATTTATTAAGAGCGTTATGTATTTATTGCGTTTTGAAAT
>JBLHVH010000199.1:0-6414 GCA_047628385.1 Oleiphilaceae bacterium
GGGTTAGTTCCTTCTTGAAAGAAAAAAGCAGGTGTTTTGTAAATACCCAGTTGGCCAGCTAAATCACCTAGTTTGTCGAGGTTCTCTTCCATTGCATCGCCTACAAAAACTAGTGCTTGGGCAGGGGATTGTCGTGTTTGATTTAAGGCGTGTTCAAGTATTTTAGAAATTTGAGTTTTACCTGCAAGGCAACGTACTGAGCTGATCGAGCTTAACATAAGGGCAGGTTGATCAGTCCAAGAAAAAGATCTAAATTCATTAAAACCTCTATAGTAACAAAGCTGAATGGAAAGCCCGCCAATACCTACAACTGACTCAAACATTTCAGCATGTATTTGGCTGGCAATATCCCACAAAGGTTCTCGGCTTGCTGTCGCATCCATAGCAAATATCAAACGACCATTCGATTTTCCTTTAATGACGGAGGGTGCTTTAGCAACTTGGTCTAAAAAGGTTTGAACTTCTTGTTGCTTTGATTTGTTGGATGGAAAGTTGTTCGTCATTAGTGCTTACCTGTGTTTTATTTAATCAGCTTACGATTATATGCAATCATTTTTCAGGTTGTTTTATTAAGTATAAGTGAATGAGCTGTCAGCTTCACTTAATTACGTAGGCCATTACTAAAGAGTAAGATAGATTCAAAACTAAGCGTTATACTGAGTTCATCACTGTTGATTATAAAAGAGATAAAAATACGCTAAAAGGAATGGTTTATTATGGGTAAAGAAGCAAAATTTTCAATAGGTCAATTGGTTCAACATCGCATATTTGGATATCGTGGCGTTATTTTTGAGCTGGACCCTTATTTTATGTTGAGTGATGAATGGTACTTACAAGTCGCTTTATCGCGGCCACCAAAGAGTGAGCCTTGGTATAATGTGTTAGTGGATAATGCTTCGCACGCAACGTACGTTGCTCAGCGGAATTTGATTAAGTCGAAAGACCTCACTGAGATTCAGCACCCGGATATAACGCTCTATTTCGAAAGCTTTAAAAACAACTGTTACATGCTTAATAAAAGTCATATTCAATGAAGGTTATGGACTAATACTAGTTTATTGCTTTGCTTTGCCTTGCATTTCCTGAAGCCAATAATGCCTGCCAATATGGGGTAAAAATATCTCTTACTAGAGCGAAAAAAGGTTAGGGAGCTTAAGTAATAATGCTCGATATTAAAAGGAGTAGAATAAAGCTACTTTAATGTACTGATTAAAGGTGGGAATGTTAAATAGCGTGAAATACGGTCTATAGTTGTGATAAGAATCACGCTAAGACATTACTTATATTGTTTTTATAGGCACTTTATAGGTAAGGTAATAAACTATTGAAATCGCAAACCTACCTAAAGGTAGGGACGCAAAGCTCCAGGTCTAAGGTAGAATCTATGACGGCTGAGTTACTGACTACGCTCTATAAATCTGCTTGTATGAAAGTGATTTTCTACTTTTGTGTTTTCTTGCTGATCTCAAACACTTCTCATTTCGCTATTCTGTCAGCGTCTTCGTTGTTCTTTTTCGTATTTAGTATCTTTCATCTACACGGGTTGGATCTATGAATCGATTTACCGCGCCTGAACAATTTGCAGCATTTAGTAAAATGCGTGTATTAATTGTAGATGATTTCGAAAATTTTCGAATGTCTATGAAAAAAATACTACTTAGTTTTGGCGTTAAAAAAGTAGATTTCACAAGAAATGGTAATGAGGCTGTCCGTGCTTGTACTGATACTAAATATGACCTCATCTTGTGTGATTATAATTTGGGGCCGGGTAAAAATGGTCAGCAGGTTTTAGAAGAACTACGTCATCTTAAGTTATTAAAAAATATCGATATATTTATTATCGTTACCGCTGATAGCAGCAAAGAAGTGGTAATGTCGGCAGTTGAAAATAAGCCGGATGAATATCTAACAAAACCTTTTTCTCAGGGAGTATTTAAAAATCGACTCCAAAGTATTATGGCGCAAAAAAGAGCAGTGCTTTCAATTCATGAAGCCTTAGATCGACAAGATTATCCGTTAGCCATTAAGTCCTGCGCGCAAATAATTAGTGAAAAATCTAAGTTCAGTGCGTGGTGTTTTAAGACCATGGTAAATTTGTATTATATGGAAGGAAAATTAAAGCTGGCTAGGCATCTGTACTCTGAATCAATTTCTAAAAGAGAAACTATCTGGGCTAGTATTGGCTTAGCAAAAGTAGAAGTAGCGGATAAAAATTATGAGGCTGCTGAACTTATATGCCACAAAATTATTACTGATGACTCAATGAATTTAGCCGCACACGAGCTTCTAGCAATTATCTTTGAGAAGAAGAGGGAGTTAAAAAAAGCTCAGCGAAGCTTAGAGTTTGCAGTTGAAATTTCTCCCTTGAATATTCTAAGGCAAAGTAAGCTCGGTGAAGTTTGTGTTAAGAATTTAGATATTGAACGCGCTATGATTGCTTATCGTAACGCTGTAAATTTGGGTGAGTTTTCATGTCATCACTCTCCCGAAGCATATCTCAACTTCTGTCGTTGTTTAACCGATATTTCTGACTCTGATAACAGTAAGCAAGGAAAGGCCTTTTTTACAGAAGCATTGGAGATATTAAAGCTGACGACAAAAAAATACGGTGATTCAGCCGAGGTAAAAATACAATCATTACTGGTTGAGATTCGAGCGTTATCTGGACAAGGTTATAAGCAGAAGGCCTTAGAAGTTTTAGATAAAGCACAAATTTTATGCGACCTCCCTGAAAACCCCTTGTCGGCAAAAACAAAGTTAGAGCTAGCGAGATCTCTGTATTCAGTCGACTTGGGAGAAAAAGCTCAAAAGGTTTTACATGAATTGGCTGCAGAGCATCAAAATGATAATACCTTTCAAAAAGTAATTAGTGACATGCTTGAAGAACCCTATGGCTACAAGAAAAAAATACGTGCCCGCCATTTAAATAAAACAAGTATAAAACAAGCTAAAGAAGGCGATTATGCCGCAGCTATTACTACTTTAAAATTAGCCGTCACAGAAACGCCAAAGCATGCAGGCCTTAACTTAAATTTACTACAAACACAGTTAAAACAATTTCAGCAATCGCCTCCAAGTAAAGAAGATATAGCGCTGTGTAAACGTTGCATACAAAAGATTAGTTATATTGAAGAAGGGCATAAACAATATAAGAGGTTGGCTAGTTTAACTAAAAAAGTCAATAATTTAGTCGCGACGGCGTCAGTTTCTTCTCACTGAAATTAACGCAGTCACTAGAATCATTTGTTAGTTAAAGCTTAACAATTAACTTTCCTTTATTTTCGCCCGTAAAAAATAAATTTAAGCCTTCTATCGCAGATTCTAAGCCCTCTAGAATGTGAGACCGATGTTTAACTTTACCTGACATCACATAAGGTGTTAGTTTTGCGAGTAAGCTTGGCACTTCTCCGAAATGGTCTGGCATAGTGAAGCCTTGAATGGTTAAACGCTTCTTAATAACGGGTATCCAGTTTGGACCAGGGCTTGGCACTTCTTTGCTGTAATCAGCAATCATGCCACATACTACTACACGCCCGTGAGCATTCATGCGTTCAAATATTAAATTCTGAATTGGACCGCCTGTGTTCTCAAAATATAAATCAATACCCTTGGGCGCAAGCTTCGCTAGCTGACCGTCTAAGTCATTAGACTTGTAATTAATTGCCCCATCAAAACCAAGTTCGTTCACAATCCAGTCTGCTTTTTCATCGCTCCCAACTACACCAATAACGTTTAAGCCATCAGCCTTAGCGAGTTGCCCAACTAAAGAGCCAACTGAGCCTGCTGCGCCGGTGACAATGATGGTTTCACCTATTTTTGGTTTGCCGACATTAAAAAGCCCTTGGGTTGCTGTTAAGCCTGGTAATGCGAAAATTGATAATATAGCTTCGTCGGGTAAAGGCGCTTCTACTTTGTTCATGCCATTGCCATTACTAAGTGCATACTCTTGCCAGCCCATCATACCCATAACACGGTCGCCCACTTTATAATCTGGGTGCTTACTTTCTACCACGTCACCGACACCCGAGCTGCGCATGACGGTACCTAATTGAACCGGCGGGATATAACTTTCTGTATCGGGGCTCATCCAGCCAAACATGGCAGGATCAAGTGACATGTGATTTTGTTTAACTAAAAATTCCCCGGCACCTACTTTTGGAAGTTCCTTTTGAATAACCTCAAATAAGTCTTTATTGATCGGGCCTACTTGAGGGCGTTTAATAAGGTTAATAGCTGTGTAGGTTGTCATATCTTTATCCTTTTTTTGTCTGAATTTTTATATGTTTGTTTACTATATTTGATTATATGATGCCATTATTGCTAGTATTTTACATATTATATATGGCTGAATAGGCTAATGTTTATTGCTTAAAAAGCAATAATACAGTTGGAGAGGCTCTGTGTGGATCAATTAAAGGCGTTGAAATATTTTGTTAGGGTCGTCGATGAAGGGAGTTTTACTAAGGCAGCTACTTTTTTCTCTGTACCACCTTCGTCTCTGTCAAGACGCGTTGCAGACCTAGAATCTAGTCTTGGTGCCAATTTACTTCAGCGTTCTACGCGTGTGGTTAAAGTAACAGAGATTGGCAGGCAATATTACAAACAGGTTGTTAAGATATTAACTGAATTAGATTACAGTAATGAAGTGGTACGGAGCTATCAGGCGAAACCTATGGGTAAGTTGCGTATTAGCTCCATGACAGGGTTTGGCGAAAGAATTTTGTTACCGCTTTTGGATGAATTCAGTGAACGTTACCCTGATATTATTTTGGATGTTCATCTTAATGACGAGCTATCTACTTTAGGTCGTGATGAGGTAGATATTGCTATTCGTGGTGGTTATGCGCCTAACGAACGGGTGGTCGCATTGAAACTAATGGATAATAAATTTTTACCTGCCGCATCTGAATCTTATATCACTCGTATGGGAATGCCGACAAAGGCCCTTGAGCTTAAAGGTCATCAAGGGCTTTATTATCGCACACCCTTAGGGCCTACTCCCTGGTTATGCGATATTGATGGGCAGTGGCACGATGTGTCAGCGCCGCCTGTAACTGTGAGTAATAGCGGTGTTTGGTTACTTGGCAAAGCAGTCAAAGGAGAGGGTATTATTATGTTGCCGCACTGGGTATTGAAACCGTATTTAGAACGTGGTGATTTACAGTTACTGGATATCAACCCTACGTTAACGACAACTCAAAACCCTAATTTTGCGATTTATCTTTTATATCAAAAACAGCGCTATCATTTGCCTAAAGTAAAAGCGGCAGTTGATTTTTTAACCTTAAGGGTTAAAGATAAATATCAACAATGAGCGCTACTCAAAACACAATAATAAAATAGTGTGCATTTAATCGTGCTCACATAACGTCTAAAGGAATAAAGAAATATGTTGGGGAATATGCAAAAGCAGGGTTTAGTCATTCCGGATTTATTAGAGCATGCGGCTCGATACCACGGCAGCTCAGAAATTGTTAGCCGGCTGGTTGAGGGAGGCATACACCGTTATACCTATGCGGATGCTTTAATTCGCTCTAAGCAGTTGGCGAACGCTCTAAAACGACTAGGCATTTCCCCTGGAGAGCGCATCGGTACATTAGCTTGGAACACCTTTCGACATTTTGAGGTGTATTATGCCGTGTCTGGTTCGGGCGCTGTTACCCATACCATCAACCCAAGACTTTTTCCCGAACAGATTTCTTATATTGTTAATCACGCGAATGATCGCTTTATATTTGTAGATCTAACTTTTCTCCCTATTGTTGAGGCGCTGCATGGGCAGTTTACTGCTTTGGAGGGGATCATTGTTTTAACAGACCAAGACCATATGCCAGAGACAATATTGCCTAATGTGATGTGTTATGAGTCTTTGATCGCGTGCGAATCTGAAGTTTTTGATTGGCCGGCCTTAGATGATGAGCTCGGCGCGACACTTTGTTATACCTCTGGTACTACAGGCAACCCAAAGGGTGTTTTATATTCACATCGGTCAACTATTCTGCATGCATTCGGTTCTGCTCAGCGTGAAGGCTTAGATATTAATTCTGAATCTGTTGTATTACCGGTTGTGCCTATGTTCCATGTGTGTGCTTGGGGTATTCCTTATGCCGCACCGATGACTGGAGCCACCATCGTTTTTCCCGGAGCAGGCATGGATGGCGCTTCACTAACAGCGTTAATTCAAAGTGAAAAAGTAGATTTACTGCTTGGCGTACCGACTGTTTGGTTAGGTTTACTTAATCATTTAGAGCAAGAAAACGAAGTGCTCAAAAGTGTTGAACGTGTTGTGGTTGGTGGCTCAGCAGCCCCCATATCAATGATACAAGCCTTTGATGAAAAACATAATGCATTTGTTGTTCATGCTTGGGGGATGACTGAAATGAGCCCGCTAGGTACTGTGTGTGCACCCACGCG
>JBLHVH010000200.1:0-6393 GCA_047628385.1 Oleiphilaceae bacterium
GAATAGGAATAGGAATAAGATTAGTGCTGAATTTATAGATCTGTATGAAGGTCGTTGTTACACATAAATTTTATGCGATTAAATAACGTTAAGAAGAAATACCCTGTTAAGCATTGAAATAATAATAAATTAAGATTCTTTGGTACCTGTATGATCACAAAAAAAACGCTAAGTATGTTTACCCTGGTGAGCATTTTTTTAATGGCGACTGTCTATTTTAATGTAGCTGTAAACTCTAATATATTACCGATAATTGATGATGAAACAGAACAGCTTTCTTCTGTAAAAACCAATAGCAGTAATGTAAGTGCCGCTATTTTTCCAGAAGAGCCTATGAAACATAATCCTAAATCACTGATCACAGAAGTGACTTATGAAAACTACCGCTCTTCGCTAGGGCCGCTTGCAAAATCTCTTAGAGGCACACGTATTCTGGTTGCTTTCACCCTAGATTCCGAAGGTCATTTAATTATTACGGCATCAATAAAATCATTAATTGAATATTTTTTATCCGCCATGGGTGAGGAGTCGCTTGAAACAATTATTGCTCGTATTGAAGATTATATTACACAACAACTTGAGGAACCTGCTAGGTCAGAAGCGCTAGAGGTGGTTGCTCAGTATATTGGCTATAAGGAAGCTGTCATTGAGCTCGAAAATGACTTTGCTGATAATACAAACCTCTCAGGTCAAAGTAGCGACTACTTGACAATGTTCCAATATCGCCGTGAAGCACGCATGAATAACTTAAGCCCAGAAATTTATGATGCTTTTTTTGCGGATGAAGATAAAGTCGACAGTTACACCGCTAGCTTATTAGAAATTGGTAAGAATAAGAACTTAACAAATGAAGAAAAAGAAGCACAATATTTAGCGGCTGAGCAATTACTGCCACAGCAGGAACAAGCTATAAAGCAAGCGGAGCGAACACGTGAAACACTCCAAGAAAATATTCAAATAGCAAGAAGCCAAGGCTCAAATGATGACGAAATTTTTCAAATGCGCGCGGATGTTTATGGTCATGAAGTCGCTGAACGTTTTGCAGTTGCGGATCAGAAAAAATTCGAATGGCATTCGCGCTTCGAACGATACCGTAAACAAAGGCAACAAATCTTGAGCAATGAAGGACTCTCTGATACTGACAAGACATATGAGATAAATACCTTACAAGGCGCATTATTTAGTCAAACAGAACAGAGACGACTTGCGACCTTAAACCAGTTAGCCGATAAAAAAGTCCAATTATAATTCATTAGGCTAGGCCAAATGCAAAGTACAGATATCTCAAAATTAAGTTATGCTGCCCAACTGTTTTTATGGAAAAAACGGACTTTATATATAGGACGATTTCAAGCGCCTTTAAGCCTTTCACAAGGCGCAGCAACTCTAAGCGTTTCTCTGGGTGAGCCCTGTTCATTTATCACCGAAGATATGTCAGCACCTATTTACAGTAAAAGCCTAATAATTCCGGCGGGCTTGCCGGTGACTATTGACACAAAAGGTTCACTAATTGCAAATTGCAACCTCGACGTATTAGGACAAGATTTCTTTTATTTACATGCTCAGGCACAAAAAAAATGCGGAAAGATGGGCTATGCGTTGTCCCATGAAACGTCCTTAATCAAAGATTTTACACAGATGTTCAATACTCAAATGAACTCACACAATGCTTTTGATTTTTTAGAATCTAGCCTTAAAAACAAACAAGACAGTCCATTAAGCACGCCTTTTATTGACCCTCGTATTGAAAAAGTGATCGACCTGATTCAAGAGACCGTAAAGTACGCGATAACCGGCGAAGAACTGGCAGAATCAGTCAATTTGTCGCCCCCTCGTTTAGCGCAGTTATTTAAGAAACAAACAGGTATTCCTATTAGACGCTACCGATTATGGCACCGTTTATATCTCACTGCTCAAAATGTTGGGCAAGGTAAAAATCTAACGGATGCGGCTATTGATGCCGGTTTTACTGACTCTCCACACTTCGCCCACACTTTCCGAGCTATGCTGGGTATAACACCTTCGTGTGTTTTGTCTCAAGTAAACAAAACACGCATTACACTTTAAACAAAAAGGAAGGCATAGTTTGAATGCCTCTTCCTTAAATGGCTTCAATACTATTTTGCAGATTGTGGATAAATGAAGTGATCCCAACAATACACATTTAGTGAAACTTTATTGGCGCTTTTGGGCTTAACTAAGTGCCATTTTGGCATGATCTTTCTTATTGAAGCCCGACAAGCTCTTCATATCGAACATTTGAAAATTTTGACATAGCGTAATGTTCGGTAAAATATCCTGGGTGTATTAGCGGCGCACGTTGCATAGGCATCGTGACCCGAGCTAATGCTATGTTTTTTAATAGGTAAGGGCCATCTGTATTTGCGTCACGCATCATTAAACCGTAAAATTTAAATGGCACCCACGCTTTTCCTTTATTTAGATTCAAAGTCATTTGATTACCACCAATTGGGTCACCTAACTCTGTATATAAAGATGCCTGAAAATAGAAGCGGTCGGCACTTGTAACCACCACTTCAGCTTCAACCAGCAAGTCACCTTCAGGCGTTAAGGCATCGCGATAGTTGCCTGTAAATGTTGCTTCAGGGTCAGCCAGAACAAACACAACTGCGTCGAGTAAATCACTCGCATCACTCACAACAAGTACTTTATAGATACCGGCTAAAAGTGCCTGCTCATTGATTTCATCCGCCTTAAAACTCAACTCATAAACTGCATCATGATCTAGATCTTGAAAGTCCATTACTTGAATATTTTTTGTTTCATCAAAAATTAACTGTGCGCTAATATTACTTGGAATCCGCATACCTTTTTCATCACTGACATAGGCACTAACGGTGACAATATCGTCACGAATATAGTATTTTTTATCACTCCAAATAGTTAATGAATTGGTTTTATCATCTGAAATTGTTGTGCGTTCATCAATGGCGTAATTTTTTATTAATGGGTCACTATCTACTTTTTTAATGCGTTGATTATTACTCGGATAGCGCTTAAATTCGTCATGATCTTTTAACATTGCTCGATGCATATCCGTTTGATCTTGTAACGCTCGAATACGATCAATCTTACTTAACGAAACATTAGGTTCGGATAACGTTGTTTGAGAATAGTTTTTTTTAGTCGCTTGTGGCAATACTATCATTGCAGGTGGCAACAAACTCGTTTGCGAATTAACCGCTGCCTCAGCTTGAGCATTATTTGTCGAAGACAGTCCCTCTTGGCCAGCATTCAAACCAAAATACAAAACAGGCGCTAAAAGAAGCACCAGTGCTAATGCGATTTTTTTACGTGACATGCGTTAAGCCTCATACTCATAATGTTATTAACAAGCAGGCCAATAACACGGGCCTGCCATACTCGACTAACTAGTTAATACAATCATTAATACGTTTAGCCATGTTTCCACCTGAACCACAATTGATACCATTTTCAATTGACGTTGAGCTCGGCGAACTAATACCTGCATTACGTTCGGCGTCATGGTCGGTATAAATACTCGCGAGGTTATACGTGCGAGCCGTCCCTTTATTCGCATTATTACAACGAAACGTTGGGCTACCATAAGTGATGCCTAAAAATGATTTGTAGCTATTCAAGTCACTCTCTATGCTTCGTTTACCGGAACCAGTGCAGCTCATTTGAGACGCTAGATTAAGAAAACCATCATCTTCACCACTTAATAGCGCTGATGTCAGGCCTGCAATACCAGGAAAGCCTTTATAACCACCTAAAACATAAAAAGGAGCACCTAAGTTAGTACCAATATAACTTTTAGCAGCATAGGCATCATTAGTCTGCAGCCACTTAACACTATCATTACAGTCTCGCCCTATAAACGTTGCAACAATGGCATCGGTCCAACTACCATTACACACTCGGTCAGCGCCTTCTGTTCCGGTAATTGCGCCACCAACTGAGAGGATACCATTAACACCATTCATGGCTGACGCGTAGTCGACCGTCACCGCCGAATTTTCACCAAAGGCGGTATTATAATAGGGAGAGCCTGACACAGCGTTTCCCGAAATCCACATCATTTCTGCGCCACCTTGGCTGTGGCTAACCACCCAAAAATCATCATTAGCATTACATTGAGTGCCTGCAACGTCATGCGTTAAGCCATCGCCGTTACCGGCTTTGATAGAAATAATTTGACGCGTTATCTCACCCGCTGTTTCATCACGCCAATAAGGGTAACCACCTTCATCTGTTGAGTCATAACCAACAATCGCAAAATTATCACCCGGGCCCAGTAAATCATCCATAAAGTCACTGCCGTTATACTGGCTGAATTCTGCGTCACGCCAGTTTTTACGCCCTTCACTTCGAATATCACCTTGCACACCATGACCATGTACCATGATATAGCAATTGTCGGCAGCCATTGTTTGCGTTGAACCAAGAAATAATCCTAAAGAAATTGCACCAAATGCGAGTAAAGATTTTTTATTATTTTTCATAATCAGACCTATGTTATTAATTTTATTATTGTTACTTTGTCTAATCCTTTCGAGTACTGCTTCCTTTGTGCATCAATATATTGCACTAGCCATGCACAATACTGCACTTACCTTGCACAATTATTATTACTGAGATTTGATACTCGATCCATGACCGTTATGGCCAGTCATTTAGCATTTAAGGCAAATCAATCACATCACACATTGCTCAGTATGTGCGTTTATTAAATTACCGGTCTTTAAATAAAACCTTTATTTGTAATGCTTAGGCGAAACGCCATACCAGCGTTTGAATGCTCTACTGAAGCTCGATGCGTCGCTATACCCTAGTTTTTCAGCAAGTTCTTCAATCGTTACTTCAGTTTTTTTGATTTGAGATAACGCCACTCTTTTTCGTTCACTCTCCAGCAACATTTTATAAGAGGTATTGCTCTCTTGAAGTTGCCGCCTTAATGTTCGAGGTGAAATACATAATTCGTTAGCGAGTAAGTCAAGTGATAGTTCAGAGAATATTTGACGATGTATCAAAAATCTTACACGGTCCAAAATCGTGTTATCCGGACTAATTTCAGTCACTTTAGCTTGGCAAATTTGGTCGTTATATTGAGCAGAGTCTTTATTAGAAAAAATAAGGGGTTGTGCTAGTAATTTTTTGGACAATATTAACTGATTTGTAATTTGGTTAAAGTTTACTGGAAGCGAGAAAAACGCATCGAATTCATCGCGAGAGCTTGGTTCAGGATAACTCAATCGAATCGTTGCATTAATACCATGATGGCCAAGATCAATCCCGCCTAAAAAAAACCGCCCCAATGAATAGATAACAGAACAAGTATATTCAATAAAGTAAGGCAGTGACTCTCCTAGTTCAAAATGAGGCGTTAAGGTTAAAACACCATCACCAGAATCATTCAATTCAAAGTCAAACAGTAGAATTTGAGTAAAGAGAGGCTGGTAACGTGTTAACAACTCCATCGCTTGACCTACATTTTCACTACTCATTATTCGCGCTGCGAGCAAACCATCGTGATGCAGAAAACTTTGTTCTCCTAAGCGCAGCGCAAAGATAGAATCTGCCGACAAATTTCGTGCATTAATAATTAGTTGTTGATATTGCTCAAAAGCAATCGTTTTATCCGTTGCTGTAAAGTCTTGCAGACTAATATCTGTGTTGGCCAATAAAGCATTTAAATTGACTTTATTCATGACCAAAATTTTGATCAGTGGTTTAATCCGTGCAATAGGGATATATACTTGACTGATACACTTGGATTTTTGCGCAAAAGATATATCAGTAGCGTAGTTTGTTAACGACATAAACCGCTCACTTTTTTTATTTTTGTTTTATTTAGTCAAAACAAGATTACGCCTTTGACATCTCATTTTAAAGCGTTATTGCATATTTTTTAAACAAATTTGATAAAATCAAACCATGGAAAACTTGATAATAAGCACCAATAACAGCCCTAAAACCCGCTATTTAAACGATAAAAACCTCGTTAAAGATGACTCACAGCTTATTGCTTTTGAATTGCTGGATAATATTTACCGCGCTTTAAAACAAGAAATATCAAACAAAAGCGCAATTAAAGGTGCTTACCTTTGGGGTAAAGTAGGTCGCGGTAAAACGTGCCTGATGTATATTTTTTATCATTCAATGAACTCAAATAAAATTTTATGCTTACATTTTCATCATTTTATGAAAACAATTCATCAGTAACTCCGTCAAACTTCCGGCAAACCTGATCCTCTTAAAGTCATCGCCAAAAATTTAAGTAAAAAGTACATGATTTTATGTTTTGATGAATTGTTTGTGTCAGATATCGGTGATGCAATGCTACTTGGAAAGCTGTTTCAATATTTATTTGAGTTAAATGTAACCCTGATAGCTAACAGCAATATTGCG
>JBLHVH010000201.1:0-6391 GCA_047628385.1 Oleiphilaceae bacterium
CGCTAGTGTTAGTTCTCGCTACATAGGTTATTTTTCTACTATTATGGCTAAACGATAGTGAATTAACGGCTTTTGCATCGGGAATATCTTTAACTAATTCAGATGCTTTTGTTTGGTAATTTTGTAAGGCAACCGTGTCAGACAAATTATGTCTTTTTTGCAAAAAAGCAACATCTGTATACATAGTTTTGATCAGATCATTTACTGCATAGGAAATTACTCTAAAAGGCAAATCTAGGCCAACCAAAGTATTCTGTCAACTAAATCCGTATTAAGTGCAATATCAGAAAATAAAGCCACTCGACTTGCTGCAAGTTCAGCATCTTCTTTTTCAGCTAAACGAGAGTGATCTATGGTTAGTAGTTGTGTTAAATTTTGCTCTTCAGCTGCTTTGCTAACCAAAATAACTCTGTCATCTACCGCGGTTAAGTCAACAGCGCGCTGTAGGCTTTCATCGCCTGCTCCACAACCTGATAATGTAAAGCCGACTACTGCAGCTGTGATAATTGTCTTTATATTGAATATCGTCATGATCAACTTCTCCGAACTGGTTGGTATCTAATTAACTACATAAATTGAGTATTTGTGGTGTTCGTATATATTCTATCCTTTTGTTAATAAAATTATTTTGTTGAGTTACTACTTGAATAATAGCATCTGCAACGTCATGTGCTTTTACCGGTTTGAAATCAGCCAACACACCAATCATTAAAGGTCTTACCATGTTCAAAACACATTGAAGTACTTTCTCATCTTTTCTTGGTTCTTCACGAGACCCGACTAATGAACCAGGATGCATAAATGTGACTTTTTCAAACTTAAGTTGTTGTAACTCCTCTTCCATTTCACCTTTGCAACGAAGGTAGTGCGAACGAGAACTAACAGAGGCTCCTAAACAAGAGACAACAATAATATGTTTCACCCCGAACTTGTGCATATCTTTGGCAACGTTAACCACTAAATCGACATCAATCGCTCTAAGCTTTTCTTTGCTTCCTGCTTTTTTTAACGTTGTTCCTAATGCGATCACACCAATAATTGGCAAGCTAGGTACATCACTTTTAGAAGGTATTGATAAATCAGGGCTCAACCATTGAGTCAACTCTCTATGCTCTATTGTTATAGGTCGACGTGACAGAGAGTAGATGTGTTCAACACTTTCATTATCTAGTGCTATTTCTACAGCTGATTTACCGATGAGCCCAGTCGCGCCAGCTATTACGATTGATAAACGGTTAGTCATGATGTCTCCTAATTAAATAGTTATTTGTTTGATACGCCAAAAGAATAATGAGATCATACACAAAGCAAACCGATCGGTCTAGCTGTTATTCAACCAAAAGTAAAACTAGACCGTTCGGTATGCAATCATTTATAATATTCACTAAATTGCCTAGGAGTTATAACATTGAAAGATTTAAAACAGAAATTACTCAATGTAGGTTTTGACATCATTAGCGAACAGGGTTTCGCCGGTGTTGGAGTCATGACAATTATAAATGCTGCATGTGCAACAAAAGGTTCTTTCTACCACCATTTCAAATCAAAAGATGATTTTGGTCGTATATTACTGGATGATTACTTTGAAGAACATTTAGCTAGTCTGACTCAGTTTTTAACGAATGCAGCAATAACTCGCCAAGAAAGAGTTATTGCTTATTTTGAAAACTGGTGCTCGACGAAAGTAACTGATGATTTTCAGATTAAATGTTTAGTTGTTAAGTTATCGGGTGAAATATCAGGTACATCGAATGACCTGCAAAAATCACTTAATAGTGGTGCTGAAAAAATAATTTCTTGTCTGTCTGATTTTTTTGAACAAGGTATCATAGAAAATGACTTTTCTTTAAAAAATAGCTATGACACTTCTAGAGCCATTTACAGCCTATGGCTTGGTAGTACATTACTTTGTGCGTTACAGAAAGATCGTTCCATATTAGATAGTGCGATAAAAGAAACTAGACGTTTAATCCTGTAATATGCTAATTACACTTAAAAAAGTGCCGTTACATATAACGGCACTTTTCTATTATATTCCCTATCAAATTGACTATTAACGTAGATGAGCAGGCGTTTTAGATTTATCACGATTGATGTAGTAATAAACATAAATTAGTGAATAAAAAGTAACGAATCCATCAAGCGCAAATACACCACTCCAGCCGTAAAACCAGTCATAATCATTCACGCATACGTTGTAGAAGAAGAGCCCAACAAACATTGCTTTTTCAAAGCCACTATAAATCATGGTTGAGGTTCTTAATGATTTATACTTTGCCGATGCCATCAGTAATATACCGATACAGCCGACCATTACTCCCCAATGCTAATACGTTGCCTGCAAGTAACGTTTATTTTCCATCATGGTTTCATCATAGAAAAATAAATTTGTCATACTCCATTCAGGCGCTAAAAAGGTAAGAAATGCAGTAGCAGTTAAAAACCCAGTGATTAACAAGTAACCTCGAATTGTCTTTTCAAAAAAACGTTCTAACATATTTATTATCCGTGATCATTTTGTGTGAATCCCAGTTCCATCTTGAGCAACTAGGATTTAGTGATGCAGTAGATAAATGCTAAATTCCCAGCGCTTTCCTACTTGTCATTACACCAACAATTGTTAGGATTTTCATAATGTACTTCGACGTTGGAATGCATATAATATACGCAAAACTAACCATTCGGTCTAGTTGTATGTTGTGATCATTTGTAACCCTGAAGGATCTTGAATGCATCAGCTCATAATGAATATAACCTAGCCACTGTATGATTAAATAGCCATCAATTATCTGATCTTAGGTTCCCATGTCTGTTGAAAAAAAGACAAGGCAGCTTAATCGATACGCCTACTATCACTGCATTTTACGTTGTGTTAGTAGAGCTTATTTTAGTTGTCAAAGCTGACTTATAGTTTCGGTTTTTTAAATAAATTATAATTATCAATAAGTTAATGTTAGTACTGACGTTTCTCCTTTGTAATTGAAGATGGCGCCTTCTAAGTAATGTTGAATAATATTTCTAAGGCGCTCTGGGGGCGTTAGCGCCTTAGAATTAATACCCTAAATTCGTTTGAAACTTGAATGATTCGAATGACTGCTTTGGGTGTTTGAGATCTAACTCCGTGTAAAAATTTTCGGCACAAGCTCAATTGTGAATGGATGTGAGTTTTTAACTCCAAAGCTAACTTCCGCTTTTGGCTAGTTGAAGAAATCTCTAATGATCACTAGCTTAATGTTAACAAAGATACGGTAGCGGACGTTCCACTAATTCGTTTTTATGACTTTTCTGTGCGCAAAGCGGAAGTGGTTGCAAGTGAGATTAAACTTCCGCAGTTGGCTCGGTAGTGGTCATTTCAGTTTGGCTAAACGTTACAACAATTTATGACGATTTCTTGAAAACCTTAACATAAACTAACCACCCAAACATAAATGTAAGCACAGTCACGATAGGTGCCATTAAAATGAAATCTGTGCGAAGTGCTTCAGGTAAAACATTGCTATTACCACCAAAAAATATAAAGGTAGCGATGAGCAGCGCAAAATGCATCCGCCACAAATGGCGAATTAATCGTTTCGTCCCGACAAGTACTTTAGTGACAAGCAGCTGATAATCCCAGTAGGCTAGAAAAGCCGAAAAAATAACAAAGATAAGATAACCAGGGTATGGTGGCTCTGATGATGGGTAATGCCAATTTAAGCTCCATCCTAATATGGAGAAAATCAAAGTGGCAATACCAATAGTACTAATGACATAAAAGCCAACTTTGTCAAATACGGTAACTCTCGAATCCTTTCGCGACATAGCGTACCAGCCGGTTAACAATAAATATAAAGAGAATATTGCTAGAAGAAGGGTAAGTTGCAGCGAGCGCGCAAACGTTAAATATATTCCACTAAAACACAGTGCTAACATAGTGTAAAAGAATATTTTACCTGCGAACTTATGTAGTGTCTTACCTTTAGGGAGCAGCATGGCAGCAAATCCCCCCACAACGGCTAAGGTTCCTACAGCTAAGTGTAATTGGGCGATAATAGGTAGTTCAGTCATTATTTTTCCACCAAAATTGTTAATGGGTATTGTGCTTTTTTCTTAAGCGTCTCTTTAAAAAATATGTATTCAACGATGGTCAAGTTGATTGCCATTCCTACGAGTCGACCATAATCATGCTGAAATTGGTTTATTACCGCAAAGACGTTTTCCAATAGACCAAACAACAAGAACGAAATCGCTTCAACAAATAATAGTGTAATCACACCAAGTGTTATCGCGACAGCCCTTATCATCCACTTGCGATGTACATCAACATTACGGTTAATAATATGCCATAGTGCCATTGAAAATGCGGTACACATTGAAATACTCAGAATGACCAGTGACACATAACGCATGCCGAATAAATCAGGTGACAAGACATGGTGCATCCAAACTCCAGATGTGCCCATGACATAACCGGATAGCAGCGCAATACGTCCACCGGTTCTATGCCAATTTGATTTTTTGTTCCTTAACGCTGGTGAAAATTGAAATGGCATAGTTAAGAAAAACAAAATACCCGCTCCCCCATGAACAACGATTGCTGCTGGCGTTTCAAAATACAAAGCATCAACCATGGAAGAAAAAATCACACCCGCAGAGGGCCCCAAAGCAACCCCTATTAGTAAAAAAATAGCGGGTATACCGGGAATTCCTGTCATAAAAAGTAGAAAACCAACAACAGGCCAATTAAAAGGTTTATTTTTCATTTTTATACTATTTTGTTTCATTATTAAATCAGACATTTTGTTTATTCTCTTACCAACTAGCTAAGGATATGTGAATTATGTAGAATACCTTTAACAATGTCGTCTGGGCATGTTGACTCGAACCATTTATACTGATGTCCCTGTAGGTTCGGACCTTTATAAAACTCTAGAAAACCTTTTTTTTCTGGTTTACACGTTAATTGAGATTTTTATTGTGATAGATAATTTAGGGTTGCTTGCACTTAATATTTCCATCTTAGTCGTCATAGTTTTTAGTGCAAATTTACTTATTTTGCGCTCTTTTGAACGACAAACTTACTTACCACTAGGCATATGTTTAGTCGCTATTGGTGTAGTAATGTGTCAGCCAACCTTAGCTGTTTTTTCCCCATCGTTACAAACAACATTTTTGATCCTTTCGCTGCCTGCACTTTTACTTATTAGCCCATGTTTCTGGTTTTATGTTCAGGGACTCACTTCTGAAACACCATGGCGTTTCAGTCGCAAATCTTTACGTCATTTTATTCCCGCTGGTTTAGGCACCCTTATTGCCCTATTGACGATAATCATACCTGCTGACATTAAAAACGCGTTATTAGTTGAAGGAAATGATGTAATTCTTACCAGCACGCCCTCCATACTGCGCTATTTACTCTACGGAATACTTACTACCACTCTTATTTTAATACTTGGCTGGGTAATACAATCAGGGTTTTACTTTTACAAAACTATTCAAAGGCTTAATAGTTATCGTCAGCATTTAAAAGATTTGTTTGCCAGTACGGAATCAAGAGAAATAAAATGGCTAAGCTGGTTACTCTTTGCTGTAGGGGCAGTCTGGGTGACCACGGCCGTCTATATTGTGCTAGACAACCTATTTTACTCGATCAAAATAGACCATATTTTGACGAATACAGTGATATTAGTGATGCTCTGGAGTATTGCCATTTGGGGGCTTAGACAAAAACCTGGCTTTGAAGAACTATATGAAAGCCAAGATGATATCAAAGAAGTTCTCTTACAAGACGATAACCAGCAGCGTAAATATCAACGCTCTGCATTAGATGAGCAACAATCCTCACTCATAGCAACAAAAATAGAAAAAGCGATGCGTGAAGATGAACTCTATTTAGATGCCTCACTGTCCATGCAAAAGCTGGCTAAACACATTTTCACGTCACCAAATTACATTTCACAAACATTAAATGAAACGCTGGGGATGAATTTTTTCGACTATGTAAATAAGTACCGTGTAGATGCCGCGAAACGCATGTTAGAGCAGAGTAATAATACAGTGCTAGATATAGCCATGAGTGTTGGATTTAACGCAAAGTCGTCATTTTATACTGCGTTCAAAAAAGAAACAGAGCAAACCCCAAGCCAATACCGAAAAATTTCGAGCTAAAGAAGATACAGGCTACATCATTTTAAGCTGCTTATGTTTGTTCTAGTTATTCAAGACTGCGTGCCAAAATTATTTAGGCTTACTCTTTAGCACAAAGCGGCCTCTAGGAAACCGTTTTTAGTATTTGAAAGCGTCCGCAAAGTGGCATGACCTGAATGGTGTTGATGATTGCTCTACTTCCGCTTTTGGCTAGCAGTTGCCCTAAGGCTCAACTAATACCTAATGACGGCAAAGATACGATAGC
>JBLHVH010000202.1:0-6205 GCA_047628385.1 Oleiphilaceae bacterium
TACTTAGATAAATCCAGTAGCAATTTATTCAAACGACTTACAAATGCACCAGGCTCTTTCAATTGCTCGCCACTTGCTAGAGCTGCTTGATCGAAAAGTACGTGAGTTAGATCATTAAATCGTTCATCATTCTGCTCGTCATTTAGCTTTTTAACCAATGGGTGCTCTGGATTAATTTCAAAGCTTGGCTTGCTATCAGGGATTTGCTGCCCAGCGGCTTCCATAATCTTTTTCATCTGAGCGTCCATGTCATGCGCACCAGCAACCAAACATGCAGGAGAATCAGTCAAACGGCCTGTTACACGCACTTCATCAACCTTGTCTTTTAATAGCTCTGTAATTTGGCTAACTAAGTTTTCGTATTCTTTAGTCGCTTCTTCTTGCTGCTTTTTATCTGCTTCGTCTTCAATATCACCTAGGTCTAACTCACCTTTGGTAATATCCTGAAGGTGCTTACCATCAAATTCGTTCAGGTATGAAATCATCCAACCGTCAATACGATCACTCAGAACAAGTACTTCAATACCTTTCTTACGGAAAATTTCCATATGTGGGCTACTGATACCGGCGGCATAGCTTTCAGCACTTACGTAATATATTTTTTCTTGGCTTTCTTGCATGCGTTCAACGTAAGCAGCTAAAGACTGGTTCTGTTTACTATCGCCCTGCGTTGAAGCAAAACGTAACAAGTTAGCAACTTTCTCGTTATTTGTCTGGTCTTCAGCTAAACCTTCTTTGATCACAGGACCAAACTCATCCCAAAACGCTTGATAGTCTTCAGTTTCATTTTTAGCCATTTTAGTCAGCATATCCAACACGCGCTTGGTTAACGCAGCCTTCATACTATCAACAGCTTTATCACTCTGTAGAATTTCACGAGAAACGTTCAAAGACAGATCCTTTGAATCGACGATACCCTTCACAAAACGCAAATATAACGGTAAAAATTGCTCTGCGTCATCCATGATAAAAACACGTTGAACATATAACTTAAGTCCACGCGGTACTTCACGGTTATATAAATCATACGGTGCTTTAGCAGGGATATATAAAAGGCTTGTATAATCATACTTGCCTTCAACACGGTTATGAGACCATTTTATAGGATCTTGGAAATCATGAGAAATATGCTTGTAGAATTCTTTATACTCTTCATCTTTTACTTCTGACTTAGATAAAGACCACAACGCAGTTGCTTCGTTAACAGTTTCATCTTTCGGTGCTTCTTGCTCTTCACCCTCAGCTGCTGGAGCAGGCTCAGACTGCATCACAACAGGAAACGAAATATGATCCGAATACTTTTTCACAAGACTACGTAAACGCCAGCCATTTGCGAATTCCGCTTCGTCATCTTTCAGGTGCAATACAATAGTCGTACCACGTGATACTTTCTCAACATCAGCAATCGTGAACTCACCTTCACCTTCAGAACTCCAACGCACACCTTCAGACTTATCAGCACCGGCTCTACGCGTAAATACATCTACTTTTTTAGCCACGATAAATGCAGAATAAAAACCAACACCAAACTGACCAATCAACTGTGAATCCTGCTGGCTATCGCCACTCAAATTCTTCATAAAGTCAGCGGTACCAGACTTAGCAATGGTACCTAAGTGGTCAATCACATTCTGGCGAGACATACCAATACCGTTATCACTTAAGGTAACTGTTTTAGCTGCTTCATCAAATTCAAGACGAATTTTTAAATCGCCGTCATCTTCATATAATGCATCATTTGACAATGCTTCAAAGCGTAATTTGTCTTCAGCATCTGAAGCATTTGAAATTAACTCACGTAGAAAAATTTCTTTGTTGCTATAAAGTGAGTGAATCATCAATTGTAAAAGTTGTTTAACTTCAGTTTGAAATCCAAGGGTTTCTGCTTTAGCTTCAATATTCTCTTGTTCTGACATTTATTGTTTCTCTCAACTGTTTCTTAAAAAGTAGACATTTGGCTAAGTACCAAGTGCCTTAAAATTGTGCGTCTTAAACTATGTGGGGTCAGCTAATTCAAATTCAAGCATGTTTGATTTAAGAACTTATGATTTAATACACACCCTTAAACAATTTAAAGAATAAACACATGCTGCGTTTCATTGCGACCACCGTCCTATCAATCATCGTCCTCATTGCCGTCATATCCATTGCAACGGAAACTATCTATGGTGGCGGCGGCGACTTTCCGGACCGCACCACGACACCAACCCTTTCAGGTGATGCCCTTGAAGTCGTTGCCAACCTTGACTATCCGCCAGGAAATATTGCGGTATCCAGCACTGGGCGCATATTCTTTACCTTTCACCCAGAAGGCCGTCCGCCTTTTAATATCGCTGAACTTATCGACGGAAAAGCAATCGAGATTCCTATAAATACCGATATAGACCTACGGACAGTGCTTTCAATGCGTATTGATCATCAAAATCGACTATGGATATTAGATTATGCCGACCATGGATCCGCTACGCCCCAAATAGTCGCTATTGACCTTGGTACCATGAAAGTCGTTCATCACTATGAGTTTTCTTCTGACATAGCAGGACTAGGGTCTCACCTAAATGATTTTCAAGTGAGCCAAGACGGCTCAATTATCTATATTGCTAATGCCAGCATACTAGGTTTAAACCCGTCAATTATTATTTACAGCACACGAAACCAAACAGCTCGTGAAGTATTGCTAGATCATGAATCAGTTAAGGCTGATTTTTATGTCCCCAGTGTAGAAGGTGAGAAAATGTTGATATTTGGCGTATTTGCCATTCGTCCAGGTGTTGACTCAATCGCTTTAGACCGAAATGGAGAGTGGTTATATTTTGCGCCGGTGACAGATGAACACCTACACCGAATACGCACCAGCGATTTGAACAACCTTTCACTTAATCACGAGCAACTTGCTCAAAAGGTAGAACGTTTTGGTGAAAAGACTATGAGCGACGGCATTACCACAGACAACGCTGGCAACATTTATTTAAGCGATATAGAGCATTCCGCAATTGTTAGAATGAAACCCGACGCCTCTTTGAAAACATTAATTAAAGACCCTAAACTAAGATGGCCAGATGGTTTCAGCTTTGGTCTCGACGGCTGGTTATATGTCACTAGTAGCGCTTTACAGGATGTGATTGGTAAAACCGATGCCTATATAGCCGAGCACGGGCCGTATCAAATTTTTCGTATTAAAACAGGAGTGAATGCCGCAGCGGGCCATTAATCTATTAAACAATAGTGACCATTAGACAGTCTTCAAGCGCGACAAAAGTTTGTGAATAGGAATATCCATTTTCTTGGCAAGCTTTTTAGCCATCGGCTGTAATCGGCGAACATTACTTTCTGGCGCGCCACTTTTAAACGCATAAGCAATCAGGTTACCATCTTCAATCAAACAGGTCATACAGTGATTACTGCCAAATAAGTCACAAATAGCCTGAATTGCGAGCGGATGACTACCTCCGCCTTCATCCCACAAGTTCAGCACTAAAATTCCGTCATCACTTAGGTTGTGATAACAATCAGATAAAAATCTTGAGCTTAATTGCGCTTCAATCATACCCTCATCATTATAAATATCAGCAAAGATTAAATCACTTAAAGCGTGTTTATTGGCGATATACTCAGCAGCGTCATCAACCATCAGCGTCAACTCAGGAAAAATTGCTAAAGCAAACCATTCTTGCGCAACCTCAACCACTTTCTCTCGCAACTCCACCACTTTGATATCTAGGTTTTGATCATAATGATGAAGCGCATGCACTAAGCTCCCAGCACCTAAACCCAAGATTATTACTTGTTTTGGTTTTGGCAAATAAAGCAATGCCAGCAGCATCGCCTGCGTATATTCATAAACCAGCGTTGAAGGATGATGCAAATTAATGCAGCTTTGCTCTGCGGCCTCACCAAACGCAAGATAACGTAAAGCACCATTCTCAAATACCCGAATAGGTCCGAACTCATCATAACAACGATGTATTTCAACGCCTAGATCACTCATAGTGGGATTTTGCCAGTAAAAATAAATTAAAAGATAGACGTATTTTTATTGTGGATGATAACAAAATTTACTCAGGTTCGTGCGATTCTGCCCAACCTTTCTCAAACCCCAGGCACAAAAAAGCCCCGTAAATTACGAGGCTAAAGTGTATATCCTTATCGCTAATCCCTAGCTGGATCTTGATCCTTGTATACTCATTCCTTATGAGTATAACTCCCTTCCAATCATCCTTAATGGCCAATTCCTTCTTGGCTAATCCTTTATTCCCTGCTGTCCTAGCAACGAGATGTATAATAGAGGTCTCACACGGGAAAATATACGGACGATCACGCTACTTTGTGTAAGAGATATCTTACAAGTCATTTTATCATTTATAGTTTTGTAGCGACGAATGAACGATATAAATACCAACAAAGCGCCTAAACCCTCTGACAGTAGGTATAGTTAATGAAAATTATGGATATAAGGATACCAATCGGCAATGCAACTAAATCACTTTAAACGAGAAAATTTTGCTTACCAAACAGCTTACTGTGAAGAAAATATTTGGCATTTAAGCCAACAAAAGCAATTTCTAAATAGCTATATTCTGTTTATTTTTAGCGAAGGTGATGCGTTTCCAATGTTGAATCAGCGCGCTTCTCGTCACCCTGCATTACCAATTTTTTGGGATTACCATGTCGTTTTGTTGGTGATAGCTGATAACAATCAAATAGTCGACTTTGATACAACACTGCCATTTATGACGGATATTGACGCTTACTTTACCGAGTCTTTCGTTAATGAGCACTTACTTTCAGAGACGGAAAGGCCTTTATTTCGCCTAGTACCAGCAGATGAGTTTGCAATAGTATTTTCTTCGGATCGAAGCCATATGAAAACGCCATCCGGCTGGCATGCACTACCGCCAAGCTGGCCATGTATTGGAAGCTCTGGGTCTAATTTAGCAAAGTTCATTCAAGCAAGCGATAACGGCTTTGGCGAATTATTAACGCATGAGGCAGTGTTAAATCGATTCACTAATAGACCGATAAATTTTCAGAAACCTATTGCCAAGCCAACTAAAACTAAATGAGCACGACTACTCTTCTAATAAAAAATGCGCACGCGCAAGTGCAATAGGCTTATTTTTTGACTCTTGCCAAGCATGAATTTCAACATTAGCAACACGACCTCCTTGCCGAGACACCTCACAATAGGCATAGGTTTCTCGATCTGCACCACCGCGTAGGTAATCGATGGAGAAATCGATAATTTTAGGAAATTTAAGCGTCGTCTGGGAAACAAGTAGATGCAGTGCTGCTGATAATTCCATGAAACCTCCTAAAACACCACCATGGATCGCAGGTAAGATAGGATTGCCAATATTGCTTGGCTTCTGCTGTAACTTAAATGATAAACCTGGAGGCTGGCCATTAATCACGCCGCCTTGTTGGTCAAACTCAATCCCTATTAACTCAGCATAAGGGATGACTTTGATTAAATCAGCATAGGTATGACTCCCTCTAACTTGCTCAATAACGTGTTTAAAGTCGACAGTGTTGTAGGTCTGCGTAACACTACCTAAAGGAGCGATATTTATGCCGCGAGTCATCGCATCTAGAGAAGGAATACCTTTTTCACCCATACGCATAAAGGCTGCGACACAATGCGCAACAGTTCGATCAACCTGGTAGGCCTCACATCGCATAAATAAGATGTTTTTAGTTGTACGATAACAACTTGCCCGCGCAAAAACAGACTGACCAGGCTTGGCGGAACACATATAATCAACACGTAAATCTAAAGTCGGACAGAGTTCGAACTCTGGTACTGCACACAATACAGCCGCACCAGCGGCAGTATCCATCAAAGTAGTAATGGCACCACCATGAATGACGCCGGTTTCAGGGTTACCGATAATCTTTTCGCTGTAGGGTAATTCAAGAATTAGCTCGTTTTCTCGTGCTGAAACTACAGTGATACCCAGTTCACGACATTGCGCTAATACACTCACAAAGCTATCTACTTGGGCAAATAAGGTAGTTTCATCTCTCATGTATCTTCTCTTTTAAACTTAAGAGGCGCTATTATAACGAACAAAGAACATTGAACAATCATTTGTGAGCTAAGTCACACTATTATTGACACGTTAATCTCAATGCAGCACATATGCTACCTAGGAGCTAGATCGAGAACGGACGAACCTACTGTGGAAAAGCTAAATTGGTCATTTCC
>JBLHVH010000203.1:0-6116 GCA_047628385.1 Oleiphilaceae bacterium
CACTGGTAATGGGGCGCAAGCCCATCATACATTGCAATAAAGTCGACTTCCCTACCCCATTTCGCCCCATAATACAGGTACGTGAACCGGGCTCGATATCTAGATCTAAATCCCAAAGAATCTGGGTACCGCCGTAGTGCTGATTAACTTTTTTAATTGATATCATGATTTATCCCTTCTCTTCATCGCCCTATTCCTCTTCACCCAGGTACACTTCACGCACATCTTTATTATTTTGCACTTCATCCATCGTGCCTTCGGCTAATACCGCACCTTGATGTAATACCGTGACTGTTTTAGCAATTGAACGAACAAACTCCATATCATGCTCAACCACAACAACCGTGTGCTCACCCGCTAGTGAATTCAGTAACTCGGCCGTACGTTCCGTCTCTTGAGCCGTCATACCTGCAACGGGTTCATCCACCAACAATAAACGCGGCTCTGCTACCAACAACATACCAATCTCTAACCACTGCTTTTGGCCATGAGAGAGAGACCCGGCTAACAGCAGTCGGTTTTCTTTTAAACCAATTGTTTTCAATACATGGTCAATACGATCTATATCGGTCGAACTTAGTTTGCCAAAAAGTGTTGGAATAACAGATTTATTGGTTTTTAGTGCTAATTCTAAATTATCCAGCACGGTATGCGCTTCAAAAACAGTCGGCTTCTGGAACTTGCGCCCAATCCCTAATTGCGAAATTTCAGCTTCATCTTTTTCTAACAAATTATGCGTCTGCCCAAAGTAAACTGAGCCTTCATCACACTTAGTTTTACCGGTAATCACATCCATCAAGGTTGTTTTACCGGCACCATTGGCACCAATTAAGCAGCGTAATTCACCATCATTGATATACAAGTTCATATCATTTAACGCTTTAAACCCATCAAAGCTAACCGATAAGCCTTCAATATAAAGAATGATATTTTTAGAAACATCAACCATGGTCTCTTGCGGCTGCATGAAAGACCACACTTTATCTCGACGAAACATCTCACGGGTATCATCCAATAACTGACCGTCTAAAATGCTCATATTACTTTCTCCTGAGAATCTGACGGCACCGATAAACTACTCGCTTTTAATTGCGCTCGTTTGGTTTTGCGATCTATCAACTGCGCCTTTAAGCCCATCAGTCCATTCGGTAAATACAGCGTTACCAATACAAATAAAGCCCCTAGCGCAAATAACCAAGCTTCTGGCATGATCGCGGTAAAGCGAGTTTTTGCATAATTCACCAGCAAAGCACCAAGCACTGCACCAATTAATGTGGCACGACCACCCACAGCAACCCAAATAACGATTTCAATCGAGTTTACCGGGGAGAATTCACCGGGGTTAATAATCCCCACTTGTGGCACATATAAAGCCCCCGCAATACCGGCAATAACGGCTGAATAAACAAACAACCAGACTTTATAACGCTCCGCGCGATAACCAATAAAACGTGCGCGATTTTCGCCATCTCGAATGGCAATAATCACCTTACCAAAACGTGATTTGAAAATAAAATGACTCAATACCAAGGCTAAAGATAACAACGTTGAGGTCGCGATAAACAAGCCGATACGCGTACTATCTTCTTGCAGACTAAAACCCAAAATTTCTTTAAAATCAGTCAAACCATTGGTGCCACCAAAACCCATTTCATTTCTGAAAAAAGACAGCATTAACGCGTAGGTTAAGGCTTGGGTAATGATCGATAGATAAACACCGGTAACCCGTGACCGGAATGCCAACCAACCAAACACAAAAGCCAACAAACCAGGCACGACAGCAACCATAATCATGGCAAACCAGAATTGATCCATACCCTGCCAAAACCACGGTAATTCAGTCCAATTCAAAAACACCATAAAGTCAGGTAAATCAGGGTTGCCGTAGACGCCACGATCACCAATTTGACGCATCAAATACATACCCATCACATAACCACCCAAAGCAAAGAAGGCCCCATGCCCCAAGCTCAGAATACCGCAATAGCCCCAGATAATATCAACCGCTAACGCTAGCATCGCATAGCAAAGGTATTTGCCTAATAAGCTAATCGTATACGTACTGACATAAAACATTGAATCAGCAGGCATCGCTAAGTTACCGATTGACGCTAGCACTGTAACGGCCAATAAAAGCACAACAAAGGGTAAGGTACGACTACCCGCTTGCCCTTCTCGTCCCATTGCCCCGCTGTTAAACATTGAACTAAGCTGATTAAGTACATTGCTCATTCTGCTGCTCTCCCTTTTTGAGGAAACAGCCCTTTAGGACGTTTCTGAATGAATAAAATAATAAAGACTAAAACAATGATACTTGCCAACACAGCACCGGTAATCGGTTCAATAAATTTGTTAGCAATACCCAAACTGAAGCCTGCAACCAAGGTACCCCATAAATTACCCACACCGCCAAACACAACCACCATGAAAGAATCGATAATGTAAGCTTGGCCTAAATTGGGTCCAACATTCGTTAACTGGCTTAAAGCCACACCTGCCATACCAGCAATACCAGAACCTAAGCCAAAAGTGATGGCATCGACACGATCTGTTTTGATACCCATCGCTTTTGCCATATTACGGTTTTGCGATACGGCACGAACATTCAAACCTAAAGAGGTTTTATTTAAAATTAACAGCAATAAACCGAAAACTAATAGAGCAAAGGCCAATATATACAAGCGATTCATGGTTAAAGATAAAACAGGATTTATATCTAAAGAACCGCTCATCCAGCTAGGTGCTTGCACTTGACGATTTAGCGGAGAGAAAACGGTACGCACTAATTGTTGAAGAATCAAACTGATACCGAACGTTGCCAGTAACGTTTCCAAAGGACGACCATGAAGATGACGAATCACACCTCGTTCGATTAAAACACCGACTGAACCAGAAACAATAAAAGCCAATGGAATCGCTACCCATAGCGAATAGTCAATCGCATTAGGCATCATTAGCTGCACGACATAAGTTGTATAGGCACCCAGCATAATCATTTCGCCATGCGCCATATTGATAACGCCCATCACACCAAATGTGATCGCAAGACCAATCGCGGCCAGTAATAGAACCGAGCCTAAGCTAAGCCCAAAAAATATTTTATCGACAAACTGAAATTTTTCAATACGCTGCTCAATCGATGCCAACGCTTTTTCTGAAGCCCCTTTTACTTTTAAGTCCTGCTCTTCGTTAACCACCGCTACGAATAAGTTGCGCACTTCAGGTTCAAGTCGTCCAGAAATTATATGCACCGCAGCAAGTCGCTCTTTTGCATCTTTGCTATCGGTTATAGTAAACATCGCGACCGCAACGTCCATTAATTCTAAAACGTCGGCATCCGTTTCGTGTACTTTTAAAGTTTGGATCGTTTTTACAGTACCCGCATCTAGTTCTGATAATAAAGAGTTTAAAGCTTTGTATCTCGCTTCAGGATCCACAGCCGTTAATTGAGTTCGCGCAATCGTTTCACGTAAAAAGCGTCTTACCTTATTATTCACACGCACTTTTTTAACGCTTGATTTTTTCATTGTAGCTAAGCGTTCACCCGTAAACACATCAGCGTAAACTTTTTCACCCTCAACCTTACTGACAGCCACTAATTCTTTGGTTTTTTTAAGGTAGTACAACTCACCTTTAAGCATGGTTTTAAAAAGCGGCAACATTTCTTCACCCACCTGCTCTTCAAGTTCTATTAATACCGGAATCGATTTATTTAGCTTCACCTTGGTTAGTTTCGTTAGCAGCTCAGGAATCGATGTCTTAGAAATCGATTCCTCAGAAGCCTGCGCCATAGAAGGAGAAGCGTGTACTGAAAAGCTAAACAAAAAACTTATCAGACAGGCGAGAAGGGTCGGAAGAGTTCTCACGATAGTGCTCCATTTAAGGGTTAATAAATGATGATTTTTAGATATAGTAAATTGAAATAAATTCCGACTCACAAGCTTGCGCTGTCAGTCGGAATTTTTTAGCTTAATGATTCACAGTCTTCTTAGAAGTTCTGACCTGAACACTTAGCTGTTTTAGTGTTGAAGTTGCCACAGCTTACTGGTGCAGTCCAATCAGCAATTAAGTCTTTTGAACCTGGTAAGAAGTTCGACCATGCGTCACCGATTACGGTACCCTTAGTTTCCCATACAACTTCAAACTGACCATCATCCTGAATTTCGCCAATTAATACTGGCTTGCTCAAGTGGTGGTTTTTATTCATAACAGCAATACCGCCAGTCAAGTTAGGTACTGTGATACCAATCATCGCTTGCTCAACAGCATTTACATCAGTTGTACCTGCCTTTTCAACTGCCTTTGACCACATGTTAAAGCCAATATAAGTTGCTTCCATTGGATCGTTTGTTACGCGTTTGTCGTCTTTTATGTACGCTTTCCAGCTTGCAATAAATGCTTCATTCGCATCACTTTCAACACTTTGGAAGTAGTTCCAAGCGGCTAAGTGACCCACTAAAGGCTTAGTATCTAAACCAGACAATTCTTCTTCACCAACAGAAAATGCAACCACTGGGATATCTTCAGCAGAAATACCTTGGTTACCTAACTCTTTATAGAAAGGAATGTTTGCATCACCGTTAATAGTTGAAACAACTGCAGTTTTCTTGCCTTCACCACCAAACTTTTTGATATCTGAAACGATTGACTGCCAGTCAGAGTGACCAAAAGGTGTGTAGTTAATCATGATGTCTTTTTTAGCAACGCCTTTAGACATTAAGTATGCTTCAAGTACTTTATTAGTCGTACGTGGATAAACATAATCAGTACCCGCAAGAACCCAACGCTTCACGTCAAGATCGTTCATCAAATAATCAACCGCTGGAATAGCCTGCTGATTTGGCGCTGCGCCAGTATAAAAAACATTTTTCGAAGACTCTTCACCTTCGTACTGAACTGGGTAAAATAACAAACCGTTCAACTCTTCAATAACAGGTAATACTGCTTTTCTTGATGAAGATGTCCAGCCGCCGAAAATAACGTCTACATCATTTTTTGATATTAATTCACGTGCTTTTTCAGCAAATAGCGGCCAGTTTGACGCGGGGTCAACGACTACAGCTTCAAGCTTCTTACCTAACAAACCACCTTTTTTATTTTGCTCTTCAATCATCATCAGAACAGTATCTTTAAGAGTGGTCTCACTAATCGCCATGGTGCCAGATAGAGAGTGCAATACACCTACTTTAATTGTATCGTCAGCGGCCAGTGCGCCCATCGAAAATATTGATGCACTTGCACCGAGTACTGCGCTTTTTAGCATTGTCTTCAATTTCATGAGTCTACCCTTTTCGTAATAATAGTTATGAATTCAGCATTAACTTCAAGCCGATTCAGCTTAAATTTGTTCATCGCTATTATTATGAATTAAGGGTAAGAACGGTATTCGCTGATTGACGAAAGCGTATACGTCATTTGACGCAGATCTTTACTAGAAATGAATTCATTAAAAATTGAAAGTAGGCAGGGTAAGTAACACGAACACCAGAAAAAATCTACGTATTCATGCTACTCAAAATGCAAGTATCTGCCCTAAAATACCCCTAGCCAAAAATCTTACATTATATTCTTTAGTAAATCGTTTGCCTTTAAAATAACCAAGCCAAAACACCGCTACGTCTTAAGTAAATAAACAATAAAAGCAGAGCCAAACATTAAAACACCACTCACCATAAAAAGACAAAAAGTGAAAATAAATAGCCGTTGAACTGGTTCAGGAACCTGCTCTCTTTTCTCTAGTAGACCATAGCGCTTAGCTTGGAATCTATTAAAAAATATAGTGGCGTAATGAAGTATTCCCATATCTGAAAGAAATATATTTAAAGAATAAAATCGACGGCCATCTTCAAGTACATCTTCAATGAACAACAACTATTTTTTTCAAATAAAGTATGAAGCATAATGAAATAAGCTCCATTAATAAGCCAATTGGAAATATAATTAATACGACTTTCTGTATGATAGCTTCGTCAGTCATAATCGGATCATCATTGAGTTATTGAGAATAATTAAAGTTTCGAAGTTTAGTTACCGTTTTCTAGAAACTGTTTCAATATTAACAACTGTTCATCACTGTAATGCACATCATGACTTAAAACTGTTTTATGTTCGATCCC
>JBLHVH010000204.1:0-6110 GCA_047628385.1 Oleiphilaceae bacterium
ATAGGTATTATTATATATGGACAATAAGATTCTCCTTGTAGATGATGAAGACAATATAACTAGCTCAATAAAAAGAGTTTTACGTCAAAAAGATTATACTGTCTTGGTTGCCTTAAGTGCTACGGATGCGCTTGAAATACTGAAAGAAGAACAGATACAGGTTATTCTCTCGGATCAGTTAATGCCAGGCATGACGGGCACAGAACTTTTTGAAGAAGTTCAATTGCTATATCCAAACATCGTAAGAGTTTTACTCACCGGTTACACTGCCATTGAAGAGCTGAAAAACGCAGTTAATAAGGGAGCCGTATTTAGAATATTATTCAAACCTTGGGATGACGATAACCTTATTCAGACAATCGAAGAAGCTTTTAATTATTTTGAAATAAAAAATAAAAACAGAATACTGACCGAACAACTTCAAGAGCTTAATTCTAACTTAGAAGCTATTGTAGCGCAGAAAACAAGAGAACTAACTCTACACGTAAATCGACTAAAAACGTCACAAAAACTTTTTGATTTAATGCCTGCATATGCCTTAGGCCTAAGCGATGACTTCTGTGTCATAGATGCTAACTTAAGGGCTCATCAAATTTTTAACTCACAAGCTTTAATTGGTCAAAAAGCAGACACGATATTACCATCCGAAATCACTCAGTTAATAAGAGAAAGTAAACTCTCGGACATCAACCAAACGCTCACTACCAAGACGACTTTAAACAATAATACTCATCAAATAACGTGCACCAAAATAGAAATGGCAAAAAATAGTTTTGCTTACTTACTCTATGGGCCTAACTGTGATGACTGATTCAAGAAGCTTCCAAAGCACCCAGGCAGGTAGGAAAAAAAATATTGAACTTTTTTTTAACCTGTACCTTAATGAAAAGGGCATGCTTCACCTTAAAACTCTGCTGACTAATTATGTAGATATCAAGGTCGAAAAAGACATGACACCACCACTAAAAGGTGAACAGGAATGAGTTTTGTATTGGAAGAAGTTATAGATAAGCTTCCCTCGATTTCTCCGAATGTTAATAAGCTACTAAAGACTTTAAATGAGGATTTTACGGAGCCAAAAGTTTTAGAAAGCTTATTAATTGCCTGCCCAGTTATTGCAGGTCGAGTACTTCAGATTTCTAACTCTTCTTTTTATGGTTTAAGTAGACAAATAAATTCACTTAGAGAAGCAACAATTATTCTGGGTCAGCATACATTAAGAGGACTGATATATTCGCTTGCCATACTGGATAACTTTAAAAAACCCTCTGAGCCTGAAATTTTTAGCTATAAAGACATTTGGTCACATTCACTCTATTCAGCCAGTTTAGTGCGCGTGATAGCAAAAGAAGAAAAACTAGATTTTTCGACTCTGTTTACCGCGACCTTATTTCAACATGTTGGCCTTATTGTTTTTGAAACTACACAAAAAAAACTAATGAAAACAGCATTTGACGCATCGATGCAGAATAATACTTCACTAAATGACTGTATTGCTGACCTTTCAGGCATCAACTATTTAAGCATCTCTTATGGCGTACTCAATCATTGGGGATTCCCTGTCAACGTTTGCAATATTATTAACCAGCTTGAAAACGAGGTCAGCAATACTGAGAATTCAATAATAGAACTGGCCAATACGGTTACCTCTGCGCTTTATAAAACACCACTGACCTTAGGCGCAGCAATTATAGACGAGGGACATTTAGAAAAAATACTTCCTAATCAAGAAATCACAAATGAGTACTTATCAAAAGCAGATAAATTATATCAACAATTGACAAAAGACTTTTTAGATTAAAACCGAAGGAGTTTTACATAAGCAATGGCTGAAAATTATAATCAAGCAACAAGTACAGCGAATGAGTCGGTTTTATTTGTGGATGACGAGCCGTATATACTTACCGCTCTTAGGCGATTGATGAGACCCTTAAAGTTGGAAATGTATTTTGCAGAAAGTGGCGATGAAGGGCTCAAGATTTTGAAGGATCACAAAGTTGATTTGATCGTTTCAGATATGCGTATGCCCCAAATGGATGGCGCAGAGTTTCTGACAAAAGCAAAAGTTCTACAACCTGACTCTATTAGGATATTACTAACCGGTTATGCCGACATGACCTCTACCATTGATGCATTAAATCATGGTGGCATTTACCGCTACATCAGTAAACCCTGGGAAGATGATGAATTAAAGTCCATCATCTTTGATGGGCTGAAGTTAAAACGTTTAGAGCGGGAACGAGCAGAGTTAATTGCTTTAACTCAAAAACAAAACGACGAGCTTCAAGATTTGAACAAGAACCTTGAAGTAAAAGTTGAAGCACGCACAGAAGAAATAAAGCAAACAGCTCAAATGCTCGATCTTGCTTACAAAGACCTGAAGTTAAGTTATGACTCCTTTGTATTAATTTTTTCAAATTTTATTAATACCCGTCAAACCCTGCAAAAAGCAGAATCAAAATTAGTTGCGGAATTGTCTAAAAAGATGGCAATTGCACTTAAACTGAAAGAAAAAAGCATACAGAATATCTATTATGCAGGGCTATTACATCAAATTGGAAAAATGAGCTTACCCGATTCCTTGCTAGCACTTTCTGAAGACGAAATGTCTGAATCAGATCTTAGTCTTTATAAACAATATCCACAAGTTGGCGAAACGGCTTTAACCACCATAAACGGCTTTGAGAAGACCGCGCTATTGATACGTAACCACACGGAATATTGTGATGGATCTGGATATCCAGATGGCCTGAAGATTGATGAAATACGCTCAGGTGCGCGCATCATTCGAACTGTTCGAGACTTTTTAGGCCTACAAACAGGCATTATGTCGACCACAAAACTCAATAGTGAAAAAGCATTTAATTATATTACTGAGCGCAGCGGCAAAGAATATGATCCCATTGTGGTGAAGTGCCTAGACCACTTCAGAAAAGATTATGATTTGAGCACTATTTATACAAAAGAAATAGAAGTAAACAGTCTATCCCTATTACCTGGGATGCTATTGTCTCGAAACTTGGTAAATAGCAAAGGTCTTCTGCTGATATCAAAAGGACATATATTAAATAATCATATCATCACAAAAATTATTGCAATGGAAGAATCTGAAGAAGCAAAGTTTAAAATTTATATCGCCAAAAATTACGAACATCATAACGTTTCAAACGACTGAGAGTTAATCATGGTTACGATAGCATTGATAGATGATGAACCTAATATTTTAAAAGCATTGAAACGAGCTCTTGGAAGAGAGAGCTGGCATATTCTGACCTTTGAAAACCCTACTGTAGCGCTCGAAGAATTAAGCAATCAAAAAGTCGACCTTATTATTACCGACTATATAATGCCGCATATGAACGGGGTCGAGTTTTTAAAACACTTCATCCCGCAGCATCCAGAATCATTACGAATCATATTAAGCGGCCAAGCCGACCTACAAGGCCTGATGGATGCGATAAATACCATCGGTATTTATCGTTTCATTCTTAAGCCATGGAACGACGATGATCTCCGCTTAACTATCAAGCAGGCACTAGCTTACAACCAGCTAGAACAAGAAAACAAAGCACTTCTTGCAACCCTTAAATTGCAGTCCAATGAGCTGAAAAGACTAGAAGCAGAAAGTCCAGGAATTACTCAACTTAAATTAAATGATGATGGTTACATAGATATGTCTGCAGAGTTCGAAGAAGAGTAGACAGCAACTGATTTAGGTACAAATGATATGAGCGATCAAGAAAAGAATGAACAACAGTCTTTGTTTGAGGGTTTAATTGCTTTATCGGTATCTTCTTTTCCTAAGAAATGTGCTAATTGTAACAAGGTCTACCAAACAGCCGATGAGTTCATACAAGAAACTCATCGAATACAAGGCTTAAGCGGTTTAAAAACATCAGTAGATGATGATGGTATGCCAATCGTAGAGCTCTTTAGAAATTGTCATTGCGGCTCAACCCTTTTAGATTCTTTTCAAGAACGACGTCAATCACAAAATTATCGAAAATTATTTGGTGAATTACTGCAAGCCTTGTGTGAAAAAGGCTTAGATAAAGCTACTGCAAGAAGTGAGTTAGTAAAAATAACTAAGGGTAAGCAGGCCAAGCAGATAGAGAAACTAGGTTTAGACTTTAAAAAAATAATACTCAAGTAATAACTCATTAATAATTATAGGACAGTATCGTGGCCGAGTTTGACGAGGAAAATAACAGGTTAACTATTAAGCTGGTTTATTACGGACTCGCTAAAAGTTGAAAATAACCAACCTCAGTTGCTTGCATGAACATCTCAGCCCAGAACGAAAAGGTGACATGATGGCTCTAGAAAAAATCGGACTTGATTTTTCGACCGCACTGAGGTCAATACTACGACAGAACTCTGACGTAATACTGATTGGCGAAATACGCGACCTTAAAATCTCAGAAGTTGCATTTAATGCATCCCTTACCGGTCATCAAGTTTTTTCGTCTTTGCACACCAACTCCGCCATAGCTACTTTAGCTAGGTTATTTGATTCAGGTTTAAAAGCTTATATTGTCACCTCTGCTATTGAGGCTATTATTGCGCAACGCTTGGTCAGAAAAATATGTTCTCATTGCAAACAGAACATAAACCTAGACCAGAACTTATTTTACAACTTGGCCAGCTATTTTCAGAATCCTCACATACTGCAACCGGTTGCACTAGGTGCAACGATTCCGGTATGTGAGGAAGAGCAGCAATTTATTAAGCCCTAATCTCTAGTGATATAATGCGAAACGGTATCGCCACGAATACGTCGATCTTAGAACTAAAAATACTAGCTGGAAAGAAGGCATGCAGCCTCTACTTAGTGATGCAAAGCGAGAAATACTTGAAGGGTACTACCTTTAAATAAAGTACTCAGGATATTAGGCCCACAAAGTATTTGAGTGATTTTCATTACAATTAATCAGCACATAATTTAAGGAGCTGAACATGATAAAGAATAACGACAACCTCTCTGATTTGTTAAGTTTTTACCAATCTGCAAAAAATCTTTGTCACATCGATAATAAAGAAAACGCAGCAAAATTTATAGAACTGGTTGCGGACTCTACATGCTCTGATAAAGTTATCATTATTCAAAATGCTAACGAGAAGCTAACGATCTTTAAAAATGAAAAAAATTTAAATATTCAGATATCTCAGTTAATCGATGTCTTGCCCATATTATATCAAAGCTATGCATGTACCCGGCTTAAGGTCGATGAATTAGCAGATATCATCTCTATGTTTGATCTAACAGATGAAGTTTATCTAGATTGTGTGTTTTTCTCTATAGAAGTAAGTACTGAAGAATCTCTTTGTTTTGTCATGCTGAATAAAGAAAAATATTCAGAGCAGGACTTTCAAACGGTCGTAAAGATGGCCAACTTTTTAGAGGAACAGATTAATTTCTCTTTTTTCGTTGATCAAGGTAAAGAGCTTTCAGAGAAACTACGTAGACAACAGAAAAGACAAAGTGTTTGGTTAGAATCGTTAGCTTGGTTAAATGAAGTAAGTAATAAAGAATACACAAATCTTGAGTTAGATGAACTATATAAAGTTGCACTTTTTCAATTAAAAACGCTCGTCAGAGCAAGAAGTGCTGTCGCGTTTAATGTAAATTCGAAAACAAATCAACTTGAAAGTATTATTAGCTATGGCGATGATGATTTTACGGATGACATAAAAAAACTCATTAACAAAACTATCACTATTGAAAAGCTTTCCTCCGGCAAATGCTTCAATCAGAACGTCTTATTATTTCCCCTATATATTCAAAAAAATCTTAAAATGATCCTTTGTGTCGGCGGTAAAGATTCCACTTTTGACGAGCACGAAGAAATAATAGCCTCATTATTTTCAGACGGTTTACAGCATTTAATTGAAAGAATGTTTTTTTTGCGAGAAATGAAGGTGCAAAACACACGTCTACATAAGGAAAAATTGGAACAAGAAATATTAATTGGCAAACTTCAAGATGCCCAAGAACAATTACTGCAGCAAGAGAAAATGGCATCAATTGGTCAGTTAGCAGCAGGCGTTGCACATGAGATTAATAACCCTGTCGGTTATGTAAACTCAAACATCAATTCTTTAGAGAGTTA
>JBLHVH010000205.1:0-6084 GCA_047628385.1 Oleiphilaceae bacterium
CCCCTTCTGCTGTGGCATCGGTCAGAGGCACGGAATATCGGGTTAACGTCGTCACTGAGATATCGAACGCCAAAGAAGGTAGTGGCGAGATAAGCACTAATAAAGCAACCACTAATAAAGAAAGCACTAATAAAAAAAGCACCTTGATTGAAGTATATGAAGGCTTAGTTGATGTTGGCGCCGAACGTAAGACCTTCGCTGTCCCTGCCAGTTTTGGCATCGTGACTGAGCAAGGCCAAGCCCCTCAGCCGCCTGTTCGTTTATTAGATCAACCACTTTTTATTAACGTTGCCGAACAGCAAACATTGGTAACGGTTATCCCAGCCCTCCAAACGTCAGCTACTAGCAAACACCTGCCTATTGTGATTACGTGGCAAGCAATCGATACCGTTTCGCACTATCAATTCAATATCCTTACTGACCTGAACAAAAATGAACACGCCGAACAATTGTTACAAACCTATCGTGTCAATGACAATAAAGTGAGTCTCACGAATCTCGCAGTCGGCTGTTATCAGTTAAGTTTACGTGCTATCGACACACTAGGTTTGCATGGACTAGCGGCACGCAAGCGGCTTTGTTTGGTAGAACAATTAAATACGCCCGTATTTAAAATACCAAGTGTTGTAAATGGCAGTGGGGAAAAAGCAAATTTAGACTGGTCTGAAGTCAATGATGCACTGACATATCGTATTGAAGCCTCAGAAAATTCTGACTTTAGCACGCTAATTGAAAGCATTGAGCTCAGTGATACACGCTATAGCTTAGAGCACGATTCACCGCTATTTTTCCGTGTACAAGCAATCGATAAAAATGGTACCGCTTCAAATTTTAGCCCGCCAACACATTGGCAGCCTGAAAAAAAGATAGACCTTGTCCCAGAGACAGAGTATTGGCCCGTTTATGTACAAATAGGACTGTTCCTTCTTGCGCTTTTATAAATCGCCTAAGTATCAGGCATTGATCAGTCGACAGGGCTTGCTGCTAATTTTATTAGCCCTTTTGATCAGCCTGTTTAGTGCCTACCTTGCTTATGCTGGTCAAACTCAAAGTTTAGACTGGCTATATTACGATAACACGCAGAAATACAGTCATTTACCCCCTCCAGACGATGTGGTGATGATTGATATTGATGATAAAAGTATCAACAAAATAGGTCGATGGCCTTGGCCAAGAAAAGAACATGCTCGCTTATTAGATATTTTAAGCACTACGAATACAAAAGCGGTGATCATTGATGTGCTATTTCCTGACATAGACACGCGTGAATCCCAGTCTGATTTACGCTTTGCCCAAGCAATTAAACGCCATGGTAAAGTGATTTTACCCATCCACTTCGAAATGCTCGGTCAACAAGGGCTGGTAGTTGAAAGCCCGCCTCACACCTTATTTTATTCTAAGGCACTCGCTTTAGGCCATGTTCACCTTGAAACCGAAACCGATGGTATTGTTCGCTCTGTCTTTTTAAAAGAAGGGGTAGGCACCGCTTTCTGGCCTCATCTAGCACTGGCTCTGCTAGAAAAATTAAATACACACCCTTCTGACCAACCCTTAATACCTGGAAACAGAGTACAAGACCGCCCTAAAGCCAGCCTTTCTGTCAATATTGAGCGAGATTACCATAACCTAATTCCAATGCCTGCCGCTGAACAAGGCCTTCGACACTACTCATATAGTGACATTCTAGAGGGTGTCATCGACCCCGCCGCTTTTAACAACAAACTGGTTTATATTGGCGCTACCGCCGCAGGCTTAGGCGATGTAATTGCCACGCCCATTGGTAACATGTTTGGCGTTGAGTTAAATGCCTGGATTTTTCAAGCCTTACGTCATAACCAGATGATACAAAACTATGCTAAAGGCACGGTCGCTTTAGTCACGTTTATAACAGTGTTGTTATTTGTTTTGGTAATGGGGCAATTATCACCGCGGTTTTTTCTGATATTTTCAATTCTGGGTATTGCCTCTGTTCTCGCTTTATCCGCCGCTTTATTGCTTTTCGAGCATCGGTGGTTTCCGCCGACCTCTATGGTGATTGGTTTGGTGCTATTTTTCCCCTTGTGGAGCTGGCTCAGAGCAGAATACGTACTGCGCTTTCTACGCGACGAAATTGAACTGCTTAGTGAAGGCATTCAAAGCCCTCATTCACTCGCCAATAGCAAGCAATCTGCGCAACGCTTTCTTGAGCAAACCGGCATGTTAAATATTTCCACAAATCAGCAAACACCGATGGGCCAACAAGCGATAAAAGCCTTGTATTCAGGAAGAGAAAGCAAGCACGATACCGAGCATTTTTGGCAACAACAAATAGCGAAATATGATGCCAATATAGGCCCTCAGGCTAAAAAAAATGAAGGCGTTGAATTAATTGCGCGTACCATTTCGCAATTATCTACCATCAAACAGAACGACCAGAAAAACCGTCAATTGATTGAGAAAAGCCTATCGCGCTTACAAGATGCGGTTTGTATTACTGACCTTTGCGGTAAAATTACGTTTACCAACAAACACTTTAAAAAGTGGTTTCATCACGATATCGTACCAAAAGAAGCCTCGGCATCATCCGATAGTGCTGAATATTTGCTCTCGATCTTAAACAACATAGAATTAAAGTCTGAATTGAGCTGGTCGCAGGTACTTTCGTCACTCTATCAAACTGGCCAACGGTTCACTGGCGAAGCAACACTTAGTTCAAAAACTAATGCCCTAAAAAATAACGCTGACAAAAAACACTCAAGCAATAGTGATAGACAATTGCTATGTCAGGCGAGCCTGGTAAGTATTAATGAAACCCATCATGATACGCTTATTCTCTCTTTTACAGACATCACCCAATTAAAAGAGGCTGAAAATGCGAGAGCGGAGGCATTGAGTTTTTTATCGCATGACCTTCGCTCACCCATGGTTTCAGTGCTGGCGATATTAGAAAACTATCATTCAGAACCGTCATCAAGTGATCGCCGCCTTTCTGATACGGCAATTCAATCGATCAAAACACTGGTCACAAAAAACTTAGATTATGCTGAAAGCTTTTTGCAACTCAGTAAAGCAGATGCCTTGCTTGAAACAAGCATGAACCCCTGCGATCTTCATGCGGTACTCGATGGTGCTCAAGTATATGCCCATGCACTAGCGGCGCCAAAGTCAATCAGCGTGGTCACTGAACGAAGCGACGATGATGCTTGGGTATTAGGTGACTTAGCATTGCTTGAACGGGCATTAAATAATTTGATATCCAATGCTATCAAATTCAGCCCAGCCGGCTCATGCCTTACCTTGGCTTTGGAAAAATACCCGACAGCGTTACAACTCTCCGTTGTCGATCAAGGACATGGAATAGCAAAAAAAGATCAAGCTGGATTATTTGAACGGTTCACGCGCTTAAAACGTTCAGAATCGACCGAGGGCGCAGGCTTAGGTTTAAATTTTGTTGCAACCGTTGTCAAAAAACATCAAGGTAAAATTACTCTGGATAGCGAGTTAAATATCGGGACTACATTCATAATCCATTTACCTTTTTTGAATGAGCAAGACTTATTTAATCACTAAAGATGGCATGTTATTGTGCCGCTTTGCGCTTCATTTAACGTATTTAGGTCACGCTTAATTAGCCTACCCACATTATGTTAAAGTGACATCGTAATGTACCTCGCTGCACTTTATAACTAATTTAAAACTAAAGCATTTCCACACACGATTGATCGTTTTCAGTTTGCACTAAAGGACTTTGCTTACTTTCACTCATCTTTCTAGTCGAACTCACCATAGAAGTCGATTAAACTCACCTCTAGCACACTAAAGACAAAAATAAATTTACATTGTAAAGATTGAGCATTAGTATAGCCTCACTCTACAAATGCTTTGACAGGAAACCAAGATGACACCCTTTACAGCGAATAAGATCAACACACCACACATTGTTTTGTTGCTGTTTATTGTACTTTCCTACCTATCCTCTTCCGTATTGGCGGAGTCCAAAAAAGAAACGTCCCCCAATTGGCTTTCTGATTGGGAAACCGTCGGGGACGATGCGCGCATCAGTGCGGAATGTCGGCAGCATAAAAGTAAGATTAACCAATGCAAGTTCGTCGCAACGAGTGATCAATCTTTAGAATCTCTGACTGCGGTTATTATGGATGTAAACAAATTTACCGAATGGGCCGTTAGTGTTTCCAGATCTGAACGAATATTTCAGGATGAAGAGCCAGAAAAAGTTTATGTGTACACAAATTATGATTTTGTCGGTGCCTATAACCGTGATGCAGTGACCTTATATACCCCCGAATATGACAAGACTAAAAACCGTGTACGCATTACGTTTCAAACAGTCGATAAAGACGTCCCAAAAGAAGATTTACGCTTAGTTCGTTTTCCTTTGATGGCGGGATACTGGCAATTTACCAAGCTGCCGAATGGGAAAACAGAAATAGAACTCTTAAGCTTTACCATGCCTGGCGGTATCGTACAAAAAACCTTGTATTATCTATACAACATCGCTTATGTCGACGCATCGTTTGAGACGATTGCTGCCCTCGAACAGCAAGCGAATAAACCACGATACAAACAATTCAATGTAGCTGCTTTGAGCTTAAAATAAATTTTTGAGTGAATACACCCACGCTATATGCCGAATTCATATCAGCTAAATATCTAAGCGATATTAAAGGGGCACATATAATATTTAAGTCCTCTTTAAGCAATAAATCAATGCTAAAAAATCGACAGACTTAATCATATTATGACCCCACGCCGGTATCGCCCTATTGAGTGTGAGCGAGATGGTTTAAATATACCGCAGCAACACAAACATCAAGCGCATAAAACACGCGACCAGCAATTCAATACTGATCAAATTAATCTGGTAAATTCACTATATCTCACCGTAGTTATCGAAAATCGTACTAGACTTAGAAAATATTAGTTCTAATAACCACATTAGCCACGAACAAATTGGCTGAACTCACGCGGTGAGACCATTTATAAGCAGTATTAAGCAATTTGCATCGGAGATCGTCAACAATGAAGTTTATTTCACTACTAATTGCACTATTGATCATTGGTTTTCTTGTGAAAAAACAACTAGATCCGAGCTCATCGAACACAGAATATGAAGATATGATTAGCAATGAAAGTATCGCCGTTCCAAAAGTACCGACAGTACCAAAAGAGGTACAAAAATTCGAAAAGGATATAAATCAATTTATGCTAGATGCGGCTGATCAACGAGCAAAAGGAGTTGAAGAGTCTTTAAATAATGAATGATGTTAAAAATGAAGTGACTAAATATTAAAATTGAATATGCGGGGTGAAAAGGCTACCACAATATTTTGGTAGCCTGTCTCGGTTAATGCCCTAGTACATTCCCATCAGATTTCTTTGCTTTCTTTGCTGCTTTCTTTTCCTTTGCAGTTAAAAGCGGTTCCTTCTTAGTATTTTTTTTACTGTCTTGGCCTTTGCTCATTACATTTATCCCTAGTTATAATTGTATTAACCTAAAGTTAGTTGGCGCCAACCTGAGGGCCGTGCCTAAAGCATTGATGTCAATGCAAACTGCAGTAGTGCATTGCAGCTATATCAGTATGGCCTTAATAACGAACAAGTGAAAGTATTTGCTCTTCTTTATCAATATAGCCTTGGATAGTGGTTAACTTCTTTTAAATTGGAAAGTAGATTTTAGAAGAAAGATCAAAAAAAATTCACCACAGAGAAAAGACTAAGCACTTTCAAATAAAACACCAGTGCTTGTTTGTGGATGTGGATGTGGATAAACGGAAGCGAATCCCATCAAAATGCATCATACCAAAATTTTTTGGGATTCGCGTTCCTCATACCAACCTCATAGAAGCTTTGGGACTTAGGTGCCCTCTACTTCTACCTCCATCTCTATTTCTTTAAAAAGTAACTTAAACGTATCCCAAACCTCATCAAATGAATTTTCAATTTGATGTACAGCGTGTTCAGTTGCCTCTTTCAACTCCTGCTCTTTGCGTTGCAGCGATTGCTGGTAGTCTTTTATCTTCTGAAATTTTTCCAGCGCTTTTATACGCAGTTCATCAGGCAGACCTTTAACTCGGCTTTCTAGGC
>JBLHVH010000206.1:0-6067 GCA_047628385.1 Oleiphilaceae bacterium
GGGTTGATCTGAATAATAGGTTCAAATTGTCTTTGCTCTTTTGCTTGAGAAGTAATCTTCTGAGCTCTTTTTTGTGTCTGTGTATTTGGTTTAGATTTAGGCTTAATCAATAATCCTTCTTCAACAGTTGTACCGTACAAATGGTCATCAACTCTATTGTCAGTGCTTGCAGTCGGCCAATCGTTTACGTTTGATGAAACTGACACCTGCTTTATGGGTTGAATATATTGACGCTCTTTCATAACGCTAGAAGGTGGCGCTCGCATTTGATTTTGTTCCGGTACATCTTTTAAACGGTCAGTTTGTTTAATGTCACTATGATCCGGGGAGCTTATCTCTTGGGCCCTTAGGTTGCCTTCAACGACCTCTGTGCTTTCTCGATAAAAAAAGAATAAAACAAGTGCATTTAAAATTAACACTATGATTAAAGCGTATGGCCACCAATGCGTTTTTTTCTGACTTGTTTGGATAATCATGCTCTCAGCTGAAAAGCTTGGCATTTTATCTTGATGTCGTTCTTGCTCTGATCTTTTTAATGCATCGAGTATATAAGACATAATTATTCCTTATACTCCGCCCAACAATATTGGATGATCGAGCTCTAATTGAGAATTGATATGAATAAGTGTCATGCTACCCAGAATTCCATCAGGTACGAGCCCTGATTTCAGCTGAAAATCTTTTAACTTAGCTTCCAAAGGCTCATTCTTTGCTTTTCGATAAGTATGTTGAGAGCGTGATTTTTTATTACGCTGTATTGTTTCTAAACTAGAACTCACCCACTCTGCTTCTTTTTGCTGGCCTGGTGAAATGGTATTAGACTTGTAAGGCGGTAATTTCCAAACGATAGAATATTCACCAAGCCAGTACCTATCTATTTCTGCTAGGCCGACCCAAAAGGCATTATCCTGGTGTGAAACATAGGCATCGTCTCCGCGGATGGCAAGCAATGAAATATAAAGCGTTTCGCCATAATCGGTTATTAAAGTTAACACGGCGGGACGATTTAACTTTAATACACTCCGCCAGTTTCCATTTTTATGTAAACAACGCAAGCCATATAATTCTGCATATTCACAGGCAAGCATAAATGGCTCATCGGTATAATTGACGTTCCATTGATTAAAAATTGATTTATAAGCATTGAATTTATCATTTTTATGTTGTTTCAAATTTGATATAGATTCAATATATGAATCGCTTTGTGGTTTGTTTGTAGCGACAACTTCTTTATTGTTTACTAACGTTTTTTTTCTATTAGAGGTCGTTTCAATTGTTGCGTTCTTATCAATTTGGACCTTAGTCGTTACAATTCTATTAGAGTCTACCTCTAATTCAGATGGCATTATGTTTGTCTTATTGAAGGTAAAAGCGATTCCCGCACTCACAATACAACACACGACTATCAAGGGTAATAACCATACTTGGTTAACATTGAAACTAAAGATTTTTTTAGATTTGACTTTCTCGCCCTGAATTTCACGATAAGCACTTTTAATATGGTTTGCTTCAACCATTTCTGACTGACTTGCATAGGCGCCGAGTAAAGCACGATCTGCAATTAAATTTATTAGCCTCGGCACACCACCACTTAACTTATATAAGGTATTTATCGCTTTAATGGTAAATAAACGTCCACGCCTACCAGCAACAGCTAATCGACACTGCGCATAGGCGCCAACTTCCATTTTATTTAATTCATTTAGGTGATATCTAGCCGTAACACGTTGTGCTAATTGACGCAGGTCGTTTTGCGCCAACATATCACGTAATTCTGGTTGTCCAAGCAGAATAATTTGAAGTAGTTTTTTTTCTGAAGTTTCTAAATTAGTAAGCAGTCGCAGCTGCTCAAGCACATCAATTCTTAGATTTTGCGCCTCATCAATTATAAGAACGGTATGCCTATTGTCAGCGTGTGCGGCTAATAAATACTGATTAATGACATCATTAAGAATTTTGATTGAGGCTGAAGGCGAATAAGTGATATTTAATTCATCACAGATAGATGCCATTAACTCTCTTGCAGACAGCTTGGGATTTATAATAAAAGCGACATCGGTATTCGCAGGCACCTGATTCAAGAAACAACGACATATAGTCGTTTTTCCGGTCCCAACCTCACCCGTAAGAACAATGAACCCACCTTGACCAGAAACGCCATATAAAAGATGCGCTAAAGCCTCTCTGTGACGTTCACTCATATACAAGTAACGTGGATCAGGAGCAATAGAAAATGGGCGTTCTTTCAGACCAAAGTAGTCTAGGTACATGAGGAAGTTTAACCAGTTAAGCTTTGTGAGTCGCCAAGCTTAAATATAGCCCGAAGGAAAAGCAAGTCGTGATCAATCTTTGAATATGCCTTAGACCTTAATTTGCTCATTAACCGACATCAATCAGCAAATTAAGTGTTTTTTTTGCAATTAAACTAACGAAACACCTCAACAAAGTTAAATTTAAAATATTTTTTTTAGCCAATAACCCTTAATGATGCACGATGGGTTCTTACATCCGTTTTTAATCTTGAAATGCAGTTTTCAAGAGTTTTACTGATTTTAGAATGCGTCCGAATCATAGAAATTTTTGGCCATGTTGCTCGCTCTCCTTCCAGCATCATTTCTTTTATAAACTCAGGCTCAGGGTTACTTAATACTTTTAAGTAATGACCTAATTTATACCTTGGTGCTACAGTTACATCACCATAATAATTTTGTGACATCATTGAATAGCAATGCCCCGATAATTGACGAACTACCTCAGATTTAGTGTGCTGCCGCACATAATTGCAAACAGCTTTTCCATGAAAGGACGCTTCAGCTTTGAGTAAGACGCCAGGCATTTTCCATAGTTTTCGTTTACTAACATTCATGGATGTATCTAAAAAAGGCACAACATGAGGATTGGTTTGACTAACAATAGTGTAATTAACGCCATAAAGGTGCATGAGACGCTCAACAGGAAGATCACTAACCATACTCCCGTCAACCCACCTTAAACGTGGCATATAAGGTACGTTATGCCCTTCAGCGTTCTTTTTCAATAACTTTACAGGTGGAAATATGGCTGGAACGGCGCAAGAAGCTAATGCTGCGCTCCAAGATAAAATATAGGGAGATGTATAACCACAAAGTAATCTAGGTTTTTGATGATGCTGGACTGGAGAGACACTTATATTGACACTCCGGCCTGTTTTTTCGTAAGCCTCTTGCATTGTATATTCACCGACGTAGCTACGAATATAATCTTGAAGCTGCCGTTGATCCATAAACCCTTTGCCCTTAACGCCATTCAGCAAGCCCATCCAACGCCAAGCTTTCATATTATGCGTGTTAGGGTCGAATAATGATGGAATTTCGTCATCTGTATGTGAGCCTAGCGCTGCAGCAATGATCGATCCTGAGCTTGAGCCATTAATAACTTGAGGTAATAAGCCTTGCTCCCATAGAGCCTTAACAACACCTATATGAAAAACACCTAATGATGCTCCGCCGCTAAGTAAGAGTGCCGGACGTCCAAAGCTAAGTAAAATGTCTTTAAATAAATCTAGTTTATTTGCCGAAGTTAAATCGTTTAAATTATTATCACAGACATAATCTAAGCAAGCACAAACCTCTGTTACATAGTTTTCAATCAATGTTTTTGTGCCAAAATGGCACTGCTGATAAAGACGTATATCTCCCATATTGCCAAGATCATGGTGCAATCCTTCACGCAAGGCTCTATACAAGCCTTCAATATCATTTTGTTCTTTCAACTTTTTTAACAAAATTAAACGATCAGACAATAAATCATAATTATAAACGTCCGATGCAATATTTTCTTTCCACGTACTTTTGTTTTCTAAGGCATCAAGTGTTTGAGCGGCATCTTTCCATTGTTCAAAACTTGTGGCGTTGGCCATTGATTTTTTGTGCATTGCAAATGGATTTTTCAAGCAGTTAACCCCGTTACTATCTTATTATTAAAGGACTTATAGTAAATTAACTATAAGTCAAAAAATAAAAAAAGGTGTGTCGCTTAGTAATAGGAGTGTGAAGTAATGTTATAGGGAGAAAAATAATAGAACAGATAGCATTATTTGTATGAAATAGCATCTATTATAGGTAATAAATGCTCTAGCCATGAATTAAATAAGGTCGGTTAGCTACTTAGAACTTAAATTCATCGTAATCATCAAAGTCGGCATCAGAAAAAGGGTCTTCCACCGCACCATCATTGATTAAGAAGTTTCTATTTTGATAATAGGCACTTCTGATGAAGCTATAACGATCGCTACCAAATAATAAATTTTCTGCTCCTAGTAGGTCAGCGCGTTTATCAAGTAATTTTATGCCTGTCGAAAGATAAAGCGTATCTTGATGAATATCATCTACATACTGCAAGGGCTCAAATGTACTATCAACTAGACGACCAGAAAAGTCTCGAACTGTAGATGGGCCTAAAAAAGGCAGCATTAAATATGTACTATTTTCATACCCCCAATACCCTAAGGTCTGGCCAAAATCTTCTTCTGTGTTGATCAGATCAAATGAAGTGGCAACATCAAAAACCCCCCCAAGACCAAAGGTGGTGTTATAAATCACTCTGTTTAAAGAGACAATAGCATTATGAAATTTTAGTTGAAAAAGTGAATTTATAAAGGTTTCTACATCATCAAAATTATTAAAGATGTTTGTAATACCCTTATTCACAATTCGTGGTGTAACAAATTTATATGCCTTTGCAACTGGCTTTAAAACATATTGATCTGCCTTATCGTTAAATACGAAAATTGATCGATTAACTGACTCGAAATAATCTAAATCTTCAACACTCTCTGCGACAGAAACAGAGCTATAAAGAAATGTCAGGCATAAAAAAATAAATTGTAAACTTGAAGCGATATGACGTAATTTAATAAACAGTTTCACAAAAATAAACTCGAGTTATAGTTTTTTCAAAATTATATTACCGACAGAATAACCTGCTCCAAAAGAACAGATTACACCAATGTCGCCAGATTTAAGCTTTTCCTTATTTTTATGAAAAGCAATGATTGAACCAGCTGAGCTGGTATTTGCATATTCATCTAAAATTACAGGCGCTTCATTGTTCTCAGCAGGACGACCCAACACACGTTTTGTAATCAATTGGTTCATACTTAAATTAGCTTGATGCAACCACATTTGCTTAAGGTCCCTAGGGAGTAAATTATTTTCTGCTAAATGCTCAGATATCATTTTCGCCACTAAAGGCGATACTTCTTTAAACACTTTTCGACCTTGTTGCACAAAAAGTTTATCCACACTATCTTCAGAGCCTGGAGATGTACGATTTAAAAAACCAAAGTTATTACGAATATTGTTAGAAAATTGAGTTTTTAATTTCGCACTTATCACTTCAAAAGATTGATCACTCGCTATATTGTCTTGCCTTTCTATAATAACAGCGGTGCAAGCATCGCCAAAAATAAAATGACTATCACGATCACGAAAATTTAAATGCGCAGTACAGACTTCAGGACTAATAAGTAACACTGCTTTGGCAGAACCTGTTTGGACTGCATTTAAGGCGGCTTGAAGACCAAAAGTAGCAGATGAACATGCAACGTTCATGTCGTAAGCAAAACCTTCGATACCAAGATAATGCTGCACCTCTACTGAAACAGCGGGATAAGCACGCTGTAGGTTTGAACATGCGACAATCACAGCATCAATATCCTCAACGCTTCGATTGGCATTTTTTAAAGCATCTTTAGCTGCGGCCATCGCCATTTCACATAATATGCTAGGTTCATCGTTACTTCGTTCAGAAAATATTGGATGCATCACTTCTGGGTCAAGAATACCTGACTTATTCATGACATACCGGCTCTTAATACCGGAAGCTTTTTCTATAAAAGCAGCCGATGACTCTTGTAAGGCTTCTAGTTCACCGCTTTCGATTTTGTCAGCGTTCGTTGTATTAAAATTATTTACATAGGTATTAAAGCATTCAACTAGTTCTTCATTTGAAATTGACTCTGATGGCGTATAAAGACCTGTTCCAGTGATTGCTGCTTTAATCATGCTAACCTCTTCTTCCATAACTT
>JBLHVH010000207.1:0-6011 GCA_047628385.1 Oleiphilaceae bacterium
TGAAAATGCTGAACCTAGCCGTAGAAGAAAGTAATCCAGAAACTAAGGAGTCTGACTCTATTGACGAATCTATCAGCGCTGATTTTGCCTCAGGCGAAGAGGTTGTTGAGGGTGTAAGAAGTCAGCTTGTTGTTGATGTAAAGATTGAACCTATCCCTATTATTCAAATAGCTCAGAGTGAAAACAAAGAGTCTGAAGAAAATGTTGGTGAAGTGAAGGAAGTTGCAACGAATCAGTTAATAAATAAAGAGGCTGCTAAAGCTAATTTTCCAGCTGAAAACAACAAGCAAGATACCTTAAATAAATCATCCACACCTGTTGTTGATAATGCATCTATTTCAAATCAAACGATATCTATCAAACCTAAAGGCTTTAAATCAAAAAGTTGGGTAATGTCCCAGTCTTCAACTAATTATTCTGCTCAGCTGATTGGTAGTTATAGTGAAGAGACAGCTATACAGTTTATTGATAAGGCTGGCGTGATTGAGCCAGAGCTTTATTATTTGAAGACGCTTTATAAAGGGCGAGATTGGTATGTGGTTTTTTATGGCAGCTTTTCAACAAAGAAAGCTGCGCAGGATGCAGTATCAACCGCGCCTAAGGTGATTCAAAAGCAAGGTCCTTGGTTAAGGCGTTTTGAAGGCATATTGAACTCTTATCCAAAGTAAATTAAAATAACTTATTCTGTTTAAATCGTTGAAAAATAACTATTTAAATTTATATGCCCTTTTTTAGGGCGTTTCTTTTTGCATAAAACCAGTCTTTAAGTTTGTTCTAGACAAGGTCCGTGTGTAAAATATCCAACCCCAATTTTCATACTCATAGGGTTTATAAATTATTTATATTTATAACTGTATGATTTCAAATGATATTTTTTAGAGAGAAGGTTATGGCAGCAGGTTTGTTTCGCCCCGAAGAATTTAGAGATAACTGTGGATTTGGTTTGATTGCTCAGATGAAGGGGCAAACGAGTCATGATCTGTTGTTAACGGCGATCGAATCATTGACGTGTATGACGCATCGAGGTGGCATTGCTGCTGATGGGAAAACCGGCGATGGTTGTGGTTTGTTGCTTCAAAAACCAGATTCTTTCTTGCGCAAAATTGCAAAAGACAAATTTAATGTAGACTTAGGCAAGCATTATGGTGTCGGGATGGTATTTTTATCGCAAGATACCCAGAAAGCAGAATCCAGTCGGGTTGCATTAAACACTGAGTTAGAAAAGCAAGGCTTAGTTGTTGTAGGTTGGAGAGAAGTGCCAACGAATAATGATTGTCTTGGTCCAATGGCTTTAGACTGCTTACCGACTATCGAACAAATATTCATTACAGCCAACGGGTTTACCGAGAGAGAATTGGCATTAAAGTTATTTATGGCGCGCCGTTTAGCTGAAATCACCTTAAAAGATGATGAAGAATTTTATGTTTGTAGTCTTTCAGAGCAGGTCATTTCTTATAAAGGCTTGATGATGCCGGTTGATTTGCCAGCATTCTATTTAGATTTAGGCAACGAAGAGCTTGAAACGGCAATTTGTGTCTTCCATCAGCGATTTTCAACGAACACAATGCCTCGTTGGCCGTTAGCGCAGCCGTTTAGAAGTCTAGCGCATAATGGTGAAATAAATACTATCGAAGGTAACCGTAATTGGGCGCTTGCGAGAGCAAGTAAGTTTTCTACGCCTGATCTGCCGGACTTAGAGTCTATTTCACCATTAGTGAATCGAACCGGTTCAGACTCTTCTAGCATGGATAATATGTTTGAAGTTTTACTTGCCGGTGGTGTCGACCTATTTCGAGCTGCTCGCATGATGATTCCGCCAGCTTGGCAGAATGTCGATACCATGGATAACGACCTACGTGCATTCTATGAATACAACAGTATGCATATGGAACCGTGGGATGGTCCAGCAGGGATCGTATTAACTGATGGGCGTTATGCAGTTTGTCTGTTAGACAGAAATGGTTTGAGACCTAGTCGCTGGGTAATGACAAAAAATGGATACCTGACAGTCGCATCTGAAATTGGCACTTATGGGTATAAGCCTGAAGATGTCATAGCTAAAGGACGTGTTGGACCAGGACAAATACTTGCGGTTGACACGCATACTGGTGAAATACTTCACACTGAGGATATTGATAATCGCCTTAAATCAGCACATCCGTATAAAAAATGGTTACGTGAGAATGCAATGCGTGTCGAAGCAACATTAGATAAAGAACATGTTGCATTTGATCCAATGTCAGCTGATGAACTTAAAACGCAGATGAAAATGTTTCATGTTACTTATGAAGAGCGTGACCAGATTTTAAGACCACTTGCAGAAAATGGTCAAGAAGCAGTTGGCTCGATGGGTGATGATACGCCTGTTGCAGTACTTTCTTCAAAAGTAAGGTCGGTGGCGGACTATTTCAGGCAAAAATTTGCACAAGTAACAAACCCCCCAATTGATCCATTGCGCGAAGCGGTGGTTATGTCATTAGAAACATGTGTTGGTGCTGAGCATAATGTCTTTGAAGAGACAGCGGAACATGCGAAGCGAATCATCCTTGCGACGCCTGTACTTTCACCTGCTAAATTTGCATGTTTAACAGAGCAGCAAAAAGACTTTCCTAGTCATGTCATTCGTTTGCAGTATACCGAAGATCAAGGCTTAGAAGCGGCTATTAAACAAATTTGCTTAGTAGCAGAACAATCGATACAGGCTGGTAAAGTTATTCTAGTGCTTTCTGATAAAGATATTAAGTCGGGAGAGTTGCCAATTAATGCCTTTATGGCGACGGGTGCGGTTCATCATCATTTGGTGGATAAAGGCTTACGTTGCGATTCTAATATTATTGTAGAGACAGGATTTGCCAGAGACCCCCATCACTTTGCCGTATTGTTTGGCTTTGGTGCTACAGCGGTTTATCCGTATCTTTCTTATCAAGTTATGACCGATTTGATTAGCTCCGGTGAAGTGTTGATGGACCCAATTGAGGCTAAGAACAACTACCGTCGTGGAATAGGGAAAGGTCTATTAAAAATTCTTTCTAAAATGGGTATATCAACGATTGCTTCTTATCGTGGCTCTCAGTTATTTGAGGCAGTTGGTTTATCAGATAATATTGTGGATCTTTGTTTTAAAGGTGTTTCTAGCAGAATTCAGGGCGCTAATTTTCAAGACTTTCAAAGCGAACAGTTATTGTTAGCAAAAGATGCTTGGAAAAAACGTAAGCCAATTCAACCCGGTGGCGTGCTGAAATTTATCCACGGGCAGGAATATCATGCGTTTAATCCTGATGTGGTTAATACTGTCCAAAAAGCGGTTGAGTCAGGTGAATATGGAACATATAAAGAATACGCTGATCTAGTCAATAAACGTCCTGTTTCAACCTTACGTGACCTATTTGGATTAAGTGATAAGGTTAAAAGTATTCCATTAAGTGAAGTGGAGTCAGTTGAAAATATATTTCCACGTTTTGATTCAGCGGCCATGTCATTAGGTGCGTTGTCTCCAGAGGCCCATGAAGCGCTGGCCGTTGCAATGAACCGTTTAGGTGGACGGTCTAATTCAGGAGAAGGTGGTGAAGATGCTGTCCGTTTTGGTACTGAAAAAAGATCTAAAATTAAACAGGTTGCTTCTGGGCGATTTGGCGTAACACCTCATTACTTAAGTAATGCTGATGTTATTCAGATCAAAGTTGCTCAGGGCGCGAAGCCTGGTGAAGGGGGGCAGTTACCTGGCGGAAAAGTTAATGATTTGATTGCAACATTAAGATATTCAGTGCCGGGTGTGACACTTATATCACCGCCACCGCATCATGATATTTATTCGATCGAGGATTTGGCGCAGCTTATTTTCGATCTTAAGCAAGTAAACCCAAGCGCTCTCGTGTCAGTTAAACTAGTTTCTGAGCCTGGTGTTGGTACGATAGCTGCTGGTGTTGCAAAAGCGTATGCTGATTTAATTACGATATCAGGTTATGACGGTGGTACTGCAGCTAGTCCACTCACTTCTATTCGTTATGCAGGTTCTCCTTGGGAGTTAGGTTTAAGTGAGGCTCATCAAACATTGAGAGGGAATGATCTTCGTGGGCGTGTCCGTTTACAAACTGATGGCGGCCTCAAGACGGGTCTTGATGTTGTTAAGGCTGCAATGCTTGGTGCTGAAAGCTTTGGCTTTGGTACGACGCCAATGGTCGCTCTAGGTTGTCGTTACTTAAGAATATGCCATTTGAATAATTGTGCGACAGGTGTTGCAACCCAAAATGAATTTCTACGGAATGAGCATTTTAAAGGTACGGTTGAAATGGTGATGAATTTTTTCCGTTTTGTAGCGGAAGAAACTAGAGAATGGATGGCTAAGTTAGGTGTTCGGTCACTTGAGGAATTAGTTGGTCGAACTGATTTGTTGACGATTTTATCGGGCGATACCACTAAACAGGCTCAGCTGGATTTATCGCCTATTTTGTCAAGAGAGGGTATTCCTGAAGATAAGCCTCATACATGCCAGACTTTGAAAAATGAGCCTTTTGATAAAGGTGGTTTAGCTGAAAAAATGGTAGCGGATATGCTAGTTACGATTGAAGAAAAATCGGGCGGTGAATATGCATATAATGTTAGTAACTGTGACCGCTCTATAGGAGCAAGGCTTTCCGGTGAGATTGCGAAACGTCACGGTAATCAAGGTATGGCTGGCAATACCATTACTTTAAAGCTTAAAGGTACAGCTGGCCAAAGTTTTGGTGTTTGGAATGCTGGCGGGCTTAATATGGATCTTGAGGGTGATGCCAATGATTATGTTGGTAAAGGCATGACGGGTGGAAAATTGACCGTCCGACCTCCTAAAGGAAGTGTGTTTAAGTCCCAAGAAACATCTATCATTGGTAATACTTGTTTATATGGTGCAACTGGCGGAAAGTTATATGCCGCAGGAACCGCAGGTGAGCGTTTCGGTGTGCGTAACTCAGGAGCGATGGCTGTTGTAGAGGGTGTCGGTGACCATTGTTGTGAATACATGACCGGTGGTTTAATTACGGTGCTTGGTAATACTGGTTATAATTTTGGGGCCGGTATGACGGGTGGTTTTGCTTATGTATTGGATCAAGATAGAACATTTGTTGATCACTATAATCATGAACTTGTTGAGATTCAACGCATTGCGACCGAACAAATGGAACCGTATCGTAACCATTTGCGTAGCGTGATAAAAGAACATGTCGCTCAAACATCAAGCGACTGGGGCAGAAAAATTCTTGAAAATTTTGAAGACTTTGCTGCGAGTTTCTGGTTAGTTAAACCAAAAGCTGCCAATTTGAAAAGTTTACTTGAAAACACGCGCTCACGCCCTGAATAGTAGAGTAAAGGCGGTAGTTGATAAGATACTGGTTCGTGAGAGCGGGTTCAAAAAGATTTGGTTTTATGAGGTTTAAAATGGCAAAACGTTTAAATAATGATTTTCAATTTATTGATGTGGGGCGTGTAGATCCTAAGAAAATTGGAATGAAAGGACGTACGCATGACTTTGGTGAGATATACAAGCCTTATAAGAAAGCAGAGGCGGCAGATCAATCGCACAGATGTTTGGAGTGTGGTAATCCGTATTGTGAGTGGAAGTGTCCTGTTCATAACTATATTCCAAACTGGTTAAAGCTAGTTTCAGAAGGAAATATATTTGAAGCGGCTGAACTATGTCACGAAACAAATACTTTGCCTGAAGTTTGTGGTCGAGTTTGCCCTCAAGATCGATTATGTGAAGGTGCTTGTACACTTAATGATGGTTTTGGTGCTGTTACCATTGGTTCAACCGAGAAATATATAACGGATACAGCATTTGCGATGGGTTGGCGGCCTGACATGTCTAATGTCGTGTGGACTGATAAAAAGGTCGCTGTAATTGGTGCAGGTCCTGCTGGGCTTGGTTGCGCTGATGTGCTGGTTCGAAATGGTGTTAAACCAGTCGTATTTGATAAAAACCCTGAGATTGGTGGGCTATTAACATTCGGTATCCCAGAATTTAAACTTGAGAAAAG
>JBLHVH010000208.1:0-5922 GCA_047628385.1 Oleiphilaceae bacterium
GATGCCTTTTTTTTAAGTATTTTCGCTCGTTATTGTGTTTATCTAAAACGTGTAATGTTAATAGGTTATTTTAGAGCATGCCCATCGGGGAGTTGCTTATATAACCACATAACTAATTTATGCTTCATTTTTACTAACGATAAGTCGACTTTTGCAAGCGGTTGTATTTGTTTGTCATGAACTAATAATCGATAGATATATTCAATTTTTGCATCTTGAGAATCATTAGGGTCAAAAGCGACTACGCCACGTTTCTCGCTATACATAATACCTATACGGATTGCTTCCTTTAATAATTTAGCTTCATTTTTTGGCTTTTTGTTTGCTGAATTTTTTGAAGACATTCTTCACCTTTCAATAAATTTAAGAGGTTGTTAGCGAAATCGCTGATTTAAATATTCAAATGTTGCTCTAATACCAAAGGCTTCTCCGCCTACAGGGCGACCAGGTAGCTTTCGAAGATTCCAAGCCATTATGTCAAAATGAACCCAATGGGTTTCTTTTGAAACAAAAAGTTGTAAGTATAATGCCGCGGTAATTGCGCCACCAAAGCCTGTTGGAGCGCTATTAAGAGTATCCGCAATATCGCTTTTTAACATGTCTTGATAAGGTGCGTGTAGAGGGAGTTGCCAAACAGGGTCATGTACATTTAAGCCTGATTCTATTAATCCTGCAGCGACATCTTTATGGTTTGTGAACATACCTGCTATTTCTGTACCTACGGCAACTCTGCATGCACCCGTTAAGGTGGCAAAGTCTATAATGATATCAGGAGACTCACTGTCGGCTTCGGTCAGTGCGTCACAGAGTACTAATCTACCTTCTGCGTCAGTGTTATCTATTTCAACTGTAATGCCTTGACGGGTTGTTATAACGTCTCCTGGGCGAAAAGCATTGGCTGACACGGCATTTTCAACAGCAGGAATAAGTACTCGAAGTCTGACGGGGAGGTTCTGAGACATAATAAGTTTTGCTAAGCCCAGTACATGTGCAGCACCGCCCATATCTTTTTTCATCAACCGCATGGCATTAGTCGGTTTTAAATCTAAACCGCCGCTATCGAAGCAGACTCCTTTGCCAACAAGTGTTACCTTTGGGGCGTCTTCATCCCCCCATGCAAGATCGATTAGACGCGGTTCGTGTACACTTGCTCTGCCGACTGCATGGATTGTCGGATAGTTATGTTTAAGCAAATCATCACCGATAATATGCACAACTTGAGCATTAAACTCTTTTGCTAATTGATCGGTCTGTGCTGAGATATCTTGCGGCATTAAATCGCCAGCAGGGGTGTTCACTAAATCTCTTACGAGTGAAATTGAATCGATGTAGGAAGTGGCTTCATTGATTAACTCTTGTGATGTAACAGATAATGTTGGTGATGACTTCTTTTTCGTGTTTTCAGTTGTTTTGTATGGGGAAAACTGGTAACAAGATAGGCCCCAGCTGATTAAAAAATTAAGGAGTGTAGAGGAAGGTAAAAGTGCTTTCTGGCTTGATTCTTGATCAATTAAGTATTGTCCAGGAGGGAGTTGAAGAGCTAATTCGCCAGCAATAAAAAAACCTTCTTGTCCCGTAATGCCATAAATGACGCGTGAAATACTGCCGTCCTGGTTGGGCAAAATACAACTGCCTTTACCTTCATAGTTATTTGAATTTAACCAGGTTTGTACTGATTTTGTTTGAGCTTCTAGCCAGGATGGATATTCAGAACAGAGAGTCAATGTAATGGGTATGTCTGTTTTGGCAGGTTTTTTTGATGCTAAGGTAAAAAAGCTACTCATTTATTTTTTTCCTGTTTTTATGAGTGCCAACAGTGCCACAACTATCTTTTTAAAGGAAGATAAGCTGATATATTTAGTCATTTTATCTATGCTCAATAACAAATGTACTACACTTTTTTAAAGGAGGAGTCATTTGGTTTTAATAGGCGCAAATAATGTGAGTTGTGTAAAATATAAATGACGTGTAATTAATGAATTTGGAATGTCAAAGTATTCTTATGGATAATAAACAAGTAATAAACCCTGAAGTGTTAGATAAATATGGGCCAGCCTTAAAAGCAATTTTAGGTAAGTTAGTTGCGGCAGGATTTAATGATATACAACTTCAGCTAGATGCTTTAAAAAAATTAGATGGTATGGTTGATCAGGATGTCATGATTAGAGCTGCACATAGTATAAAGTCTTGTAGTGCACAGATTGGTGGTGAAATATTGTCTGATTTTTCCGCAGAAAAAGAAGAACTATATATTTCAGGGGAATTAACTTCTTTAAATCAAGATATGGTGCTTTTCTCAGAGATGTTTGAAGACTTAAAGTATGAAATGAAAGGTGTTTTATTAGAACGCGGCATTCAGTAGAAATTAAAGGAGAGTAAAAACTCAAAAATAGGATGTTAATATTTTTCATATAGCACTACATTTTATTCTACCTATACTGATCTGTTATCTATTTTTTAGAGATAATTGGCAAGTAGTCAGCTTGTTAATGGTATTAACTATAGTTGTGGATTTAGATCATTATGGGCCATTCCCATTTACGATGCTAATCGTTGCAGCGTTGGATTTCATCCTTTGCATCAATTGTTTCCAATAGGAATCTATCTATTATTCAGTTTAGGACCTTATTTTCTTCAAGACTTTTACCCTAGCGCTAAACTTTATCTTAAGTTACTTCAATATATAGGCTTTGGACTATTGATTCATATGGCTTTAGATTCAATTGATTGTCAATTAAATATAGGGGCCTGGTTTTATAGTACTTAGAAGAAAGGTTTAAAATAAAAAAAGGGCTAAAAAGCCCTTTTAAGCACAAAATACATACTAAATATCAAAGTCAGTACGTAATTTCTTTTCAACTAAAGTATTCGTAAGTTTGACGTAGCATGGTAGGCCAGACTCATCATAAGGAGGGTAGTCTTCTCCGCGAATTAATGGGGCAAGATACTCACGACACTCTGCTGTAATACCAAATCCATCATCAGTGATGTAATGAATTGGCATTTTCTTTTCTTGGTTTGCTACTTGGCTCAAGGGCGCTTCACCAACGGACCATATGTACGGTGTAGATTGTTCGCGGACAATAATTGGCATCACTGCATTCTTACCGCTTACAGCAAACTCAACAGCGGCTTTACCCATAGCATAAGCTTGTTCAACATCGGTTGCTGAGGCAATGTGTCTTGCTGCTCTTTGTAGGTAGTCAGCAACGGCCCAATGATATTTGTAGCCTAAGGCTTGCTTAACCATATTTGCAAGTGTTGGTGCAACACCGCCCAGTTGGGTGTGTCCGAATGCATCTTTCGCACCGGCATCAGCAACAAATCGACCGTCTTCGTATTGTGTACCTTCAGAGGCAACAATTACACAGTAGCCATGCTTCTTGACGGAGTCTTCAACGCGTGCCAGAAATTTCTGTCGATCAAATGCTATTTCAGGAAATAAAATAATGTGTGGTGCTTCGTCGTGACTCTTTCCTGCAAGACCGCCAGCCGCTGCGATCCAGCCTGCGTGTCGACCCATTACTTCAAGAATAAACACTTTTGTCGATGACTCGCACATTGATGCGATATCCATTGCCGCTTCTTTAGTAGAAATAGCGACGTATTTGGCAACAGAGCCAAAACCAGGGCAGCAATCAGTAAAAGGCAGATCATTATCAACAGTTTTAGGTACGCCAATACAAGTGATCGGGTAGCCCATCTTTTCACTTAATTGTGAAACTTTATAGGCAGTATCTTGTGAGTCACCACCACCATTATAGAAGAAATACCCAATGTCATGGGCTTGGAATACTGCAATCAGGCGTTCATATTCACGCTTATTTTCTTCAAAGTTTTTTAGTTTGTAGCGGCAAGATCCAAATGCACCACTTGGCGTGTGGCGAAGTGCGGAGATGTTTTCGGTACTTTCTAAGCTGGTGTCGATAAGCTCTTCGCGTAAAGCGCCAATAATACCGTTAAGTCCAGCGTAAACTTTCCCTATTTTATCACCGTGTAATTTTGCTGTTTCGATGATGCCGCATGCAGAAGCATTGATTACAGAAGTAACACCGCCAGATTGTGCGTAGAATGCATTTTTAATTGACATTAATAAGCTGCCTGCTCTAGTTCAAAAATTTCGCGAATCATACTTTATTTTGCACAACATTTCATGAAAGTAAGTTGAATTTGCGATATTTAAATGTGAAATTTTGAAATATCTTCATACAAATAGATCTTTTTAAGGTATTGCTAACGCCATCAGCCAAATACATGCGCCAAAGCCTGTCGTCCAAATAATACTTCTGATTTTATCCAGATCAACCCAGTAGCAAACTAAGTAAGCAATCCGAGCGCAACAAAATATGACACATAAGTTTTGCACTGCGATGATGTTTGCTTGCGAGATGAGTGCTAAGCAGACGCCTGTTGCAAAAAGAGGGAAGGCTTCGATTGAATTAATATGAGCGCCAAGCGCTCGTTGGCCGAAATTAGTTAGGGCAGCTTGTTGTTTTCTTGGTTGTCGGTTGTCGTAACCTCCTCTTTCTTTACCCATTGAGATAGCTACAGGGATCTTACTGATAATAATAAGTAAGGCTGCAAAAATTACAGAGCTGATGATTAGTGTCATTCGTTTTCCTAGTTTTAATAAGTGCGCTTGGTAAAGGTGGATGTTTAAATGTAATGAAAAATCTACGCATAAGTTATTGAACTCCTCCTACTTTTGGTATCAAGATGAGGTATCGTATTAAATGAGCATAATTGATCATGAGATTGATTATAATATATTTCACTCACGCTGGTATTACGGGTTTGTAAATTTAAATCAATCATGGATGCGTTATCTAGCCTTAGAATTTTTTTAAGCGCCATTGATATGGCACCGCCAGAGCTAATAACTAGAGTAGGATTGCCTAGTTCTGTTCTTTTTGAAAAAAGCATTGCTTCATTAACTCTTTGCTCAAAACCGGACCAGCTTTCAGGAAGCGAATGGTGTAATTCATTTTTTGACCATGCAGTCATCGCTTTTTTGAGTAAATTGAAAAAACTTTTAGGGTGATTATTGGTGAGTATTAACTCTGGATGCGTTTGGAGGAAAGCATAAACAATAGCTTGAAAGTCAAATTCATTCCAACCCGAGTGTTCTTCAATCTTACAGTCAATACTTAAACCTTTGCAAATTGATGCTGCAGTTTGCTTATGTCTAGTCAAACTGCCGGTAATGATGCGTGCGGGTTTAAGGTTAGTTTCATTTAAATAATTACCCAACCAAGTCGCTTGTTGAAGTCCTAGGTCTGATAATTTGTCGTAGTCTTTTTTTCCGAATGATGCTTGTCCGTGTCTTATTAATAAAATTTTGCTCATAAGTTATTCTATATTTGTTGATACGCAGGATTGTATGTAGGTTATGCATTAAATAACTATTGATGAAATTTATTTTATTGATACTTTAAATTAGTTTAGATGATAGTGAAGTGTTTGTAAGTGTAGGTTAAGAGGTAGAGATTATTATTATCGCTAATGGAGGGGCTGGGGCAAGCCAGTCTGGTTCTTGGCATACCTAAAATAGTCGTGAAAGTTATAATGATAGTTCCTTGCGGGCTACTGCAGGAGGGGCTGAAGAATATTATCGGTTTACACCTACAATTGAGGTTGCTGGTACTTATAGCATTTATGTCTGGAACTCTTGTTATAGTAATAGGGCAACAAATATGCTTCGTATGATTAAGCATTACGGTGGTGAGGATATCATTTAAGTCGACCAGGATTGTGATGCAGGCTCACGGAGAGTGGCATTCTTTAGGTCGCTATAACTTAGCGGCAGGCGACTCAAATTATCTTGAGATTAATGATGCAGGTTTTGCACCTGCAAATACAACATATATAGGTGCTGATGCAGCAAGGTTTGTACTAATATCGTAAGTTTGAGAAGCCTTAAAC
>JBLHVH010000209.1:0-5873 GCA_047628385.1 Oleiphilaceae bacterium
TTTCATATTGTTTAGATTGTGCTTGTTGTATTTCTTCCCAGGCAAGTAGAAATTGTATTCTAGTTTTTGAGTCGAGTGTGTTTATGAAGTCTTTATTGGCTATTGCAACCCAGCCGTCATGGACAGACTCGATTTCTGAAATAACGCCAATCTCGTTACGTAGACCATCTGGACCAGAATATAGTCCTGTGATAGCGGGGTCAAGTGCCTGAAATCTTCCTGCACGCGCTGTTATTGCTGTTAATCGCCAGGCAATAGTATGGGGTCTTGCTCTGGTCATTTGATAAAAGTATTTTAAGTTTATGGAGCCAGGAATTCTAAAGATAACATCGACAAAATCTTCAGGTGTAACTATGCGCTTTCCAAATTGTTTCGTAGACGTAGCCGTTCTTGCGCCTACAACGTATGGGAGTAGGAGCTTTAAATTATGCTTCTCTAGTTTTGATAGTACATGCCTCTTCCATACATCTGAGGTAAAAAGGCGAATATAGTCTTCTGGACTTGCTGACCAAAAAGGAATATTAATAATGTCTAATTCTGGAATTATTGGTGATAAGTTGGATACAGATAATAAAGCGCAATCGGTTAAATTATATTTAACACTATTAACAAGGGAGGAACCGATGCCATCTATTCCGTTATCCCTTATCTCGACATAGACATTATTCTGTGTGTATTTCTCGATTAACTGTTTGATTTCCAAGTGTGCATGTGGCGTGGTTTCATAATCACTGGTTTTGTATGGAGAGCTAAACTTAAAAGTATATTTTGCCAATTTCTTTTTATTTGTTTCATCAGCAAATATAGCTTCAGGCAATAAGGCTAAACCCGTCGCTCCAAATGCATATTTTAAAAATCTTCTTCTATTCAACATATGGAAACTCCAGCAGAGTATATCTATTACCATTGTAGAACTAAGATGGGTATTTTCAAGTTTTAGATAATCGGGAAAAAACGGATTCGCAATATTCTCTTAAAGAAAATATGATGCTAATTAATGATATGTATAGTGATAACGAAATTCTATTGATCCCTAAAATATAACTTCGTCTGAAAAATTAATTGGCCATTTAATGATAATTGAAAATAATATTTCACATGAAATGCTGATGAGTGTTAGGTCCATGCGAAAAGCCAAATAATGTGAATAGCTTAGTTTAGATACTTTAAAGAGAAGTGACTGAAAATGTCTGGATTTACTTTAGTAAAATTAAAGTGAGAAAAAATGGTTGGTATTGGCGATGAGTTTTACACACTAGCAGTTTACATTGGTAACAGGCCTCCTATAGAAGAATATCAAACACGAGAGGAGCTGATACCAGCAGTCGAAGGTGAGTTGTTAAGAATAGGGCAAGAAACTGGTAATCATTGGCGCAAAATTTTTAATATTTACGCTAAGTTAGCATTCAATTTAAATTCAGAAGGGTATCTATCTTGGCAGTCTTATCGTGATGGTTTTTTATTAACAAAAAACTCTCGCCAAGTGATGTTGTTTGACGATGAAGTCGTTAATAAAACCCAAAAATGCATCAGTATTATCAGTGGTAAGGCGTATGCTATGATGTTTTTAGAGGCTTCAAACTTTGTATGGCTTGATAGTGAATTTGCAATTGACACTTCAAACAGAATAATCGTTACACCATATTTTGATTATCGTCAGTTATCAGATGTTAAAATTGAAAAATTAGTAAGAATTATTAGAGGATGTTGAGAGATTTATAAGGCTTCTTGAGATATATTATAATATTGAAGAATATTAATTGGTTCTTGTTCTACTGTTCCAAGTCTGTGCTAAGCTAAATCTTATATTGTTGATTTGAGTAGAGAAAATGAGTTTTATCTGGATTCTTGTTGCCTTTTTATTTGGCTTTGTTGCTAAACAAGTTGGTCTTCCTCCTTTGGTCGGTTATTTGTCAGCCGGCTTCATATTACACGCCTTTGGTGTTGAGCCTGCCGCAAACCTAGACGCTTTCGCTGAGCTGGGTATTACGTTAATGCTATTCACGATAGGTTTAAAGGTTAATATTCGTGACCTTCTTAAGCCTCAAATATGGGGGTCTGCGATTACTCATATGAGTATTTGGACTGCTTTGTTATTTGGTTTGATATCCCTGATTACTTCAGTCTCAACACTCTCTTATTTTGATTACTCGCTGCAACAGTCTGCCATAATTGGTTTTGCTTTGAGCTTTAGTAGTACTGTTTGTGTGTTTAAAATGCTTGAGGGAAGTGCAGAATTAAAAACGCGACATAGCGATTTATCGATAAGTGTATTAATTCTACAAGACATCGCAGCCGTTATATTTTTAGTCTTTGCTATTGGTAAAATACCCAGTATTTGGGCATTTGGTCTTATTGCTTTAGTATTTATTCGTCCATTCTTTAATAAAATTTCAAACCTGAGTGGGCATGGAGAATTAATTCCTCTACTTGGTTTTTTGTTTGCATTAGGCGGGGCTGAATTATTTAAGTACGTCGATTTAAAAGGAGACTTAGGTGCACTTGTTCTGGGAATGATCATTGCTGGCTTACCTAAAGCGAATGAACTTTATAAATCATTAATGAGCTTTAAAGATCTTTTTCTAATTGGCTTCTTTTTGTCAATTGGTTTCACCGCGTTACCAACGCTTGAAATGGTTTACGTTGCTGCAGCTTTATTATTATTGCTGCCTATAAAATTCATGTTGTTTCATTTAGTTTTTGCTTTGTTTTCGTTTAGGGCAAGAACGTCTTTCTTATCGGCTTTGTTATTATCAAATTTTAGTGAGTTTGGCTTAATCGTTGTAAGCTTAAGTGTCGATCAAGGGTGGTTATCAGAGCAAAGTCTAGTTATCGTAGCCTTAGCAATTGCGATGTCATTTGTTGTAAATACCTTATTGTATAAATACGCCCACACGATGTTCGCGGCTAATAAAGCGGTTATTTCTCGTTTTCAACGTAATTCCGTGTCTCGTCTGTATAAAGTTGAAAAACCTGTTGGTGCTGAAGTAATGATTGTGGGTATGGGGCGTGTTGGTTTAGGCGCTTATGTAGATTTAGAATCAAAAATGGGTACTAAAATTTGGGGAGTTGAGGTTGATAAGCAGCGTGCTAAACAATTTAAAGCAGATGGCAAAAATGTAGTGTTTGGTGATGCGGATGATATTGAATTTTGGGAAAATATTAATTTAAAAGAGATTAAATTAATCATGCTTGCTATCCCTTCTGTGACTGAAATGAAAAACATTATCTATCAACTTCAGCATACGGAGTATTGTGGTCGAATCGCTGCCATCGCTCGTTATGATGATGAGCGTCAAGATCTTATTAACTTAGGTGCGGATGTCGCTTTTAATTATTATGCAGAAGTAGGTACAGGTTTTGCCGAAGAGAGCATACATCTGATTAAATTATGAGTCGCTCTACTATTTTTATATTCATTTTTCTGTTTTTTACTGCGAGTTTCAGTCAAGCAGAGTTAAGCGTAATGACGATCAATACTGAATGGTTATGGTCTCCATATGACAAACAAGTTGATGGCAGCCGTTTTAATAAAGGCGATATGTCTAAAGCAAAGTATGAAGCCGAACTTGCGTTTTATACATCTCAAATCAAGCAGAATTCTATTCAGATTTTGGCTGTAAGTGAAATTGAAAATCATTCAGTCGCCAATGATTTAGCTCTCTCATTTGGATCTGGCTGGCGTGCATATTTTAAACAGGGGCGTGATACCGCTACTGGTCAAGATGTTGCCATTTTATCAAACCTAGAACCCGTAAAAGGGTCTTTGACCGACTTTGGCTTTCCAACAGGACAGTTACCTCGTTTTTTAGATAAAGGAAAACGCCTTAGTAAAGTTGTAGGTGTGCAGTTTTGGTTTATGTCCGGTCTGTCTAAGAAAAAAATAGGCGTGATTACTTCTCATTTTTTATCTAAACGAAAAGAAAATAAAAAAAAGCTCCAAAATAGACAAAGACAAGCTTATGCGCTTGTTAAAGCGATAGATGAATTTATTGATGACTCTGATTCGTTAATTGTATTAGGTGACTTTAATGATTATATTTCATCGACTACTTTAGCTATTTTAATGGAAAAAAATCAGTTACTTTCTGCTGAGGTAATGATTAATAAAACGAAAAAAAATACGCTAAATAACAAGGCTCTTCGTCGTATTGATCATATATTGTATCGAAATTTGAATATCAAAAAATTTAAAATTGTAAACCTTCTTAAGCACTCTGATCACGATGGCGTGGTCGCTCAATTTTACTAATGTCGTGTTTCAATTTTACAATACGAATGTGCTACGATCATTCGTTTATTAAATTAGTCAACTAAAGGACTTTTATGAGTATCCATCCCCTTGCAGGCAAAATCGCACCGCAAGCACTACTAACAAACATACCATTATTAGTGGCTAACTATTATTCCACCATTCCTGTGTCTGAAAAAAGCGATCAATGCGTATCATTTGGTACATCTGGTCATCGGGGGAGTTCATTGAATGGAAGCTTTAATGAACAGCATATTCTGGCTGTTTGTCAGGCTTTATCTGAATACAGGGTTCAGCAAGGTATTACTGGCCCACTATTTTTAGGTAAAGATACGCATGCGTTATCGGAACCTGCATTTATTAGTGCTTTAGAAGTTTTTTCCGCGAATAATGTAGAAGTTAGGGTTCAATCAGGGGGAGGGTATACGCCCACGCCTGTTATTTCACATTCAATTTTAACGTACAATTTGAGCCGTACTAAAGGTTTCGCTGATGGCGTCGTCATTACTCCTTCGCATAACCCTCCTCAAGATGGCGGGTTTAAGTATAACCCGCCGCATGGCGGGCCTGCAGATACAGATGTAACAACAGTCATTCAAACTAGAGCGAATGAGCTACTTGCCAATAAGCTAAATGGCGTCAAACGCTGCAGTTATAAAAAAGCATTATCTGCAAATTCAACTCAAAATATTGATTTTATATTACCTTATATTCGGGATTTGAAGAACGTAGTCAATATGGAGGCTATTTCTTCAAGTGGTATGAAAATAGGTGTCGACCCCATGGGAGGAAGTGGCATTGATTATTGGGAGCCTATGGCTGAACTTTATTCACTCAACCTAGAGGTCGTTAATAAGCGTGTAGACCCGACATTCTCTTTTATGCCTGTCGATAAAGATGGCAAAATAAGAATGGATTGTTCATCTTCTTATGCCATGGCACAGCTAATAGAGTTAAAAGATAAATTTGATATCGCCTTTGGCAATGATCCAGATTATGACCGTCATGGCATTGTTACCAGTAGTGCCGGATTGCTTAATCCTAATCATTATTTGGCGGTAGCGATCGAATATTTATTTACGCATCGTCCAGCATGGAATAAGTCAGTAGGAATCGGCAAAACCTTAGTCTCTAGCGGCATGATTGACCGCGTAGCACTCTCAATTGGTGGTCAACTCAATGAAGTGCCTGTAGGTTTTAAATGGTTTGTGGAAGGTTTAAGTACCGGAAGTCTAGGGTTTGGTGGTGAAGAAAGTGCAGGCGCATCTTTTTTAAGGCTTGATGGCAAGACTTGGACAACGGATAAGGATGGCTTCATTATGGATCTTTTAGCCGCAGAAATATGTGCCGTCACGGGCAAAGACCCAGGCGAGCATTATTCTATTTTAGAGTCTAAATTTGGCTCACCCATTTATGAACGTTTAGATGCGCCCGCTACTAAACAGCAAAAAGAAAAGCTTAAGCAATTATCTGCTGATCAAGTAAAAACGAATGAGCTCGCGGGTGAAACGATTATCAGCAAACTTACAGAAGCGCCAGGAAATAATGCGGCTATTGGTGGTTTGAAAGTGACTACAGAAAACGGCTGGTTTGCCGCTAGGCCATCTGGTACAGAAGATGT
>JBLHVH010000210.1:0-5840 GCA_047628385.1 Oleiphilaceae bacterium
TCTCGAAATCAAGACCATGGCATGAGTGCTGAACGCGCTTTTTCCAAAGCTTCGAAGCGAATGGCTTGGCCTATTATTGCTTCAACGGCGACTACCTTAGTGGTCTTTATGCCACTTATTGCTTGGCCAGGGACCGTGGGTGAGTTTATGAAGTTTTTGCCCATTACGGTAATAATCTGCTTAACCGCTTCGCTCGTGGTTGCATTGATATTTTTGCCTGTTCTGGGGTCGTGGCTGGGTAAAAAACCGTCAAAGCAGCAGAACAATATCTTAAAAGATGTCTCGCTTAAAAAAACGGGTGCACTGATGTCGGTTTATGTGAGTGTATTGCGTAAATTCCTACATCACCCTGGTAAAACATTTTTGGCTTCGCTTATGGTGATAGCGGCAAGTTATGCAACGTATGCCATGCTGGGTAAAGGCGTTGAGTTTTTTCCTGAAGTTGAACCAGATAATGCGCAAGTATTAGTTCATGCCCGTGGTGATTTGTCGATATATGAAAAAGACGCGTTATTAAAATCTGTAGAGCAGCGTTTCTTCGGCATGAAAGAGCTAGAGTCGGTGTATGCACGTTCATTTAATCAGTCGTTAAATGGCATGGCAGAAGATGTGATTGGCTCTATTCAATTTCAGTTTGTTGATTGGGATAAACGTCGACCAGCCTCCGAGATACTGGAAGAGATGGCAGGTTTAACAAAAGATATCCCGGGCATCAAGCTTGAGTTCAGAAAAGCTGAAAATGGCCCATCAGGTGGAAAGCCTATTAAGTTACAGATAAGCGCGATATTTCCTGAGCATGCCGATGAAACTGTTGAAACAATCGTGACTCAAATGGCTGAGTTAGGTGGCTTTAAAGACATAGAAGACGATAGAGCTTTACCTGGTATTGAATGGCGGCTTGAAGTTGATCGTGAAGCCGCAGCGCGTTTCGGTGCAGATATCGCCTTATTAGGCAGCGCGATTCAAATGGTGACTAATGGCTTTCGTGTTGCTGGGTTCCGCCCGAATGACACCACGGAAGAAGTCGATATTAATATCCGCTTTCCGAGTCAAAAACGTACCTTAAATCAATTTGACAACTTTCGGATATCAACCAACAAGGGAATGGTACCGATTAGTAATTTTGTTTCGCTGAAACCTGCGCCGAAAACGGGCACCATCAAGCGAGTCGATGCTAAGCGTGCCATTACCATCCAAGCAGATGTAGACGAAGGCTTACTGCCAAGTGAAAGGCTTCAGGCATTACAAGCAGCATTTTCCCAAGCGGATTTACATCCTGATGTACGTATTGTCGTCAAAGGTGAAGAGGAAGATCAGAAAGAAACTGCAGATTTTCTATCAAGCGCATTCTTGTTTGCCATGTTTTTAATGTTACTGATTTTAGTGATCCAGTTTAATAGCTTTTACCAAAGTTTTCTTGTGTTGAGCGCAATTATATTTTCAACGGCTGGCGTGTTACTAGGCTTGTTAGTGACTGGGCAACCGTTTGGTATCGTTATGGTCGGGCTCGGTATAATTGCTTTGGCCGGTATCGTTGTCAATAACAATATCGTATTGATTGATACCTATAATGCATACATTAAGGATGGTTATTCGGCTTATGATGCCGCTCTGGCGACAGGTGAAATACGTCTGCGTCCAGTGTTATTGACTGCTGGCACCACAATACTAGGGTTAATACCGATGGTGATGGCGATGAATATCGACTTTATAAATAGAGCGGTAGCATTTGGTGCGCCGTCAACTCAATGGTGGACGCAATTATCGAGTGCGATTGCGGGTGGGTTGGCATTTGCTACCGTACTTACGCTGTTACTTACGCCGTGTCTTTTAGTATTGGGTGCAAATGTAAGTTCATTCTTTAAGAAAAAGTTTGGTAAAGAAGAGGGTGAGTTTTCGGCACTTGAGCCAGTATTTATACCTAATGAGACGGTGAAGGAAGACCTTTCTCAAAAAGAGACAGAATAACCATTATTTCAAATGAGAAGGTATCTAGTTAGTTATTCCAGTAGCGCATTACACTGTGATAACTAAGTCTCGATGAACGATACTAAGAAGCAAGAGCGGCATTTTTCTAAATCAAGAAATGATAATTTTAGGTATTTAGATAAGGTTTTTATGATTAAAAATTATGCTTGAAAGTCCCGCTGAATATCTAATGACTGAGCGGCTTAAAATCGCACTTAGCTACCTCTTTAGGTTATGGTCAATATGGCCTAATTGTCATGATATCGCTTATATCAAAAGCGCGAGCTTTGGAGTTAAAGCGCTGCCTTTCAAACTTCCCAGGTCAGCTATATTTACCAGCCAAAGCGACCCCTTGGGGTTTCGTGGGAAGCTCATTGTGAAAATACAAAAGCGATGTCTTTTGGTTGTCGGTAGGTGCTACATTTTTGATAATGATAAACTTGATGCCTTCTTGTAGTTCATAATGTATTTTTATCGCTAAATAAGACATTATGTAAAACAAATCAAGCAGAATGAATGTCCTATTAAGCCATCAAGAAAATTAGACGAATCTAACTTTGATTGGTAAGAGCATCCTCCAAGTCGCCCATATTCAGAATAGTAATAAATGTTGATCAGTATTATAAGGAACGTAAGTCTTTTGGTTTTATGTTTATTTATCATTTCATGTGCAGTGCTCGAAACTAATGAGGTGATGGACTATGAGAAACTAAAGAGTGTGAAGGACTATGAGGTACTAGATGCAGATGTTTATTTTGTACCTATTGGTCCAATGTCAGATGATTATTTAGTTTCTTTGGCCTCCTACTATGAGGATTTTTTTGGTCTAAAAGTCGGTATTACCACGCCACTACCGTATTACTCTTGGCTCTATGACCCGAAAAGAAAACAGTTCAAAACTAATATGCTAATGACCAATATAATGTCAGCTTTCTCTGGATACTCAAGAAATAAAAAGGCGATTTATATTGGCGTGACTCATGCTGATATGTACTCTCCTTCTCGGAATTGGAAGTTTGCTTATGCCGATAGGCGCGGTTGGAGTCTTGCTGTTGTTTCGAGTTCACGCACTAGCAGGCATTCTCAACCTGAATTCGCAGATATCAAAGAGGTGCATCCAGGGCTTAGAAAGATGGTAACAAAAACTATTGGTTTACTGCATTATCGTAAGTCAATGAACTCAAATCCAGAGAGTGTACTATATAGTAAGGTAATGGGGTTGAAGGACCTTGAAAGAATTGACGAGTCCACGCTTTACGATGATATTCTGGGCAGTGTGCCAATGGTCGCTAACAAACTGACTGGAGAGCTTCCCGAACCTCCACGTGGGTTTATTGGTATACATCGATAAATGGTGTAGGTGTTTTTTTACAGCCTGACAATTGGTATATAAAAGAGCAACAAAACAAAGAGACAAATGCACTATTTATCACAAAAGAGAAAATAGAAAAAAATCAAAAGTTTATTACAGGTCTCACTATAAATCAGTTTAATGGTTTTTCAAAAAAGAACAAAAAACTACCATCACAATATGCTAAGTCTTGGGTCTTTAAAATGGGTCAAGAACACGAAATGGTAAAAGCGTTTAGTTTTCCTAGTCCAAGTAACGTTATGTATGGGGTTCAAGTCAAAGGAATGAACCAAGGCACACAAACTAGGCTTCATTTTTTGTCTGTCGGTTATGACAAAGAAGATAAATTATATATGTTAATCTTCGAAACTCCAGAAGAGTTTTGGGAAAAAAATTCGAAAATAGCTAGCCCGTTGTTAAACATGTTTGGCCTAGGTGAATAAAGAACATGCAATGCAATCTTGCGGAACTCCGAGTGTTGTCACCAGATTAACTGGCACTAAAAAATTAACTGTTGCTCAAAATTTATGCTTAAATATAGTGGTTTCGTGAAACAAAAAGGTATCGCTTTCGGGGTCATTCTCTCGGTTTTCTGTGATCTAATAAGTAATGCTTTTACCCTCATAGCTGGGGGTTTGAGAACCCAGATAGAAGGATCGATTTTGCTCAAGAGCTTTGGTTAGCCCTTTTTTGCTTCTGGATAATCTGGCCAGGTCCTTAAAATGCGGGCTAAGGAGTTAAAACGATATGTATTCAGATGACGATAAACCTCTAGCTCAGGGGGCGAACCATGCATTTTTCGTATAGTTGTAACCGCAACGTCATGTGAGTAAGCCGGGTCTATGCCAGCTAACTCTCTTTCCGCATTGTTGGCAGAACTCTATCAGTCGGCATTTATGGCGTGGGCAGCTGTTATCACCACTATAAGCCCGCAGTTATTTGAAGGTATTAATTAGCGCTTTCTCTCTCACCCTGATTGATTCTAAGGTTTTTGAAATCATACTTTGCGCGTCCTTGGTAAGCCCGATTGCTTTTGCTTTGGCATTAAAGGTGCTGAGCACTTCAACGATTTGGCTTACGATAGTTTTAATTTGACCTTTATTCTGCAGGCCAGCCATCTTTCCTAACTCAAGAATCGTTTTACCGGGCACTTCTTTACCATACCCTTTCAATGCCGTTGTTTGCTCACCATAACCTACAGGAGTGTAACACACGTCGTAATATGGGCTAAGCCGCCATTTTCCTTGATCGTCTTGAATAAAGGCAAAGTTTTTACTGTGGTCATCGCAATTTGAAGACAGTAGATTGAAAATCATTCGTCTGAACAGCTCAATCGCATCAGATGGACGATTTGTTAGGGCATGAGTGGCTCTGATGAGATCTTCATAGTCAAGACTTGGCATTTTGAAGTCAGCGTCTAGTAAGCCGCATACCGAATGCATGTGGTATCGGCCACTCGCATTGTCTGAAATCTGGTTAACATCAAATCGCTTCATTGCAAGCCATTGAGTTCCAAATGAGTTATCAAATAAATGAAATTCCGGCATCGTACAGCCAGACTCTTCAGCCATTGTCATATAGATTGATTCTACCAAACCTTCTTCATGCTTTAACAAGAGGGCAGAAGATCCAAATTTTATCAGCCACTTTGGTAAGTTGTTGTCAGGGTTTGTCGTAATGTTTTTACCGTCAAAGCCAATGAGCGCTTTTGGTCGAGCGCCACCAGGTGAACCACCCGCCTGAGCAATATTGTTGATGACTTCTTGGTCGTTACCTTCGTGCACTGAAATGGCTTTTTGACCAAACTCATGTAATGAGAGGACGGTGTCAGGGTTGGTGCTAAGATTCTGTGGTGAGTACGTTAACGCCCCCATCGTATGACTTCCCATATAGGCCAAGCGGTCTAAGGCTGTGATGTTTCCTAATTGATAGCCTAGTTGTCTAAATGTCCGGTCCATTAATAAATGACCCCAACCATCGGGCAAACTATCGCCAAACACGCCGTATAAGCCGTTATGAGTACTATCCTCTGTGGCTTGCGGCTGTGTACTGGGTAGCAGTTTAAAAGGGGATAATGTTGGGTATTTTTCTATATAAGTTTGGTCATAGCCAAAGTATATTTTGCCCGATTTATCTGAAGCCAATTCACCCGCAACAATACGTGAACCGTCAGATAAGGTGCGAGATACAGTGAGTTGTCTTGTTGCTTTAGACACTTATTATTTCTCCCATACTTTTGGGGGCTATTTGCTGATCTTTGAACAGGTTATTAAATTCATCAAGATCCCCGATCGTCTTGAATATGATGAGAAATCTACCCAGTGAAATGTCGCCTGTATTCTCAAAACGTTTAATGGTGGCTTCGGGAATTCCCGTTGCCTCAGATAGCGACTTCCGACTGTTGTAACCGTTCAGTTTTCGCGTACGTCTACACCAGTCTGCCGATTTTTGTTGCGTCTCAGATGGGGTAGATAATGAAAGTAACGACTTCATAAGTTGTGCTCATAATAGATAATATGTT
>JBLHVH010000211.1:0-5797 GCA_047628385.1 Oleiphilaceae bacterium
CCTAAAGGCTGCGTTAAATAGAGGTCATTTGCTTTTTGTTGTTCCCATTTATATACATGATCAAGCGCGAGAGGAATCGTCGTGACGTCGGTCATACCCGTTTACCCTTTTTATAAGTGTTTATTTAAAATTATTTTAGATGAGTATAGTTATTAATACTGATATCAGCTGTTTTTATTGAACAATAATTATACAAACATTATAACGTATTGCCTTGACCGCAGGTATTAACTATTTGACGCTTGGTTGCATCACTGCAAAAAAATTAAACCGTAAGCGAATAAAAACATAATCCTTCTTTCTTACTAACAATGTCCCATAGAACTTTCAACCCACGCTTTTACTTCAGAAAACCGATAATTTTCAAGACATGAAAACCCTGGTAACGAACGCACTTTCAAACGGCTAAATAGTGGCGTTGTTAAACCACAAAGAAATCGACTCAATAATATTGGTGTTGCGGATGCACCTAACTTTTCTCGAATACCATGACTGACACTATTAAAATCAAATTGCGATAAAGATGGCTGCTCTTTAGGCTTAGGCAGCTGAGCAATATAGCCTGAGCAGACAGAACAATGGCCACATTTTTTTGGGGCTTTATGGTCTGCAAAGTAATGCGCTAATGCTTGACTCAAACATTTTTCGCTTTCAAAGAAACTCATCAAATGGTGAATCCTTTTGATCTCACTTTGCTCTTTGCTGCTGAATCGTTCAAATAAATCTTCGCTTAATTTATCGCTATCAAAGCGAGGTGTAAGCACTTGATATACTTCGGTCATTTGTTTTGTTTGAAGCGCAATCATACCTTGTTCATCTAAATAATTTAAAGCACTAATCACCCGATTACGTTCGCTTGGAAAGTGCTGATTCAATTTATCAAAATCAACTGTCGACCATACCTTTGCAATAGTTGAGGTATCTAAGATAGCTTGAACGAAGTCTTTCTGATCACCCTCAAACCGAGCAAGTACCGTTTGCGCAGTAAGCGTAAATTTAAATTTATACTCTGCATAGTAACTATAAAGAGGTTTAATGATGCCTAATAGCTCCAAATATACCAATAGGGTTTTCAGACTAAGCTGACGAATATTTGATTGGCTTGATAAACTATTTAAAACTAATTCCCATTGACCACCGACACCGTTTTTAGCGATGTCGTTTAGCACAGTATCAATTGCAGATAATTCTGGGGTATCGGCATATACAAAATTTTCTAGTATGTTCAGATTATCTCGGTTTGCTAGTACCAAACAGTCTGACGACTTTCCATCTCGTCCTGCTCTACCAATTTCCTGTGCATAGCTTTCGATAGACTTAGGTAAGTCATAATGTACGACAAAACGGATATCACTTTTATCAATCCCCATACCAAATGCAATCGTAGCGACGATGATCCCTTTATCACTGGCCATAAAACGCTGCTGAATAAGCTGCCTACGATCACTGCTCATACCCGCATGATATGCTTGTGCGGGTAGATTGTATTTTCTCAGCGCAGACGCAAGAGTTTCAGCAGTTTGTTGCAACGTCACGTACACAATACCCGCTTGGTTTGTTCTTTCTAGAATCCATTGGCTCAATACCGATATTTTTTGAGCGCTTGTTACACCTTGAACGGCTAAATTTAAGTTAGCCCGGTAAAAACCAGTCATCGTGATATCACTTTGAGCAATACCAAACTTACGCCCCATGTCTTCTATTACTTTAGGGGTTGCTGTGGCGGTGAGCAACAATGTTTGCTTAATATTAAAGTCACGCCGGTATTGCGGCAATTTAAGATAATCTGGCCGGAAATTATGTCCCCACTCTGAAATACAATGCGCCTCATCCACTACCAATAGAGAGATAACTATTTGCCCAAGGAACTGTCGAAAGCGTTCGTTATTTAGACGTTCAACCGATACCATTAAAACTTTAATTTGTCCTTCACGGACACCACTCATCACCTCGTTTGCTTCTTCTCGGGTTTGAGTAGAGTTAATACTAGCGGCTGGAATTCCTTTTTTCTCAAGGAAGTCTAATTGATCTTGCATCAATGCAAGTAAAGGCGAAACAACTAAGGTTAGTGCAGGTAAAGCGATGGCAGGTAATTGATAACACAAGGACTTACCAGAGCCTGTTGGAAAAATTGCGGCAGCACTTCTCCCTGATAAAATAGCCTCTACCACCTCATACTGGCCTGCACGAAATTCGGTAAAACCAAAATACTTTAACAACAACTCTTTAGACATATCAGCCGCGCTTTCAAGCAGTTAAGTGCTTAAACCTTTAAATTTTAATCGATACGCTAATAGAGACCTTTGTAAAAAAACCTCTCATTGTATTCTCAGAGATGCTTTAAATTGGAATGAGCATTTTTCCAAAAGTAGCTATTGCGTAAAGATTTTAAACAATTTTAAGCCTATTAGGACTAAGTTTTCTTGCCCTTCAATTTGATTAACTTCGCGCCTTTATGTGCAAGCTTTCCACCTTCTTTAAGCGAAAAGTAAATTGTATCAAGAATCTCTTTATGACTTTTTGAAATAGGTTTGGTCACTTCAGCGACACCCGGTATTTTTTTAAGTATGTTAAACGGTTCATCAGCAATTGAATGATGCACCTTTTCAACGGCTTCAACAGTTTGGTCATAAGCCTTAACAAGCAAATCGATAGAGCCTGAAATAACTTCCTGATTAGACAAACCTTTAGGACTTAATGGCCGCTCTTCAATCGTATCTGTTGGCTCAGCGTACTTCAGTTCAAGATCATTCTCGTGTTCACCAAACCATTGTTCAATTTGTTGATATACTCGCTTTGAGTGCGCTAAAGGAAAATGAGGAACACCATCGAAATGTGCTGATTTACAGTCTTCCGGTGCAGAAATTGGGTTGGCACTGGGGTGTCGCACAAGGCTATCGCCAAAAAATTTATTTACTAAGCTATCTTTATTTTCAGATAGCGCGCCACTAATGAAATGATGTTGCGCGCCCACGTAAAAACTTCCACATCGCACACTTTGTTCATATGGGTCATCTTGATCAGGCGTTTGATTATCGTCCGTTTGCTTCAAATTAAGCAAACCATGCTTTAAATCCTGTATACCCTCACTACGAACGTCGATCCAGTCCGCCCAATGACTGACATATTCACGCGGTATCAAACGTACAATTGAACTTGTTAAATGGCCAAATTTCTCAAGCGGTGAACCTTCATGTGGTGTACCAATATAATAACAATTACTGAGTTTTTTAATCCACTCTGCCTGCGTATCCTGCGCTATTTGCTGGGCACTTCGCGCCAATAACCCACCCATACTAAAACCCATTAATACTATTTCATCAATTTCGATGGGATAAGATACTTTGAGTTGAGAAAGTAATGCATGTAATTTTTGTCCATTTTCTTTAATCGGCAAACCAGTGTTATAGCGAAGGTAAAAAGGCGTAAAACCATAACTTTCTTGGATTCTAAGGCCGTAATTGTCTTGTTTAGAAACATCCGGAGGTGTCTCATTCGGGGCGACTTCAGATTTAAAATCCCAAATCGTTTCAAGATTCGTTAGACCATGAATTAAAACAATAATTTTATTTGAAAGCGGCTTATCTGACCGACTAGACATTTTTTGTAGTAAGGAATCATCTAAGACCAAAGCCTGGCCCTGTTGATAAAAAGCCATTTCAATCGCCAAAGGATTATTTTCCTTTGCAAGATAATCACCGACCACCCCATTTAATATCGAGCGACTCAAGTTAGCCCAATTTTGAATATCTACTTGCTTACGTTCTTGTTCATCCATTTCTACTTACTCACTTAAATAGGTGACAATTGCCCAACTCAAAAGTTGATGATTTACTTTATTTGGAAATTTCAAACAGCGTAATCTCGCTGCGCGTCCCCAATCGTATCATCGGCCCCCAAGTTCCAGTCCCTTCAGAAACATACAAAGATGCTGAGCCATGAAAATACAAACCACTTGTTCGTTCAAACACACGGCTCACCAAAAAATTAAAGGGAACTATTTGCCCGCCATGCGTATGACCAGATAGCATTAAATCAACACCATGCGCTTCACAAGCTTCAAGCCCTACAGGACGATGATATAAAAGAATCGAATAAATATCTTGTTTAACCGCTATATTATCTAATTGTTTATTTACCTGTAAGGCATCTTCTTGATCGTCAATACCGATTATCTGTATACCGTGTGCATTGACCGCTCCATTGCGCAATACCTGTACACCATGTGAAACCAAACGCTCCAAAATATCATCCAAGTCCTCATACCGTTCATGGTTCCCAGTACAATAATAGATAGGTTTGCTATAAAGACCTAATGACTTAAGTTGTTCGGCAGATATATTGGGCTGATCGATAAAATCTCCAGTAATACATAAAAAATCTACATCCATCGTTTCAATTCGACTCATTAACGTTTCCAAAAACCTAACAGAACGTGAGCCAATATGTACATCAGAAATCTGTACAAATCGAATAGGATTTTTCAGTTTGTCAGAGTACAGTTTGATCTGAATAAGTTTTGGGCGCATCGCACTTACCGCACCAAATAACACAAAAGCCAAAGAGATAAAAACGATACTCTGTGCAGCGACATGCACTGACATGGTCGTAATTAGCACCAGTACTTCAAATATTAAGAGCACCACAAGTAGTACAAAGCAGTATCCGAGCAAGAAATCAGCCGTATTTCGCATAAAAAATACAATCTGCCCGTTTTTATTCTTTAAAATTTTACGTGCAAATATTTGTGAAAAAAATATAGGAATTAATACAACTAGCGTAAGTAAAGTATTCAGTTCGAGCCAATGCGATAAACGCAATACAGGATAGGCAAATAAAGGTATATGCAGTAATAGTGCAACGAAAATAAATAAGTTAAAGCCTTTTTTTTGATTCACGACCACCCTTTTAAATTTCTATTTTTACTTAAAGGCTCTCTCAAACGATAGCGTTTAATGGTCAATATTGTTCCAAAAATTCATACATTTGAACACTCTCCAACTGTCAGAATATCAGCTTTTGAGGTAAGCTACCCGTATTGTTTCTTACACATTATTTTTGGCGCCTTTTACATGTTTGATATTGCTGTTTTTAAACACTTGTCCGATAAAAAAATTCTAGTTGTTGGCGACGTCATGCTCGACCGATATTGGCAGGGTGACTCGCAACGTATATCCCCTGAAGCGCCTGTTCCCATTGTAAAAATTGTTGAGCGAGAAGATAAAGTCGGTGGCGCTGCAAACGTGGCTAGAAATATTGCTCATTTAGACGGACAAGTTACCCTCATGGGCATTGTCGGCGATGATGATAACGCAACACTGCTAGAAAATTTATTAGCCGAAGAAGATATCAACTCAGCACTCATCAGACAGAATAGCCAACCAACCATTGCTAAATTACGGGTTATTAGCCGCCACCAGCAAGTAGTACGTCTCGACTTTGAACAGACTTTTGCAACCGAACATGCACAATCTCTAATGGATTCTTTTAATGCATGTGTAGCGGATTACGATTTCATCGTTTTTTCTGACTATAACAAAGGCTCATTGCATTATGTTGCCGAAATGATTCAGGCGGCACGTAGGTTAGGAAAGATAGTTTTAGTCGACCCAAAATCAAAAGACCTTTCTATTTATCGCGGCGCAAACGTGATTACACCAAACAAAAAAGAATTCTTGTCGGCTGGTGGTGAAGCCGATACAGAGCAAAGTATTGCAGCGTCTTCGCGTCAAATTATGAAAGACTGTGAGATTGATTCAATTTTACTTACCCGCAGCGAACAAGGCATGTCAGCCAT
>JBLHVH010000212.1:0-5769 GCA_047628385.1 Oleiphilaceae bacterium
CGAACCTTTATTATGCCAGGACAAAGTCAGCGTAAGAAGTCTGTTCGTCAAAAATTGAATCCAATTGAATTAGAATTTAAAGACAAGAACGTCATGCTTGTTGATGACTCTATTGTCCGTGGTACAACCTGTCGTGAGATCGTGCAAATGGCAAGAGACGCAGGTGCCAAAAGTGTCTATTTTGCTTCAGCGGCTCCTGAGGTTAGGTACCCAAATGTTTATGGTATCGATATGCCTGCAAAAAGTGAATTGATTGCACATGATAAAACCGTAGAAGAAATTAAAAACTTAATCGGTGCTGACTGGCTTGTTTATCAAGATCTAGAAGACCTTATCGAGTGTGCTCAAGAAGGTAATGAGCATATTGAAGCGTTTGATTGTTCTGTTTTTAATGGTCAATATGTGACTGGAGACATATCGGAGGCATATTTAGACCGCTTGGAAAAAGCTAGAAGCGAGAAGAAAAAGAAAAAGAAACATATAGAAGAAGAAGATGAAGAAGATGATTCAGTGATTGATTTGCATAACGATGCTTAGGTATTTGGTTCAGTGTAGCTGATGTGTTCTAGTTAATTTTATAGGAAAGATGATGGCCAATATTACTAAGCCTGAAGGACTGATACCGACTCCAAATTTAGACGGTGTTTCAATTGAAACATTATCTGTTAGAGCCGGGCAGATCCGAAGCCCAGAATTGGAACATAGTGAGGCTATTTTTCCTACATCAAGTTTTGTCTTCAATTCTGCGGAACAAGCCGCAGCACGTTTTGCCGGAGATGAGCCTGGAAATATATATGCTCGCTTTACTAACCCTACTGTCTCTATGTTTGAAGCTAGAATTGCGAGTATGGAAGGTGGAGAGCGAGCGGTAGCGACTGCTTCTGGCATGGCTGCAATTATGTCTACTTGCTTTGCATTGCTTGAACAAGGCGATCATATAATTTGTTCAAGGAGTGTGTTTGGTACCACGAATGTATTGCTTGAAAAATACGTTAAAAAGTTTGGTGTTACCGTTAGCTTTGTCGACTTAATTGATTACGATCAATGGTCAAAAAGCTTAACACCAAAGACTCGTTTTTTATTTTTAGAAACGCCTTCGAACCCACTGTGTGAAGTCGTTGATATAGAGCGTCTTGCAAAAATTGCACATCAAGGAAAACACTCAAAAGGTACATTGTTAATTGTTGATAATTGCTTATGTACCCCTATTTTGCAACGGCCACTTGAGCTGGGAGCAGATGTGATTATTCACTCCGCGACAAAGTATATTGATGGCCAAGGGAGGTGTCTTGGTGGGGTTGTCATAGGTTCGAATGAATTGATGGATGAAGTTTATGGTTTTCTAAGATCGGGTGGTCCAACGCTAAGTCCCTTTAATGCATGGGTGTTTCTAAAGGGCTTGGAAACTTTAAGCATAAGGATGAAGGCGCATTCTGAAAGTGCTTTAAAAATTGCCACTTGGTTAGAAAGTCAGGATCGCGTTGAGAAAGTATTTTATTCAGGGTTGCCTAGTCACCCGCAGTATGAACTGGCTATGCGTCAGCAAAGTGCCGGAAGTGGTGTATTATCTTTTAGGATTAAAGGCGATAAATCAGCAGCATGGCGATTTATAGATAGCGTTGAATTTATTTCTATTACTGCAAATTTGGGCGATACAAAGAGTACAATTACCCATCCTGCAACGACAACGCATGGTCGCTTGACGAATGAAGACCGAATACATGTCGGCATTACTGATAATTTGATTCGCGTGTCAGTGGGGCTTGAGAATGTTGACGATATCATTAAAGATTTAGAAAAAGGTCTTGATGCACTGGCCTGAGTTTCTTGAAGCTTCCTTACATTTCAAATAATTAAGGACATTTTCTAAAACTTTTCTATAATATAATGATGATGTAAAGATTGTTTCGTCAATAATTAAGATACTTAGGTTTTAGTTTGTATTTTTTTAAATACGTATTGTTTTTTTGAGTTTGATACCCCTACTATGAGCAAAACTGGCTCCCCAAATACAACAGATCACCATCACTTTCAGGCTTACCTTTCACAGGGCGCGCGAGAAGGTGGGCTGATTTTAACTGTTGCCCTATGTATCTTTCTAGTCATGGCTCTTGTCTCACATAGTGCCCAAGACCCAGGTTGGGCAAGTACCGGTTCAAACGCGGTTGCGTCTAATTATGGTGGTCGTGCAGGTGCATGGTTTGCCGATGTACTGTTGTATTTCTTTGGTTACGTTTCTTATCTATTCCCATTACTTATTGGTTATCGCGCTGCTATTTTGTTTAAAAATAGACGACAGCGAAAAACTTTTCATTGGCCAATGTTCTGTATACGTGTCGTTGGTTTCATCATGACAGTGTTAGGTGCGACGGGTCTTTTAGCGCTATATTCTATTTCAGGCTTAGATGACGTCTCGGGGGGTGTGATCGGCTCAGAATTGGCTGAAAAAATGGACCAAGCACTTAACTTATCGGGCAGTACATTATTGCTGGTGTCAATGTTACTCATTGGCTTAACAATATTTACCGGTATTTCATGGTTAGGTTTAATGGACCGAACGGGCGCAACCACTATTACTTTATACGAAAAGCTGTATAAATTTCTGCTAAATTTGTGGGACCGGTATCGCGATAAACGACAGCTAAAATTAGAAGGTAAAGAAGTTCAACGAAAAGCTGAAAGCCAAAAAGTGGTTATTAATACGTCATCTGGTAACTCTAGCGCCCAGAAAGATAGCAATTTCTCTGCGTTTAAATCAATTGCATCCAAAGTGTCTAGTGTTAAGCAAAAGCTTGTTGTTTCTTCGAGGGGTATTGATGAACCTGTAAAAGAAGAGCCTAGATTTAGTGAATCCGCGCAGGTTAAAGCGAATAAAAAACAGATAGCTGCAAAAGACAATAATCAAACAGATATAAAAATATCTCCATTTGTTAAAAAAAATAAGACTAGTAAACGTTTAGAAGATGAAAAACAGGGAAGTTTGTTTATTGCTTCAGAAGGACCTTTGCCTTCAATTTCTTTACTTGACCCTGCGGTCGTTAACAAAGAACTAGGGTTTTCTAAAGAAATGCTCGAGCATATGTCTAAATTGTTAGAAGAAAAACTCGAAGATTTTGGTGTTATTATCAAAGTTGTCGAGGTTAATCCTGGGCCAGTTATCACGCGGTTTGAAATTCAACCTGCACCAGGTGTGAAAGTAAGTAAAATTAGTGGCTTAGCAAAAGATTTAGCAAGATCTCTCGCTGTGATGAGTGTTCGCGTAGTAGAGGTAATACCGGGTAAATCAGTTGTCGGTATAGAAATACCGAATGAACACCGTGAAATTGTTCGTTTTAGCGAAGTTTTGCTGTCTAAAGATTATGATGACAGTGAGTCTCCGGTTACTTTGGCATTGGGAAATGATATTGCCGGCAACCCTGTTGTCGTAAATCTTGCAAAAATGCCGCATTTATTGGTTGCGGGTACAACAGGTTCGGGTAAATCTGTTGGCGTTAATAGCATGATTTTAAGTATGTTATTTAAAGCGACACCCGAAGAGGTGCGCTTTATCATGGTTGACCCCAAGATGTTGGAATTATCTATTTATGATGGTATTCCACACCTATTAACGCCAGTCGTAGTCGATATGAAAGAGGCTGCAAATGCACTTCGTTGGTGTGTTGCTGAAATGGAACGTCGATATAAATTAATGGCAGCGATGGGAGTTCGAAACGTAGCTGGCTATAACCGTAAAGTTAAAGAAGGGGTTGAGAAAGGTGAGCCTCTACTTGATCCGCTTTGGACCCCTGATCTCCATGTTTTAGATGAAGAACAGCATCGACCTGAATTAGAGACGCTGCCATTCATCGTTGTTATTATCGATGAATTTGCCGATATGATGATGATTGTGGGAAAAAAAGTTGAAGAACTTATTGCTCGAATTGCACAAAAGGCTCGAGCCGCAGGTATTCATTTAATTCTTGCCACACAGCGTCCTTCGGTGGATGTTATTACTGGCCTGATCAAGGCGAACGTACCGACACGGATATCTTTTCAAGTATCATCAAAAATTGACTCACGCACTGTACTTGACCAAGGTGGCGCTGAACAGTTATTGGGCCACGGTGATATGTTGTACATGCCGCCTGGCACTAGTGTTCCTATTAGGGTTCATGGGGCGTTTGTCGATGATCATGAGGTTCATGCGGTTGTTGATGCATGGAAGTTGCGTGGGCAGCCAAACTATCTTGAAGAAGTGCTGACGGGTGGAGACAGTAATGATCCCGCGGCGGCTGCATTCTCAGATGATGCTGATAATGAGCGGGATGCACTCTACGACCAAGCAGTTTCATTTGTGACAGAAGCGCGACGAGTGTCTATCTCTTCAGTGCAACGTAAACTTAAAATAGGCTATAACCGCTCAGCTAACCTTGTCGAAGCAATGGAACAGGCGGGGGTGGTCAGTACGGCAGGTCACAATGGTTCTCGTGAAGTGTTAGCGCCACCGCCACCACCTAGGGACTAGCTATCTAAATTTTGCCTTGTTTTAAATGTCTAATGATAAAACGAGCGGGCGCTATGATTGTTGATTGGCTAACATTAAAAGGATTAGGGCTCCCTGTCACCAAGGCGCTTAATAGCTCAGCAGCAATAGGGGTGGTGACCAAGCCTTTAGAGCCATGCCCAATGTTTATAAAAAGATTAGGGTAATAACTTCCATAAATATTTTTACAGCTTTTTGCATCCTTTCTAAGGCCTGCAAAGCGATTTAGCATCTCATCATAGATAGGTACGCGGCCAACAATCGGCATGTAATCAGGCGTAGTGCAGCGGAGACCAGTGTTGGATGTTAGTTTATTTTCTTCTGTTAGTTTGTTCGTATCGGTATTGTCAGGCAACCAAGCAGGGAGCCATTTATGGATACTTGCTACATTTTTTAAGTCGCCAGCAGGATATGTTTTTTCGTCTACATTACCTAAGTCAAACGTAGCACCAAAATGATGCCAGTTATTGATGGGAGGGCATAAATAGCCTTCCCCGCATAGGATTGTTTTACTTGGCTTAAGTGATTCTGAATAAATTGAAGTGACTTGACCTTTTAACGGTTTTGAGGGAATGTGTTGGAGTTGTTCAAAATGCTTTGCATCATTTGAATTCGCAATAATTAAATATTCCGCTTGAAAGTTAGTTTGTGTTTTTGAACCTTCTTTTTCCGATTCAGTCTTAATAACTGCTGACCACAGTTTTTCAGTTTCGAGTCGTGTAATATTATTTATTTTTGTCTGGGTAAAAAATGAAATTAACGGACTTTCAAGCGAAACCTTAGCGAATGTAGTAGGCTCCAACCACCCTGAATTCTCAAACCAAAGACCATTAGAGTCTATGTTAAGCCCACTTATTTTACTAGCTTCATGTCCAGAGACGCCTCTGACAAATTTGGATGGGTAGTAATTATTTTGTAAAAACTTATTATGTCGCTCTTGTTCTTTCTCGTTCCAAGCCAGTTGCAGTAAACCTGTTTTGTTCCAAAAACTATCGTTAGGATATTGGTTTTGTTTTTCATCAAAATATCGCTGACTAAAAAAAGTACAGTGCGAAATGAAGTCGGAGGTTTTATTGATTTCGGTTGGAAGCTTTACGTATAGTGCTAACTGAGATTGGCCACTTGCACCGCTAACAGGGCGGTCTCTTTGGTCAATTAGAGCAACCTTCAAGCCTTTTTCTGCGAAAGCAGCTGCAGTTGTAATGCCAGCAAGACCAGCGCCAATAATTATAGCATCGTAGTATGTT
>JBLHVH010000213.1:0-5720 GCA_047628385.1 Oleiphilaceae bacterium
TGACAATCATTAGAGCCTAGCATTAATATGACGAGTTTAAGCGGCGAATGAATTTCGATTGTTTACGCTAAATTTTTCGTATCATTTCGACCTGACTTAAAAGGGTCGTCCCATACGGTACGGCGACTATTTAAGCAATTTTCTATCACGCGAGAACAAAATCCACGCTCCTTGAGTACGGTTTTAAAAACGCCGTTATTTATTGAATCACACTTATTGTAGAGCACCTTAAATAACAAAATTGATGACATCTTCATAGCCTATTTTATTTTTCAAAATAAGATGTTGCTTTGCTAGCTCAGTATCGCATGGGCTTTTATCTTGAGATAATTTGAACCGACCAATAATATCTTTAATTTCAATATTAAAGCCGACTATATGATTTAGAAACCCTGCCATTTTTGCATCATTTTTTTCAAGCACATACGGCGCTTCACCATCTTCTAGGTGTAAGGTCATATTAATAATAGAATCACGCACAGCTTCGACAGATTCAATGATATTGACCCGACCTTTAATATGCACTGAAATTGAATTCCAAGTTGGGAGCTGCGCTGATTCATACACATTTGGTGAAATATAGGTATTGGGGCCATGAAAAATAACAGAGATGTTCATATTGTTTAAATATTGAGTATGAGGGTTGTTTTTGTCAATGTGACCGATTAGCGAGCCATGCACCCCTTTTTCTCGATCAAGTATCAATGGGATTTGTGTCACTATTAAGTCATCTTCAGTGCGTGAAATAATAGTGGCAAAGCTAAACGTTTCTATCACGCGATATATTTTTTGAAGCTCTTCTTCAATATGGTGTTCTGGTGGGTACATATTTTCATCTAGTCTCTAATGGTTTTATAGTGAATTTTTCATATGAATGGTAAATAGTGTTTGATTTTATTATGCATTCTGAGTTGATTATGTGACTTAGTCAGGTCAATTATAAGGCTAAGCTAAATGATCCTTACTTATTTCTAAAAGCCTCAACAAAGTTTCAAGCAATGTGCAGTATTTGGATTTACTTTATTCATCCATGACTTTAATAGTATTAAAGTCTTATGTCAGTGCCATTAAATACTTAGCCTATTCTTTAACCTCACCGTTTCAAGAATAAATGGATGGTTACTTGTATAAAATAGAAATATCTGACAAAGTTTAGGATATGAATATAAAATTAACATCCAAAATTCAGCATTTGCTACTAATTCTAGCGATGTGTTTGAATCCGACTATCGTCTCGGCGGATGCCCTGTTTTCTGATAAAAACGAATCTATGGTTCACTCTGCTATGGTTTCGACTGTGTCTTCAACAGCTAACGGTGATGCTGAAAAGCAGGCTAGTTGTCATGAAGATAATTCGACGAGTTTTTCAGAAAATACTGATAATCCAGCCGATTGTTGTGGAGAGGCTTGCCAATGTGATGCTTCTAGCTGTCATACTACTTCCGCTGCAGTCAGTTCATATAAATCTCAATTCGTACTATCAACCTTTTCGTTCATCTACCTTCGCGTTCACTATCTCAGCTTCGTATCCTCTCCAAGTTTTCCTCCGCCAATTGTTTAATACTAAATTAATTTAGCACAACGCTAAGTTTTTTACGTAGTAGACAATTTGCAGTAATAGAAACTGCATATTATCGTTTCAATTCAGCTGAATACTTCAGGCGGAAAACATGCTTTATTCTCGTATAGTTAATGCACAATTGCATATAACAGTACTCTGCGCCCTAATTCTTGTGTCATCTCAACTCATTGCTGAAGAAGTGGGCGAGTTAAAAAAGCCACCTAAAACCTTGAGTTTAAATGATGCCCTTTTGACGATAAAGGGAAGTAATCTTTCATTAGTTCGTTTTGACTATGATGCTCTGGCTGACCTTGATGAAGCTGAATCTAATAATTATTTTCCTGACCCTACCTTATTTATTGCCGCACAAAATTTGCCGACCGACACGTTTAAATTTAATCAAGAGCCAATGACACAGCTGCGTTTTGGTATTCGTCAAGCAATTCCAGCGGGGGATACTTTAAGTATTAAGCACGACACCTTATCCATGAAATCCGAGATGAAATATACCATGCAGGATCGGCAATGGTTGCGCTTAAAAAGGTCTGCAGAACAAGCTTGGTTTGAAGCATTCTATTGGCAAAAAACCATATTGATATTAGATGAAGATGTGGTTTTCTTAAAACAAGTTTTGGATGTTACGCAGTCTTTGTATGAAGTAGGTGCGCGAGATCAAAGTGATATTCTTGGGGTCGAGTTAGAAATGATTCAACTAGAGGAAAAGCGCATTGATGCGCAACAAAATTTCTTAGAGTTTCGCAGTCAAATAAATATCTTGGCACAGGAAAATATTAATCCTTGGGATTTAGATATGTCTTTTAATAGTTTTTATTTTCAAGAGGAGTCAATCGACAAGCTCAAGGTTAAATTGGAAATACACCCTGATATTATGCATAAATCACATGCTATCCATATTTCTACTCAGAATATTAAGTTAGCAGAACAATCATATGCTGCTCGCTGGAGCCTAGAGGCAAGTTATGGCTTACGAAGTGGTGAGAACTCTGACAGTTCTGATCGTCCAGATTTCTTCAGTGCAGGGGTGAGTCTCCAGATTCCACTATTTTCAAAAGCAGGTCAAGATAGCAAAGTACGTTCCGCCCACAAACGTCGGTTATCGGCCGAGAGCGCGAGAGCAGCTGCATTGAAAAATATGGTGTTTGAGTATATGAATGTGCATCAAAAATATCTCAAATCTCTTGAACAAAGCAAACTATATGAATTAAAAATATTACCCACCTTGTATCAACAAAAAAACAGCGTGTTAATTGCATATCAATCTGGAAATTTTGACTTCAATCGTACATTGAGGGTCTTTTTAAAGGAGCAAAATGCACGGTTAAAACATCAAAGAATATTAGTGAATCAACAAAAAATGTTATCAAAACTACATTATTGGATTCCTAGTCAAGCCCGAACCATCTCATCAATCCCCAGTAAAGTAGGCGCAGTACAATGAAACTATTCATTATTTCTCTTGTCATGTTAATTGTTGGCATATTGATAGGTGGTTTATATGCTGATCATTTAAATTTATATACCGCTAGCGCAACAAAAACTAGTGAGAATAGTATAGAGCCGACACCGTTATATTGGGTTGCTCCGATGGATAAAAATTATCAACGCGATGCGCCAGGGCAATCACCAATGGGCATGGATCTAGTACCTGTGTATGAAAATGCAGGTGAAGAAGGTTCAGTGAAAATATCATCCGTAGTAGAGAATAATCTTGGTGTTAAAGTTGCACTAGTAACCAACGCGCCATTGATTATGCCGGTAGAAACAGTGGGTACCATTGAGTTTGACGAAAGTAAAATATCACATATACATAGCCGTGTAGAAGGCTGGATTGAAGTTTTAAATGTCTCGTCAGCAGGCGACTCTGTGAAAAAAGGACAAACCTTGTATGAGTTATATTCGCCAGTTTTAGTCAATGTGCAAGAAGAGTATTTGGCTGCTTTACGTAGTAGTAATAAAAACCTCATTAGAGCTTCAAAGTCTCGTTTATTTTCGCTAGGTTTAGATGAACATCATGCTAAACGTCTCAAGCAACGCCGAAAGGTAGACCAGCGAGTCAAAGTGATTGCAGAACAGGATGGGGTGATTATTGACCTGAACGTTAGGCAAGGGATGTATATAGTGCCTTCGACAGAAATTTTGTCGGTTGGGTCTCTTGATTCAGTTTGGGTCGTAGGCGAAGTTTTTGAACGTCAGTCTTATTTAGTCGAAAAAGGGCAAGATGTTGAGATCCAGTTAAATGCGATGCCTGGTAAAACTTGGAATGGCTCTTTGAGTTACATCTATCCTCAGCTAGACCCTAAAACCCGCACACTTTCTATCCGTGTTCGTATCGATAATCCAGATCACTTTTTGAAACCAAACATGCTAGCAAACTTGCGAGTTTTAAGTAGAAATGAAGAAACTTCTCTTTCCATACCCAAGCAAGCCCTTATAAAAGCAGGAAATCATACTCGCGTAGTGAAAGCTCTGGGTGATGGTATGTACAAATCGGTGTTAGTTGAAGCCGGATTAGAAGGTATTATTTTATCAGTAGATGGCAATGCTACAAATTTAGCAGAGCTTGGTGGGCGTATCCAAATTTTAAAGGGACTAAGCGAAGGCGATCGCGTGGTTACATCTGCTCAGTTTTTGATTGATTCTGAATCAAATATTGATGCAGAACTTGCACGATTGGAGCAAGGCGAGTCGTCAATGGATATGAGTAATATTGACGAGGCTACAGCTTCAAATTTAGTGCGAACCAACGGGAGAGTTAACAAAATTATGGCTGGTATGGTCAATTTAACGCATGACCCTATCCCTGAGTGGGATTGGCCAACGATGAAAATGGACTTCCAGGTATCTGAATCTGTTGACCTTAATAAAATTCAAGAAGGGGATATGATTCAATTTGAGGTGCAAAAAAACAAAGACTTTAATTACTTGATTATGGCGATAAATAAGGAGACGAAATAATGGTTGTCGCAATTATTCGCTGGTCAATTACTAACCGTTTTTTTGTTTTACTCGCAACGGCTATATTGATTGGTTATGGTGCATTCTCGGTGCGCAATACGCCAATCGATGCGATTCCCGACTTATCTGATGTACAAGTCATCATTAAAACGAGTTATCCGGGGCAAGCGCCACAAGTAGTTGAAGATCAGGTCACTTATCCACTTACCACGGCGATGCTTTCGGTGCCCGGTGCGATGACTGTTCGAGGCTTTTCTTTCTTTGGCGACTCTTATGTTTATGTGATTTTTGAAGATGGTACCGACCTCTACTGGGCCAGATCACGAGTGCTTGAATATTTAAATCAAGTGGCAGGTGAATTACCCAGCTCAGCGAAACCACAGTTAGGGCCAGATGCGACAGGGGTAGGTTGGGTTTATCTCTACGCATTGGTCGATAAAACAGGGCAGCATGACTTAGCGGAATTACGCAGTATTCAAGACTGGTTTTTAAAGTATGAACTACAAACAGTGCCTGGTGTTTCAGAAGTTGCCACGGTAGGTGGTATGGTCAAGCAATATCAAATTGAAGTCGACCCAAATCTATTGCGCGCTTATAACATACCGCTTTCACACATCGGTATGGCGGTTAAAAAAGCCAATCAAGAGACCGGCGCATCTGTCATTGAGATGGCTGAAGCTGAATATATGGTGCGTGTGAGTGGTTACCTGCAAAGCGTTGAAGATATTGAAAATATTCCACTAGGGCTAAATGAGAAAGGCACGCCATTGATGCTTAAAGATGTGGCGAGTATTCGTTTAGGCCCGCAAATGCGAAGAGGCATTGCTGAGTTAGACGGTGAAGGTGAGGTGGTCGGCGGTATTGTTGTTATGCGTTTTGGTGAAAATGCTCAAAAGGTCATTGATAACGTCAAAGTAAAATTGGAGGAATTAAAAACAGGTTTACCTGAAGGGGTTGAAATCGTCACGACTTATGATCGTTCAATTCTTATCGGCTCTGCGATCGATAATTTGTTCGAGAAACTTGTGGAAGAGTTTATTGTTGTTACCATCATTTGTGCCGTTTTTCTGTTCCATTTTCGTTCTTCCTTGGTCGTCATTATTAGTTTGCCTGTGGGTATTTTGGTGGCATTTATCGTTATGTATCATCAGGGCTTGAATGCCAATATTATGTCACTGGGCGG
>JBLHVH010000214.1:0-5702 GCA_047628385.1 Oleiphilaceae bacterium
AAGCACCAAAGTAAATACAACCTAAATGTAAAATTGCAGCAACTGCACTTAATGTACCTGCAACTATTAGAAAAACATTCATACTTCGATATAACCTCCGTGTAACCTACCCGCTTAATCTACGGCGGAAGGCCGTATATTTCGTTCGCCGTATATTTCGGTTGTTTTATTATAATCGTATTATTTGGCAAAGAGGCTTTTTATGTCTGCTATTGAATCGAAATAGTTACGGATATCTAATGACCGAAAAGGGTCAACTACCGAAGTAACCCCCATTTTAAGCTAATAGGCTGCTCACCGCTCAACAGCAGACCATATAAAAGCCCAGCAATAGCCAGACTCTAACTTCCGTTCTGTGCCAAAAGCAGACATGAGTTTGTTTGAATTTCAAAAAAAACAGGCATTACTGGCATCTAACGTGCTTTTAACCTTGGGTGAATTTTTACAGTTGAGACCTGCCCCGCTATATTTGAGCCACTATATTCGATATTGCTTTTGAGCAATGAATGGATTTAGTCAGGTGCATTCATCAAAGGGATGAATATAACGAAACTAACACCTTTGCCATCAACCCCATCAAAAACTTTGACATCGCCGCTGTGGGCGCGAGCAATGGCATTAACAACCGATAAACCAAGACCTGAGCCCCCAGCAACACGAGACCTAGATCCTTCGGCTCTCCACCATCGATCAAACACTCTTTCACGATTTTTTTTGCTGATTCCAGGGCCACTGTCCATTACTTTAAGGTAACCATAATTGCCTTTGACGCCAGTCTCTACTCTGACGTATTTTCCTATTGCCGCATACTGTCTGGCGTTTTCGATAAGGGCGTTTAGGGCTTGGCGTATCCGTGCTCCATCGCCTCTGACTTGAGCAGGCTTAAGGTCATGTTCCAAAACAGTTCCATTAATTTCAATATCTGGTGCTGTACTTGTTACAACAGAACGCGCAATATCAGCTAGGTTAATTGCGCCTTCTTCAAATTTTAAACGGCCAGAATCAAGGCGTGAAATTGTTTCGAGGTCAGTGACAATGTAAGAAAGGGTATCGACTTGACCAACTAAAGCTTCAAGTAAGTCTGATGAAGCCTGAAAAGTACCATCAGACATTCCTTGAAGACGTCCCCTTAATACTGTCAATGGAGTACGCAACTCATGAGCAATTGCGGCAGCCGATTCTGTTGACTCGCGTTCGGCAGATTCTAAATAGCGTGTCATTTTATTGAACGAAAGCAGCAGGTCATGTGCTTCTAGAGACATCGCTACTTTGACATCCAGCTGATAACTAAACTCGCCACTGGCGACTTTTAGGGCAGCGTGGGTTACCGATTCAATCGGGTGACTAAGACGTCGCGCCACCATTATTCCAATAAAAATCGAACAAACAATCGCAAATGAAACAAAGATCAGCAATGCCGTAATTTCTTTAATGGCATAGCCTTCGGCCCAAGATATTGAAAAAACATTGACTAAGGTGGTCAATGCTTCGACATCTACACTCTCATTCTCGACAAGCGCTTTTAACGTTTCACGGTTGGCGACGCTTAAACTCTCGATCCAACGCTCTTGAACGTAAATATAAAATCCAAGCATTCCTATTATGAAAATTGCTAGAGCCATCACCGAGGTGAGGATCATCGCTATTGAAAGTTGCGTGCGAAGGTGAAAGCGTTTATAAATCATAACAGCGGCTCTAGTCGATAGCCGACACCCCTTACGTTTTGAAGAAATCCTCTAGCGCCGACCATTTCTAACTTTTTCCTAGCATTTGAAACATGACTGTCAATAGTCCGCTCCAGCGCTTCCCCCTCGGGAAGACAGGCATCGATAAGTTCTGAGCGACTATAGGCGCGTCGCGGGGCAGCAGACATATGGGCTATTAAAGAAAATTCAGTATGCGTTAAAGGCAGTATGCTTTTTTCATCGCCTTTACAGACGAACACCGCATGGGCACTTGAATCTATATCAAGCATACCTACTCGCACTATACATTCGTCAGTTTTAAAACCTTTTGTACGACGTAACACCGCCTTTACTCTTTCTACGACTTCAAGAGTGTTGAATGGCTTTAAAATGTAATCATCAGCCCCAAGCCGTAACGCAGAAATTTTTTCGATGTCTTCCGCCATTGCTGTCAGCATAATAATTGGGGTGCTTGAAATTCTTCGGATATCACGCAATACATCGATGCCATCGCATTTGGGGATTTTGATATCAAGAAGAATAAGATCAGGATTTAATTGCTGGAACCTCTTGTAAGCCAGCTCACCATCGAATGCTTGAATAGTGCGAAATCCAGCGGCTTCTAGATAAGAGACAATTATTGCTGAGATTTCTGGTTCGTCCTCAACCACAAGTATTAGAGAATTATTCATAAATGCTTTGCGTCTGCCCGCCTATTAAACGTGCGTTAAGTTAACTATTTGAAAGTATAAGACCATTTGCCTTGCGTAATTTCTAACTGTATGAAAACTCTTAATCTACAAGCTTGAATTTTTTTGGCATCTCCACACTATCTCCATAAAGCCTCCATCAAAACTTTGCAGAGCAACGGTAGACTGCGCTCATTAGAGTTAATGCGAGAGCCCTTGCCCGCATCTCTAAAAATTAAAATGAAATATAGCACGAGAACCTCTCATGACCGAATTTGACACGCGTATATCAGAATATAGTGATTTTTTTACAATAATAGCCGTAATTGGAGTTACCTTTTATGTACTCACAATTATTGAGACGATCTTCGACATCTCAACAAAGCGACGCCTTGGGTGGCAGGAAACAATAGCGAACATTACCATTGAAATTGGTAATCGTATTCTGGATAACACGATCATAGGTGCCATCTTTATCATCGGATTTTTCACTACCGAGCAGTTTGCCTTCTCAAAGATTCCTGTGACTTGGTGGAGCTGGATACTCGCTGTCGTTTGTGTGGACTTCACGTACTACTGGATGCATAGAATTGAACATGAGAGACGTGTCCTTTGGGCTGTCCACAGCGTCCACCATTCTTCTCAAGAATACAACTTAACGACGGCACTCCGCTTGTCTTGGCTGGAAAGTTTATACGAGTGGATATTTTTTATTCCCCTGCTTCTTATAGGGTTTGATGCGCTTCAAATCTTGGCGTCGTTATTAATTGTCGTTGTATATCAAACTTGGATTCACACCGAAAAAGTTGGGCAGCTTGGATGGCTCGATGGCATTTTTAACACCCCGTCAGTACACCGAGTTCACCACGCCATTAACTCGACTTATCTCGATAAAAATTATGGAGGAATACTTATTCTATGGGACAGAATTTTCGGAACTTATCAAACTGAAATTGAAAAGCCATTGTACGGCATCACCCATCAACTTGGCTCATCAAATACGTTGACGATCAACTTTCATGAATTTCGATCGATATATGAGGACACAGTTAAGGCGAAAAATACATCACATAAATTACGCTATGTGTTTGGACGTCCAGGTTGGAAACCCAATATTAGCACGCTAAAAACTGCAGATAAATAGGCAGTCAGAATTTCTATCTCGTGTATAAATTCTCGTTTAACTGTGAGCCTAATTGTCGCTTTATTAATCCAAAGACTGATTTAGTGTTCACTTCATCATTTATAAATATTAACAATTATCCAAAGGTAAGTATTATGTCGCACGCTGTTCATAAATTTTTTGCTGTTAGTCTCATTCTCTCATCTGGCACTTGTTTTGCAGATTTAGCGCAAGAGTCCGGATTTGATTTCACCCTGAGTTTAAATTCAGGCATATATTCAGGGACCTCACAAAGAAATACCGATAAAAGTAACGCAATCACTAAAGATTTAAAAAATAATGGCAAAGAAAAAACTCAAGGAATCATATTTCCTCTAGCTCGATGGTCTTATACTTTACCCAGTAAAAAAACTCAATTTTTCTTGGGTAACAGTAAAGCTGATGTGGTGTTGGGCGACATCAATGCTGAGCTAGGCTTAGCGCATGAGATAGCTAATGGCACAACGTATACTATAGCCTATACTCCATATTTATCTGCATCCGAAGCATGGGAAGATCCTTTTCTGACCAATACAAAACGCGATGCTACTGATGTTGATTCGCAAGGAGCACGCATTCGTGTTGAAAATTTATTTTCCCAACCTTTGACTGCCCAATATACATGGGGGGAATCTGATTACGAAAATGAACGTAGTGGTCAACAGGCAGGCCTATCCCTAACACCTACACAGCAATTACTTTTGCAACGCGACATCACTTATCATCAAGCTTATTTCGAATACACTTACGCGACATCTGACACGTTTGTTATTCAACCGGCCCTTACTTTTACTCAAGGCGATGGCAAAGGTGATGCGATGTCATTCGATAAAGTTGATTTTAAACTAGCTTTAATCAGTCAGCTTTCTGAAAGAAGTCTATTAGTGACTAGCATAAATGTCGGTCAGTCGGACTACGATACGTCTAATCCCGTTTTTGATAAGACGCAAGATGATACGAATTTGGGCGTAACTGCTTTTTATAGTTATGCACGACCGTTTAATTGGGAAAATACTACGTTTATTGCGATAGCTAAATATGAGGAAAATGATTCAAACATTAATTTTTATGATGAGGACTTCATTACCACATCAATTGGTTTAGCCTACAAGTTTTAAACTATTAAAATGACTAATGCAACGGCATGTATAACTAAATATGAATGGTAAAGCTCTCAATCAATCTCTATAGATAAATGATGGCTCATAATGAAGGCACATCATTCACAGTTGAACTCGGTGTTATATATTTATTAGCTACCTTACTAAATTTTATCTAGATAAAAAATATGATTAAACTACAACGCTATTTATTGACGGCACTTGTTTTAGCCTCAATGTTAATTAATGCAGCCGAAGCCAAAAAAGTGACATTTACAAATGGCGAGGATTCTCTTTCAGCGCACTATTTACTGCCAGATAAAGGCAAGCCAAGAGCTGTTATTTTATTTGTGCATGGAGATGCTCCGCTAGAATATGCTGCTTATGGCTACTACCCATTAATATGGAGGCGATTGCAAAGTCAAGGCTTTGCTATTTTTAGCTGGGATAAACCAGGTGTCGGAAACTCAACGGGAGATTAGCTAACGCAGTCGATGCAACAGCGCCAACAAGAAGTTCAATCTGCTATTAATTTTCTTCAAAGTAGCTACGGTTATTCAGGAGAACAGATTGGACTTCTTGAGTTTAGTCAGGCGGGTTGGGTTGTACCAGCGCTAGCCAATGACAACCCGAGCATAGGTTTTATTATAGGGGTTGGCTTTGCCATCGATTGGTCAGAGCAAAGCTAGTATCTCACGCGTGCAAGGCTATCTATTTCCTAACAGGTGCCAATCTTCCACCCATATAACTACCCGGCAATATGCCAGGCTGGTAAAAAATTGGGTGGCGATGATAGGACTTGATCCATCGATCTATGGAACCCATTCGATGCGACGAACTAAAGCTACGCTCATTTACAAACAAACCAAAAACCCTCGAGCTGTTCAAATATTACTTGGACATACAAAGCTTGAAAGTACAGTTAGGTATCTGGGAGTAGAAGTTGATGACGCTCTTGAAATGTCTGAAAACATCGAGATTTGAGATGCTCAACACATCAGCGACTTATGTCGCTGATGTGTCAGAAGCAGACTATCATGTTGGTGGTCAGGAATAAAAGCAGACT
>JBLHVH010000215.1:0-5691 GCA_047628385.1 Oleiphilaceae bacterium
GCCATTATCTATAATTTTGGGTGGGAAAATCTTGTGTTAATTGCATTGCCCTTTTTATTATTGCAATTACTCGCTATGTATATTTGGCATGCTGGAAAATTAAAGCGCCAAGGTCAATCCAATGCGATATGAAATTTTTATAATACTTATTTTATTACCTCTCATGCTGGTTGGTTGTGCGAGCACATCTCCTAAGAATACTGAAAATATTTGTGAAATTTTTAACGAAAAAAGAGATTGGTTCGAAGCTGCTCAAGCGTCAAGAGAGCGCTGGGGGACACCTATTCATATCCCAATGGCTATTATGTATCAGGAGTCTTCTTTTAAGGCTGATGCCGCGCCGCCAATGGAATATTTTTTATGGATTATTCCAATTGGCCGGGCTAGCGATGCTTACGGTTACTCACAAGCAAAAACGCCAGTATGGGGTGAGTATGTTGATGATGCAGGAAGTTTTTTTTCAGATAGAGATGACTTTGAAGATGCCGTTGACTTCATTGGTTGGTATATGAGTAGAAGTAACCGAATAAATAAAATTTCAAAATGGGATGCGTATGCGCAGTACTTAAATTATCACGAAGGTCATGGTGGTTATCGACGTGGCTCATACCATAAAAAACCTTGGCTGAAAAAAGTCGCAAAAAAAGTTGAGGCGAGGGCTAAGCGATACAGTGAACAATACTGGGGTTGTAAAGACGACTTGCAGAAAAGCTGGTTCATGCGGTCACTTTTTTAATTTATGCGGGTTGATCTATAGTTGATAGGGTCTGCAAAACACAATAAATAGCTATGGTAGTATGTCAGCTCTTCACACGTTTAGGTTTGATTTCATGAATACAATAAAAACGCTCTTGTTTTCTTTTGCGCTCTGTATCGTTTTGTCTGCATGCTCTTCTTCAGCTTCTGATGTGCATCAAATAATTGAAGCAGTAGATCGATCATCTATTCAAGGCGTACAATTAGTTATTGAAGGTGATGATATCCAACTGACTTCTCAGACCATTGGTAGTATTTTTACCTTGCATCAAAATGCTCAAGAAGTGAGGCAACTTGCTGAGTTAGTTGCACAACAATATGGTTTTATAGTTGTAGAAGCGAAAGCTAATGTTGAGCTTGATGAGGCAGGGGTTCAAAATGATAACCCTGAAATAGATGAACAGAATGCCAGCTTCTATCTGAATATTTTAACGGCTATGCCAGATGGCGGTGCATGCTTAGGAGGTTTAGCTTCAGCAGCTAAAAACTTAAGTTATACTGGGTCTGTGTTAACGTTAGGTTTGGCGCCAGCTTCAGCAGAACATTGTCTTATCGTGACGGCAGAGCTGTATAAGTATCAAGATAATGAAAGAGTGTTAATCGGGGAGTTCAATTCTAACTTAGGGCGTGTTGGTCTATATGCAGGTGCTAATGAAATTGATAACTACCAGTTAAACGTCGATAAAAGAGATGAAATTCGGAGCTTGGAAGTCTCTTTTGCTAGTCTTTTAAATACGATGCTAGCCGAAGAAGCATTTGAACAAAAAATAATCGAGTACTTCTAATTTAATAAAATGACAAAGAAACAAGAAGTTTTAGTGCCGATTCGTTAGAATATCGACTATATTTATATTTTTACTGGAGAAGGCGATCACGAGTTGCCTTACTACCACTTTCTTTGGTTATCCTACCATTACAATTAGAGGGAAAAATGACAACAGATACATCTAAAATTATTTATACTAAAACAGATGAAGCGCCCGCTTTAGCTACTTATTCTTTACTTCCAATCGTGAATGCTTTTTCCTCTGTTGCAGGAATATCGGTTGAATCCAGTGATATATCTTTAGCTGCGAGAATATTGGCCTCTTTCCCTGAAAAATTATCTGAAGATCAGCGTGTTGCTGATGCACTAACTGAGCTAGGCGAGCTAACACTCAAACCTGATGCAAATATTATTAAATTGCCCAATGTCAGTGCATCGATACCTCAGTTAAAAGCAGCAATCACCGAGCTTCAAGGTCAGGGCTACGATATCCCTTCTTACCCAGATGAAGCTTTAAGTGATGAAGAAGTTGCTATCCAAGCCAAATACTCTAAAACTTTAGGTAGCGCTGTAAATCCAGTTTTAAGAGAAGGCAATTCAGATAGACGTGCTCCAGCAGCAGTAAAAGCTTTCGCAAGAAAACACCCGCATTCCATGGGTAAGTGGAGTCAGGCATCACGAACACATGTTGCACATATGAGGCATGGTGATTTTTATGATGCGGAGACCTCAACGGTTATAGAAAAGGCTGGGAATGTACGCATTGAATTACTCGAAGAGAATGGCAAAACCACCGTATTGAAAGAAAAGACAGCCTTGATTGAAGGCGAAATCATTGACGGCATGTTCATGAGTGTTAAAGCATTGCGTCAATTTTTTGAAGAAGAAATGGAAGGTGCTAAAAATGCAGGGTTATTATTCTCTTTGCATGTAAAAGCGACCATGATGAAAGTCTCTCACCCAATTGTTTTTGGGCATGCAGTGACCGTTTACTTTAAAACATTATTCGAAAAACACGGGCAAAAATTTGATGAATTAGGCGTAAACCCAAATAATGGTTTAAGCAACGTCCACCAAAATATTGAAGGTTTACCATACTCGCTTCGTTCAGAGATCGAAGAAGATATACGATCTTGTTATGAGCATCGCCCAGAAATGGCCATGGTTGATTCCGATAAAGGTATTTCAAACTTACATGTGCCAAGTGATGTAATTGTTGATGCATCGATGCCAGCGATGATTCGTTTGGGCGGAAAAATGTGGGGTACAGATGGCAAACTGAAAGATACTAAAGCTGTTATTCCTGAAAGGACATATGCGACTATTTACCAAGAAGTGATTAATTTTTGTAAGCATCATGATGCCTTTGACCCAACGACTATGGGGACTGTACCTAATGTCGGCTTAATGGCTCAAAAGGCTGAAGAGTATGGTTCGCATGATAAAACATTCGAGCTCGAGGCAAATGGTACTGTGCGTGTGGTCGACGATGCGGGTCAGGTATTACTTGAGCATAAAGTAGAGAAAGGTGATATCTGGCGCATGTGTCAGACGAAAGATGCACCAATACAAGATTGGGTAAAATTAGCGGTTACGCGAGCAAGAGTAACTGGTATGCCTGCTATTTTCTGGTTAGATCCTGAACGTGGTCACGATGCTCAAATGATCCTTAAGGTAAGCACTTACCTTAAGGATCATGATACGGATGGCCTAGATATTCGCATCATGTCTCCAGACCAAGCAATTCGTTTCACCATGGAGCGCTTAATTAGAAGTCGTGATACGATTTCTGTTACTGGAAACGTATTACGTGACTACTTGACCGACTTGTTTCCTATTCTTGAATTAGGTACCAGTGCAAAAATGCTTTCGGTTGTTCCGCTTATGGCGGGTGGCGGTTTGTTTGAAACAGGCGCAGGTGGTTCAGCACCTAAACATGTGCAACAGTTTGTTGAAGAAAACCACCTACGTTGGGATTCACTAGGCGAGTTTTTAGCGATTGCTGTTTCATTAGAAGATCTAGGTATTAAAACTGATAATGCTAAAGCAAAAATTTTAGCGAACACTTTAGATCAGGCAACAGCCAAATTTTTAGACAATAACAAATCACCCTCGCGTAAATCGGGTGAATTAGATAATCGCGGAAGTCATTTTTATCTAACCATGTACTGGGCACAAGCCCTTGCAGAGCAAGATCTAGATCAAGAGCTAAAAACTTGTTTTAGTAAGCTTGCAGCAACATTGGAACAAAATGAAACGAAAATTATTTCGGAATTAAATACAACGCAAGGTCATCATGTTGATATTGGCGGGTATTATCACCCTGATGTTGAGAAAGTAACCAAAGCGATGCGTCCAAGTGCCATATTTAATGCCGCAATAGATTCATTGTAGCCTTATAGCGCACTCTTTTTAGTGTGCCCTTTTTAGGTTAAACAGCTCTAAGTAATGTAAAAGTCGGATAGCGAGAGCTATACCGGCTTTTTTTTGCATGATTTTTATAATATTTGGAATTTTATTAATGTCATTTAAAGATGAATTATTTAAAAAAATAGCAACAGAGCTTATAAATAATGGTGTGTGTGTGATTAAAAATGGTGTGCCTGACAATATGGCCAAGGGACTCCAAAAGCAGGCGCAAAAATTACGGCTTGATCAATTTAAACCCGCCGCTGTTGGCCGAGGAGAAAGTCAGGTAGCTGATACTCAAATACGTAGCGATGATATTCATTGGATGGATGGTAATGGTGAGTCCGAAAACGATTGGCTACTCTGGATGGGCGAACTACAACAGTATTTAAATCGTCATCTTTTTTTAGGTTTGTTTTCGTTTGAAAGCCATTTTTCGCATTATTCATCCGGTGATTTTTATAAAAAACATTACGATGCTTTTAAAGGTCAAGCGAATCGTATACTGAGTGTGGTGACTTATCTGAATGAAAACTGGCAAGCTGAAGAGGGCGGAGAGTTGTTGGTTTATGGTGATGGGAAACAACAGAGCGAAGACCGTGTGATTCACACAGTATCGCCTGAAATAGGAACCTTGGTTATTTTTCTGAGTGAACAGTTTCCGCATGAAGTATTGCGCACTAAAAAGGATCGCTACAGTATTGCCGGTTGGTTTAGGGTAAATGGTTCAGGTAACAGACAGGTAGACCCACCGCGCTAAAGTGATTTTTTATTTTTGAATGAGAGACGTTGAATGACATCGTTGCGTGCCAAAGCTTGTTTTATTTGGCGTATTTATGACTAAAATTAGGGGTTACTGGCTCTGTTTGATATTTATTTTAGAATCAAACGCGCGCTCTTGTCGTTAAGCCTAATAAGGTATTTTACGTAAATCATGGGTATAATGCCTTTTTTATTTTTAGTGTTCTTATAACTAAAATTTGTGAGGTATGTATATGGCAAACGAAAAAGCATTACTTGAGCGTTGTGGTGGGAAGTGTGAATTATGCTCGTCCGAGCGAGAACTATCTATCTTTGACCTGCCTCAATCGGCGGGACAAGGTAATTGTGAAATAATGCTATGTGATGTTTGTCAGCAGCAGTACGTTGCCTATTCAGAAGAGTTAGATGCCAATCATTTACGTTGCCTTAATGATAGTATGTGGAGCCCTGTTCCTGCGGTTCAGGTATTGGCTTGGCGTTTACTTAAACGGCTTGAAGCGCAGAGTTGGGCGCATGATTTATTAGAAATGTTATATCTTGATGAAACGCTATTAGCGTGGGCTGAAGCCGGTGCTCAAGAAGACAGTGGGCGCAATAGTACACCCACAAAAGATAGTAATGGCGTAACGCTTCTAGCTGGCGATACGGTGACCATTATTAAGGACTTGAAGGTAAAGGGCAGCAGTATTGTTGCAAAACAAGGCACTGCTGTTAGAGGGATATCACTAACGGATAATCCTGAGCATATTGAAGGTCGCGTAAATGGCACACGGATTGTTATTTTGACGTGCTTTGTTAAAAAATCATAAGGCCTTATGCGAGCTGGAGTAATAGGGCTTCAACTCGCGCTTAATGATTCTTCTTGTTGCTGTTCTGTTATTGCCATGCTTACTCACTCTTTTAGGTTAACAATGGAAAGCCTAGAATAAAGTGAATGAATGGCTAAGCGGTATCAGGTTACGAAGGTCCGATTGAACGCTATCTAAAACCAATAATAA
>JBLHVH010000216.1:0-5628 GCA_047628385.1 Oleiphilaceae bacterium
TATAAAAGAGCCATAGAGTCGGCAAAAGAGAACGGATTTATTCAGTATCAGGCGCTCGCGAATGAATTATTTGCCTTGTATCTCAATCGTATTGGCTTGGTTGAGGCTGCAACAGCTTACTTGGAGGAAGCAGTTTATTTGTATCAACGCTGGGGTTGTACAGCACGTATTCTGTATTTAAAGAAAAACTATGCGCAATTACTACCGTTTATAAAAAATGTAGAAGGTGTGCCTGATTACTCGAACTCCGCGCTAAATTCTGAAGCGTATTCTAGTTCGATATTAAGTTCTGGTACCAGTAGAAATGGCGAGTTTGGTGACGAAAGCGGCTTGGATTTTGAGTCGGTGATGAAGTCATCACAATTAATTTCGAGCGAGTTGAAGTTAAACTCCTTAGCGCAGAAAATCATGGGGGTGTTAACCGAAAGTGCGGGCGCACAAACCGCTGCTTTAATATTGAATACGCCAAAAGGCCCACGTGTACAGGCGCGGGTATCGGACCAAGACGATTCGAAGATAGAATTATCTCAAGCAGAAAATAATGCCCCAGAAATGCTCGATCAATGTTTGGATCTACCCCGTAGTATTATTAGTTACGCATTGCGTACCGATAAAGTGGTTAATATTTCTGATGTCGCGACTAATACAAGTTTTGAAAACGAACCTTACCTTAAATCTCAATCGCCACAGTCTATCCTTTGTGTGCCTGTGGATTATCGCGATAAAAAAGTAGGCGTGCTATATCTCGAAAACAAATTAACCTCAAAAGCGTTTACTGAAAGCCGCTTGGCGGTGATCAATATGCTGTTGTCTCAAACGGCCATTTCAATAGAGAATGCACGGTTATTTGAAGAAACTAATCAGTTGACTCAAGGGCTTGAACTAAAAGTGACTGAGCGCACTGAAGCACTTAGTGAAAGTAATAATGCGCTACAAATAGCAAATGATGAGTTAAATGCCTTTAGTTACTCCGTATCTCATGATTTACGTTCACCGCTTCGTACCATGAAAGGTTTTAGTCAAATTTTGTTGTCAGAATATTCCGACACCTTAGATCGTATGGGGGTGCGTTTGTTACAACGCATAAAGGACGGCTCCAGTAGAATGGGAGACCTAATTAATGGTTTGCTCGAACTATCACGGGTTCAAAGTGATGATATGGTGTTGGGTCGCCTTAACTTAAGTAGTATCGCGCAAGAAATTGTGAACGATTTGAATGAAAGTAATGCTGATCGATGCGTTGAATTTATCTGTGAACCCAATATTCAGGTACAGGGGGATGACATAATGTTGTCCTCTGTGATGGTGAACTTGCTTAATAATGCCTGGAAGTACTCTGCAAAAAAGGAGCAGGCGAAGGTAGAGTTCGGTCATAAAAAGCTAAAAGGTAAAAAGGTTTACTTTGTGAAAGATAATGGCGCTGGTTTTGACATGGAAAAAGCCGATATGCTTTTTGGTGCTTTTCAGAGAATGCACACCGAGAAAGAATTTTCAGGTACGGGAATAGGGCTTGCTACTGTAAAACGGATTATTAATAGGCATAAAGGTGAAATTTGGGCTGAGGCCGAAAAGGGTATGGGCGCGACATTCTATTTTACTTTATGACTAACCTTAAATATAAACGGAGCAGCAATTGAACTACGAACTACCGGGCTACACCTTGAAAGAGCTTATCTTTATCAATGCGCGTACCAGAATACAAAGAGCGGTACGTAACGAGGATAATTGCGCGGTTATTATTAAGGCATTTACGACCAGTTTTCCCAGTCTTCGTCAGCGCCAAAGCTTTTTACTGTCCTATGATTTACTCGAAAAATTAGAGCACCCAAATATTATTAAGGTTATAGATTATCTCGATAGGGATGGCTTACCTGTCATGGTTTTGGAAGATACTGAGTCGATTGATTTACGGCAATACGCCCAACAGTTCGTTATGCAGCAGCTTCCCATTGAACCGTTACTCAATATAGCTATTCAGCTAGCGGATGCGCTGAGTGTGATACATAAGGCGGAAGTGATTCATAAGGATTTACATCCTGGCAATATCCTTATTAATGTAAAAACTGATCGGGTACAAATTAATGACTTTGGTTTGGCTTCTTTGTTAAGTAGAGAGCAAACTACTTTAGCGCCGCCGGAGCAACTTGAAGGTGTTTTAGCGTATATATCACCTGAGCAAACGGGTCGTATGAATCGATCGGTAGATTACCGGAGTGATTTTTATACCTTAGGTGTAACCCTATATGAGTTATTAAGTGGGCAGCAGCCTTTTAAAGCAGATGATGCCTTAGGAGTGGTGTATGCGCACATTGCCAAAGCACATAAACCACTCTCGACATGGCGAAGTGATATACCGATAACACTGTCGCGCTTAATCGATAAGTTATTAAGCAAGGCAGCAGAGCAGCGTTATCAAAGTGCTTCGGGCCTAAAAAAAGATTTAGAAAAATGCTTACTGCTGTTTAAAACACAGCACGAAATGGTTGAGTTTTCTTTAGGCAAAGATGATATCTCTAGCCATTTTCAAATACCTCAAAAGCTGTATGGCCGTAAACGTGAAGTAAAAACGATATTCGATTGTTTTAAGCGGGCGAGTGCGGGAGGCACTCAATTACTCACTGTTAGCGGTTATTCAGGTGTCGGTAAATCAGCACTTGTGCATGAAGTACACCAGTCTATCGCTGCGCATGGTGGGTTGTTTGTATCCGGTAAGTTTGATCAATTTCAACGCAGTACGCCGTACTCTGCATTAAAACAAGCGCTAAAAACCTGGTTACTTTATGCGCTGTCCCAAGGTGAAGCAGACTTAGAAAATATGCGTTCGAATATTCATGAATCGCTGGGTGAAAATGCACGTGTGATGAACGATTTTATGCCAGAATTCATCCCTTTATTGGGTGAGCTGTCAGAGGTCTCAATACTAGAAGCGCAAGAGAATTTAGTTCGTTTTAATGTTGTATTTCAAAAATTTATTAAGCTTATTAGTCAGGATAGGCCTTTCGTATTATTTATTGATGACCTTCAATGGGCTGATCGCGGCACCTTAAATTTATTACCCATGATATTAGAAAGTCTGCACGATCAAATATTAGTGATTACCGCTTATCGGGAGAATGAGGTTGATGAAAACCATCCTGCGATGCAAACAATTTCATTGATTCGCCAGCATGATGATGAACGAGTGACATCGCTGTCATTAGCTCCGCTTGGGCTAAAGGATATCGCTGTATTATTGAAAGACTCGCTTTATCGTTCTGAAAAAGACCTTCAGCCATTAGCTGAATTAGTTCAGCTTAAAACGAATGGTAACCCTTTTTTTGTCAATGAGTTTTTGAAAACACTCTATCATGAAGGTCTATTAAGTTTTGACCTGTCCCATCATCGCTGGATGTGGGATGTTAAAACCATTAATGAAAAAGGTATTACCGATAATGTTGTCGCGTTAATGCTAGCAAAAATGCAGAAACTACCTAAAGAAACACAACAGCTTATGCGATTAGCGGCATGTGTTGGGAGTCGGTTTGACCTTCAATTGTTGACGATTATTCAACCATCTTCTATCGAGGAAATTACTAGACGGCTATGGCCAGCGATTACAGAGGGCTTAATTCTTCAAGATGGTGGTGCATGGTGTTTAGGGGTTGATGAAAGTCTGTTTGATGTGATGAATTCAGATGCAATAATCGACAATGTTACGACATATCACCCAAGTAACTTGCTTGAGCATGCGGTATCACTTCATTGTAAGTTTTTACATGATCGCATGCTGGAAGCGGCTTATCATTCCTTGTCAGGCGATAAACGACAGGCGACTCACTTACAAATAGGGCGTTTATTACAGGCTGAAATGCTTAGAAAAGTCGTTGGAGCAGACCAGCAGGTAACATCAGTGATGTTATTTGACGTTGCTGAGCAGTTGAATCGCGCGGAGGCACTCATTACAGAGAAAGATGAACGTCTTCAATTAGCGGCATTAAACTTAGATGCTGCAGAGCGTTCAAAATTGGCGGGTGTCTGGGATGTCGCGGAAAGATATTCCCTAAAAGGTTTGGCGCTTTTAACCGATGATGCTTGGGCAACTCACTATTCATTAAGCTATGAACTTCACTTCATGTGTATTGAATGTGGATATTTGAATACGCATATTGACCAAGGGAATCAGTTGTCTGAAACGGTATTGCAGCATGCGAAATCCGCGTATGAGAGGGCGAATGTCTGTCGTTTACAGCTAATTCATAATTTAAGTAAGCAGATATTCTGGGCGATTGAGCGTGGTTTGGAAGGGCTTCGTTATTGCGGTCTCGATATTCCACGCCTTCAAAAAATTGATCAAGAATGGGCTGATAAAGAGGGGCGAGTTTTAACGGAGACCTTTAAAAAAATTGATTTATCTAAAGCGCTCCAAGCGGTGAAAAACACTGAGTCTGAATTGCATCAACTCGAGTGCCTGCTATTGGTTAGATTGGCTGGGTATAGTCAAATTGCAGGATTACCTGCTTTGTTTAGATATTCAATTTATCGCGCAATGAATGTGTTATTAACACATGGCACAGGTAAACAAACGGTTACTATTTTAGGTTCTTACAGTATTTTTCTGGCGAAGCAAAAATCATTTGAAGAGGCTGCTTATTTTTCACAGTTAGCGGTAAAAATAGCACAAAGTTACTCAGGAAGTACTGATCTAGCTGTGTTTTATAATGGCATTGGTTCAATGCAATGGTTTTATACATCTCCTTTTTCTGAGGCGATTATGCTCCAACAAAAATCTCATGAACTGGGGTTTGAAACCGGTGAAGTACATGGTGGTATCTTCGCTGGTTTTAGTAATTCAATTATTAATTACTTTGTAATGGGCTTGCCGCTGGAAAAACTGTCTCTAAGGTTAGACCAATTACAAGGCATTATGCGCAAGTATGAAATGACTATTTCAGCTGCTCGCTATTATACCTACTTACTTAAAGGTTTAAGAGTCTCTCATCGTAATGATAAAGATCTACTGAATCCCTTTGAAGAAAATAATTTCCCTCATGCTGAGTGGAGGTTGATCCAATCTTGTGTTTTAAAACCCTTTATTGAACACCTTCAAATACAATGGTTTTTTTGGAGCGACCAGCTTGAGCAAGCTTGGCAATCAGTGGTATTAGCGGAGCCTTCATTAGAGCTAATGAGCGGTTTTATTACGCCTCTGGAACATAGATTTTTAGCGGCGCTGCTAGCGTGTCAAAAGTATCCTTTAATTTCTGAAAATGATCAGGCAGGGTTTTGTGTCTATATTGATCGTTCTATAGAAGAGCTTGAAAAATTAACGAAACTTTGCCCCGAAAATTTTGAGCATAAATTACTACTTTTAAAAGCAGAGCAAAGCCGCGCTATTAAAGCCGATATGTCATTGGTTTTGTCGTTATATGAACAAGCTATTAAGAGTACGAAAGAGGGCGGGTATCTTCAATATCAGGCGCTGTCGTATGAACGGTGCGCCGACTATTGGTTGGCTCAAGGTTTTGAAACAGCCGCCAAACGCTATGCGAAGCATGCTATCTATGCTTACCAGCAGTGGGGGTGTGAGCTGAAATGTACGCTGGTTCAGCAAAAATATCCGAATCTGTTGACGATGGAGCAGGCCTCGGT
>JBLHVH010000217.1:0-5625 GCA_047628385.1 Oleiphilaceae bacterium
TTTGTGTTTGTGTTTGTGTTTGTGTTTGAAAGTTTGCAGGCGTTCATAGATAAGGCGCTAAGAAAAAAGTACCCGCCTCGATAAAATATCAAAAAATTAAAGGTATTTTGTGTATATGATGCGCTTCATTACGTAGCTAGACCCTTGCCCGGCGTTTAGAGGTTGGTAAACCTTTGCGTGACAAAGTATTAATTAACCGCAGTCTAGCTTGATTACTGGTTAAAAAACAAGCAATTACTGCGTTGATCGGTTTTTGCTGTGGAACGGCCGCCTCAATTGCGCCATCTCGACTTTCAGTATAGTATCGAGCGGTAAACAATATCTCCCTTGCACTAATACGATTTAGCGTAAAAGTTGATTGTAATATAGGAATAGCTAAACATGTCACTTCAAGAGAATATCTTAGTTGCAAGACGCGCGGTAAATATGGCGTTACAATGCTCTCCATTCGGCTCAAGCAACAAAGAGCAGAAAATAGATCGAGAGTTTGGTAATATGGTTGGTCAAGTAGAATGGTACGGTGCGCCCGATGCATTTGATACGCAGACTTATATTGATGAGTTAAATGATGATCAATATAGCGGAGCTGGAAAGCTTAGTGAAATCTTGCGATGGGGAAAAGCAGCGCGGACACTGGGTACCGGAAATTGTGGGGAATTAGCTGCTCTCGCATTTACAGACCTATATCAGAACGGCGTATCCTCTATTGACTATATGGTGTTCAACAAAAAGAATTACGACCACGCTTGGGTTACTATCGGAAAGGCCGCAGATGCGACCAGCGACCTAAGCACATGGGGAGCCGAAGCGGTATGGTGTGATCCTTGGGCGGATCCAAATGGTTTAGTCTTTGCGATCCAAGATCTGCTCAACGGAGCTGTATTGCCATCAACACACGAATTCAAATACGCCATAGAAGCAGTTAAAAATGGGGGAAGCGTGACGACAAAGCTACTCAGTGCCGGAAATCCTGAGTCACGGTATCGTCGTTCGTGATACGAAGGGTGTTTATTGTTTTGCTCCCTTTTCGTTAATTGGGACAACTAACGAAAAGGCCGATATTTCCTATTGAAGTTCAATCGCTCAGCGTCGTATTTGCGGCAGCGTCAGTCATAGAAAGATAAAAAATTGGAATATTTAAAAGTATCGCTTTTAATTTACAGCTAGCGGTTCTCTGACGTTCTGAAAGGTAGCGCTTTGTGCCCATAGCTAGCATTCATCAGATATTCAGTATAGCCGTTTTTTCCCTTTGTGCTCAATAGATAAGCAGCTTAAATGCCAACACCTTTGCCTCAGCTAAAATTATGTTTGCTATTAGTTGTTAATCAGAAGTTATTTCTTAGTCAAATTTAGTTCGCTAAGCTGTCTTTAAAGCGTCAGGAATATAATCAATCAATGTCAGCTATTAGCCGAACTAAGACGAGAACTGTTATGTCAAAATTACATATTTTTGAGAAACGTCAGCGACTTAAAAATTGCTAATTTGAGACTGATAGATCAATGGGCTAAGCGACTTGTTCTGCCACTAAACCGTTACTAAAAACTTAGATCCGCAGGGCCTAAATATCTAGGTTTTGATTACTCCTATTTAATGGTATAGCGAAGCACAGTTTTAAAACAACGCTAGCGGAGATCTCTGTTTGAAAGGCCTTGGAATAAATCACACCCATCTACTATAATTATCGTATCGTTTAATCGACGTTTAGATGCTGAATCGTCAATTTTAATTAAGGGTACATTGTATGAAAAACAAGGTGAATTCATTCTTAAGTGGTCAGGCCCAATGCGTGCTTGCGACTATAAATAATCAGCAGCCTTATTTGCATTTAATGGCCTATGCATTTTCTGCCGATTTGTGCGAAATCTATATGGCATCACTGCTGAATACCCAAAAAGTACATAATATGCGCAACTGCCCAGATGTCACATGCCTTTGGGATAATCGTACCGGAAATTTTTCGGATCACATAGGGGGCTTTGCTATGAGTGGTTTTGGTAAAGCCGTTGAGTTGACTGGAGAAATAGCGGCTTCGAAGCGTAATTTATTACTCGAACGCAATGCGACGCTCAGTGGTCTGTTGGCTGAATCCTCTGTGGTTGTTTTTGCAGTTCATATAGATCGTTACCAGTGGGTAGAGGGTTATACCAAGTCGATGATATTTGAACCAGAGCATTTGCCCTTCAACTAAAGGGTTAACCGCGTGGGGAGTAAATGAAATAACACATCAAGGGTACTTATAAGTTACTACATACCGTAATTCCTTTTAAAAGCTATATATCAATGGCTTACTACAATCCTTATTACCATGTCGATCAGTCGAGTTATACAAGCACACTCAATCTAGTTTAGAATTTCTTATCTAGATTTTACTGTTTTATAGGCCTTTAGTTTAATTATTTCTATATTCAAAAGAGGCAGTGTGCAGGCAGGTCATCTGTCTTACAATATAAAGAACCGCATTCATTTTGCTAAATGTTGATCTGATTTAATAGACCTTACGTAAAACTATATAAATTGATCGAGAGAAATGACTTCATGAGGTTAAGCTCCGTTATTAATGGACTAGGGATATTGGGATTAATTCCTTTTCTAGGTTCTGTTTACTGGAATACCGATCCGCAGAGTATTTTTGGCTTAACACCAGTCAAAGTGTTTAGTACTTATAGTTCCGTCATTTTAACGTTCTTAGCAGGCACATTATGGGCTAATGTGATTGCATCAAGAAACTCTGAGTCTTTAGCGCCAAGTTCAGTAAATAAAACCCTATCATTCGTAGGTCAACAAGAAAATATCGCGATAGCGTTTGCGCTTATTTCTAATTTGTTCGCAATCGTTTGCTGGGTATTGTTAATGTTACCCGATGAATTCTATGCTATTTCGTTGGTGGCTCAATTATTTGCTTTTATCATTATTTTTTGTTTTGAAGTAGGTTGGTTCCTAATCACCCATAAAGCTTATTGCGATAGCTATTTAATATTACGTTGCCTCCTAACCGTCATTGTTTGCTCAGCACATATTGCCATGATTTTGCTTAATTAGAAGTTAAGGTCACAATACTTCAAGTCCTATAGGTGTTTAAACTAAATATGAAATTAAGAATATTTTTTGATAGTTACTGCCCATTATGTGTTAAAGAAATGAGCCAACTTAAAGCCTTGGATGTTAATAACCATTTAGCCTATGTAGATATTCACGCCCCCAGTTTTCAGATCGAATTTCCACATATCGATCCTCTTAAAGCTAATACGTTTTTACACGCTGAAAATGAAAACGGTGAAATGATTTATGGCTTAGATGTGACGTGTCAGGCTTGGACATTAGTTAATCACCATCGTTGGATAAAAGTGCTACGCTGGCCTGTAATTAAGTGGTTTGCAGATTTTGCTTATCGTCTATTCGCGAAAAATCGTTATACGATTTCCTATTGGCTAACAGGCCAACGCCGCTGCGAAGCTTGCGATAATATTGAAGTAAAAAAACCTTAGATAAAGACGTTACAATGAATTCAAAAAGCTATTACATTTATTATTAGCTTTGATGGCCCATCAAAAATAACCTATACACTCTTTATACTAAGCCCTTATGGCTTTTGAGCTTTTTAACTAAAAAAGGCAATACTGTTTTTCTCTTGTATATTCTCTTCAGCCAGTTGTTTAAAACTATAGGACAATTTCTGAGGTAAGTGATATTTGACCTGCGAGGCCAAAGCATTTGCCAATACCCGACGATGAAAAGGGAGTCGATTATCGCAAAAGGGTAGTGTTGATTCTAGTGGTTGGTCGGTAAAAAAGTCTGACAAGAGTGACTCTTTAAGCAATGAAAACGCCAATGCTAGTTCTTTTGTAGCACGTTTACTCGTATTTTGATGAGTAATGCGCCAGTACAAAGGCAATTCAAGTGAGCATTGACAAATATAAGTGCCAAAGTTAAATTTCCCCCATTCCTCCGGTGCTATTAAACTTAGTTTTAGCCCTTTATCCTTTACATATAAAAAGTAGGGTTTATTGAAAGCTGGTTTAAAATTAAACTCAGCACAAAGAACGACTCTAGAGATGGCATAGTCCTGTAGGGTCTTTATAATTGATGTAGATTCAACTTTTTCGATCGCAACTTCGCGACTGTCTATCTCCTGAAGTACAGGAACTAAGCCTTTTCCCTGCGGATTCGGGTTCGTGCTAAAATGAATGTTTTTCAAGTATATCTCCAATCAGATTTCATTATTTGTGCATCAGTAATACGAAAAATCCTACTTGATCAGTAAATATTCAATATGTAGGTTGCCTTCTAGCCTTAATTGATCATCTGAATATAGTGCTAGCTTGATGCACTTAACAGCCCAAAAGAGGAAGTTTGCATCTCTTAGTTATTCTTTAATCTGCAATAGTATTATAAATTTGACGTTTATATTTTTTACGTAACTTTTGTGGAAATGGATCACACCCGATTTGTTGCTTTTTTAAGCTGATGCCCAACAAGATGATGTAGACAGACTCAAAGTTATTATTGGTACTGTGCAACTATTATTTCTATAGTACATTTGACATCAAGCCTATTTCATAGCTTACGAATACAGGTGTGTATAAGCTGACCTTTAAGAAGACCCAGACACAAGTTCGATAATAAGGGACGAAAAATTAAAATGACCAATAAAGATCAAAAACAGCAAGTCAACAAACCACTAGAGCAAAACAAAATCCCCATTGGTATTAGTAGCTGTCTGATGGGTGAGAAGGTTCGTTTTGATTCGGGTCACAAAAATAATACGTACATCACCAAAACATTGTCTGAATATTTTGAGTTTCAGCCTTTTTGTCCTGAAGTCAGTATTGGTTTGGGTATTCCCAGAGAAGCTATCAGGTTGGTCAGTGGTATAAGAGGTGGTGACATTCGTTGCATTGGGTCGAAAAATTCAGATCTAGATGTCACTGAACCGCTAACGGCCTGTGCGAAAAGTCAATTTCATTGAATTTCTAAGTTAAGCGGTTACATATTTAAAAGAGATTCACCTAGCTGCGGTATGGAAAGAGTTAAGGTATACACGAACAATAACCCTGAACGTTTGGGTATAGGAATATACACGGCTGAGATATTGAAAGCCTTCCCTAACTTGCCGGTTGAAGAAGAGGGCCGTTTAGGCGATGCCCGCTTACGCGAAAATTTTATCAAACGTGTGTTCATCTATAAACGCTGGGAAGACCTGAACAAAACAGAAACGAATAAAAAAGCGCTCATCGATTTTCATGCACGTCATAAACTCATTTTTATGAGTCACGGTCAAGTTGAAGCTCGTAAGCTTGGTCAATTAGTTAGTCAAGTGGGTACTATGGATTTACAGGATTATTGCAGTCAATACTACAATGCTGTGACTGACATTCTACGAAAGCCTTCCAGCATAAAAAGCCATACGAATGTGCTAAAACATATCCAAGGTTATCTAAAACGTAATTTGGATGCCGGTGATAAAGCAGCGTTGGTCAACACAATTGAGCAGTATCGTTTGGGGTATTTACCCTTAATCGTTCCTATTACAATATTACGTCATCATTTTAGAAAAGAACCAGATCCATACATTGAACAGTCGTACTATATGCAACCTCACCCTAGCGAACTCATGCTACAGAATG
>JBLHVH010000218.1:0-5609 GCA_047628385.1 Oleiphilaceae bacterium
CGTCAGTTCGAATCTGGCCCCCGCTACCAAATTAAGAGACTAAGTAGTTTTCTACTTAGTCTTTTTTTTCGTCTAAAAGAAAGTAAAAGATAAAAAGACCATCGGGCTCAGCTCTTCATTAGCCCACGAAGGTCGTCAGTTCGAATCTAGCCCCCGCTACCCTCCCTAATAAAGGACAAAGACTAAGTAGTTTTCTACTTAGTCTTTTTTTTCGTCTAGAAGAAAGTAAAAGATAAAAAGACCATCGGGCTCAGCTCTTCATTAGCCCACGAAGGTCGTCAGTTCGAATCTGGCCCCACTATCAAACAAATGCGCTTAAACCCACACTATTTACTCCGTAATCCACTCCTAAACAGATAGAAATATTCCAAAGGAGAGCTACACTAATGTGAACACTTGCTTTATTTGGAGCCATTAAATGGTTCGCACCTTATTTTTACTTCTTTTTTCTACGTTGATTTTTGCTCAACCTCCTCTTTATATAGGCCTGGATGCTGACATGTCCGCTGTGGCGAAAGAAGGTGGTATTGCAATACAGAGAGGTGCAATAATAGCGATAAAACAAATAAACAAAGCTGGCGGGGTCTTAAACCGCCCTTTAGAGCTCATTACCAAAGACCATAGAGGTAACCCCGCAAGAGGGATTGCCAATATTAAAGCATTTAGTAAAATGCCTGATTTAGTCGCCGTTTTAGGTGGGGTGCACACCCCCGTAGCCCTTAAAGAACTGCCAATTATTCACGAGCATAAAATAATCTACCTTGATCCTTGGGCCGCAGGCACACCAGTCGTTGAAAATGGTTATACACCTAATTACGTTTTCCGAATTTCGGTGAGAGATGAGCAAGCAGGAAAAGTACTCATTAAACATGCTAAAAAACTGGGTGTAAAAAAAGTCGGCTTACTGCTAGAAAGCACTGGTTGGGGACGGTCAAATGAAAAGTCGATGACCTCTGCAGCGACCGAAAATGGCATAGGCATTGCGGCGATAGAGTGGTTAAATTGGGGCCAAAAAGACATGATTAAGGAAATTTCTAGCCTGACTAGCCAAGGCGCAGAAGCGATTATGCTTGTTGCAAATGCACCCGAAGGCGCTGTCGCCGTAAAATCCTTACTAAAACTGGAACACGCTAAAGACTTGCCCATCATTTCTCATTGGGGAATCGCTGGCGGGACGTTTGTGGAAAGAGTTGGATTAGATGACCTTTCAAAATTAAATCTTTTTGTTTTACAAACCTACAGTTTTACTAAGCCTACAAACCCTGATTTAAACACGCAAATCATTAAGACATATCAAAAGATGTTTGATCCGAGCGTGACGGCCAACTCTATACCCAGCGCAGTGGGCACAGCTCATGCATATGACCTCATCCATATTCTCGCAAAAGCGATAAAGCAAGCCAATAGCATAATCAGCAGTAAAGTAAGATCTGAGTTAGAAAATTTGTCGTTACACAAAGGCCTGGTAAAAACCTATAACCCGCCATTTACTAAAGAAAAGCACGATGCTTTATGGGCAGACGACTACATCATCTCGCGTTTTGACTCGCAGGGTAATTTAGCCCCACTAAAGGATTAAGCGTTCAATGCAAAAGCAGGTTTTGAAAAAACAAAGTTTAGAAAAGACGATTCGCCGACAAACTTTACCAAGATCACTATTCTTTGTGTTTAGTTTATCTATTATGCTGATCGTAGTTGCCGCTATATTTGTTCAAAACCAAATAAATAATCGTCACATAGGCTATACAGAAGAATTTATTACCGATTTCAACAAAAGCCTCGAAAGCCTTCAACAACAAGTTAACAACCTGGCTAAGAATGACCTCATCATTAACAGCATTATTGATGACAGTAATCGTGATGCATACTTACCCGTGTTTTTTCGATCATTACAGCTGACCGTTACCGAAAATGTTTCAATTTTATTCACCGATTTTTCGGGTAAAATTATCACCGGTAAGAACATTGCGCTCTACCAAAAAAACCTTGATAAATTCGACTGGAAGCCCAGTGTATTAGAGGCCGCAACACAATACCTGCATTATTCTGACCATGGTATTATGGTAGCAGCGCCCATTTTGTACTCCAACTCCGCCGAGGGGGCCATCGTTACCTATGTTCAAAACTTACAATCTGCGGTAGGACATACATTCGACGATCATTTAACTATCCTAGTCAGTGCAGAAGACCAGGTGTTATTCAGTTCCGATCAAAACGAGGCAACTCCTGGGTCGACATTTAAGGATTTTGATACTAAAAATTGGTACATACATCAAAAATCATTTGGCGCTAACCGAGTTATTTCACTTGAGCCGCTTACTTCTGCTTACAGAGATATGTTGTGGTTAGTTTTATTTATGTTTATTGCCTTAATGGCAGTACTAACAGGCTCACTTTACAGCACACGGCTATCGTCTCGAATGGCCTCAGATATGCTGGGCAAACTCCAGCGTAGCATTAGCGCTGTATCCAACGGAGCAGGCGTTCACACCGATTCACTGCCTATCGAAAATGAGCCTAAAGAATTTGAAACCATTAGAAAAAAATACGATGACGCTTTAAGGGAGCTTGTTAGAACCACAATATCTCGCGATAAATTTGAGAATGTCATCAACTCTCTTACTGAAGTACTTATGGTCATAGATAGCGAGGGCAATTTAATATTATGTAACCATTCACTCGATCATTTTCTAAACGCTGTCGGATACACACTACCGAATGATCTCGAAAAGATACTCCCTTTTCACTTTATTAAAAATTCAAACAATGAAACTCCCGTTATCGAATGTATTTACGATCACGTGGGCGAGGCCGTCAACGTTGATGGCCAATCGTGCGAAATTAAATGGACTCGGAACGGTTACCTCAATGATCATGGGCAAGTTATTGGCGCGGTTATCATTGGTACCAACATTACTGAGTCCAAACGACTTGAGTCAGAATTACTCATTAAGAACAAGGCAATTGATGAAGCGCAAACATCAATCGTCATCTCTGATGTGCAACAAAATAACTACCCCATCACTTATGTTAATAAAGCTTTCGAGACACTTACCGGTTACCCCGCAGAGGAAGTTTTAGGCTATAACTGTCGCTTTCTTCAAGGCAAGGAAACCGACCCAAGCGCGATCGAAGATATTAGAAAAGCCTTGTCTAGTGAGCAGCCTGCTACAATCACCTTACTCAATTATAAAAAGGATGGCACGCCCTTCTTCAACCAGCTCACCCTTAACCCTGTTTTTAATGACAAAGGGGTCGTCACTCACATCCTAGGCCTACAAAGTGATGTGACCGAGCAAGAAAACACCGCTAGATACAACCAACTAGCAAAAATAAAAGCAGAAGAATCAGCACAATTGAAGTCTGATTTCCTCGCGAGTATGAGCCATGAAATTCGTACCCCAATGAATGGAATTATGGGTATGCTATCACTCTTACTTGACGGCCAGTTAAACGAAGAACAAACACATCATGCAACCCTTGCTAAATCAAGTGCCGACTCGCTACTAACGATCATCAATGATATTTTAGATTTTTCCAAAATCGAAGCTGGAAAGTTAGATATTGAACCTATTGAGTTTAATTTGGTTAGCCGTCTTGGCGAAATAGTAGAAAGCATTGCAGGAAAGGCAGAGGAAAGAGGTGTCGAAGTTATTTTAGATACCACGAATATCGATATACAAAAAGTGGTGGGGGACCCAGGTAGAATTCGACAGATTCTCACCAATCTACTTAGCAACGCCATTAAATTTACAGATAAAGGCAATATCCTTGTTCGCGCAACACTCGAAATGCGAGCAAACAACCTACACTTCTTTTGTTCCGTAAAAGACAACGGCATTGGTATAGAGCAAGACCGACTACCTCTTATATTTGATGCGTTTACACAAGCAGATGCATCAACAACTCGAAAATTCGGAGGCACCGGATTAGGTCTTGCGATTTGTAAACAACTTGTGGGATTAATGGGGGGATATATTAGTGTCGATAGCAGCGCTGGCTCAGGAAGTACTTTCAGCTTCAACATCACCTTAGAAAAAACGTCACAACCCAACTACACCGTTCCTCAAATCGACATCCAGAGCATTCCCATGCTGATCGTGGACGACAATAAAATCAACAGAGAAGTATTGTGTAGCCAACTAAAGCGTTGGGGAGCTCAAGTTAAAACAGCGGCCAATGCAATTGAAGCGCTTGCTATTCTAAATGAACATCTAATTAAAGTAGCTTTTATTGACTACCAAATGCCCGTCACCTCTGGAGACGAATTAGGCAAAGAAATACGTAAAAATGAAGCGCTTAATGGTTGCGCACTGATATTAATGTCAAGCTCTCACAATAGAGGTGATGCCAAATATTTTGCTGACATTGGCTTCAACGCCTACTTCCCAAAACCAACAACGACAATGGATTTGCATAATGCACTTAAAGTTGTCATTGACGGCGGCAAAGTAATGCGTCAAGCGAACCCGCTAGTCACCTCCCATTATATACGCGAGCTCGATAAAAGAAGTGACAAACCTGCAATCGAAGAAGCCGTTAGAATTTTATTAGTCGAAGATAACTATACCAACCAAGTGCTAGCAGAAGCGCTGCTGAATAATATCGGCTACCCTGTCGATATTGTTGAAGATGGAGAACAAGCTTTAACCGCCTTAAATGAAACACGTGAAACTAAAAAATATGAACTGATTCTGATGGACTGCCAAATGCCTATTATGGATGGTTTTGAAGCGACCAAAAGAATACGCAACGGTGATACTAGCGTTAGCTATCAAAACATACCAATCATAGCGATGACAGCCAATGTAATTAAGGGTGATAAAGAAAAGTGTTTAAATGCAGGCATGAGCGATTATATCAGCAAACCCGTTGACCCAATCATACTCCAGGAAAAATTGCTTATATGGTTACCCTCTATAGGGGCAGAAAATAAAAGCGAAGCAAAGCAACTTACACCCCAAAGTACTTTAACCGAACCTCTTAGCAGCTGGAATCAAGAAGAATTTTTGGCCCGGCTAAACGGCAATGCAGGTTTACTTTATAAAGTTATTGACGCCTTCATCAGCGACACGTCTAGCCTGGCCAATAAATTAGAAAGCGCAATCACTACACAAAATTTTGAGCAAATATGCTATACAGCACACACGTTAAAGGGCTGCTGCGCTAACATTAGTGCTAACGTACTAGCCAACCTAGCCAGTAACATTCAACTCGCGGCAAAAGAACAAAGCACCAATAAGCTTACGACCTTATGGACACAATTTGATACCGAAAAAAGCACATTATTCGATCTGCTTTTAGCATTTAAAGCACGCAAAAAAACTTAAATATAGTCGTAGGCTTAACAAGCAAAAGACTAAGTAGATTACTCTAATGAGTCTTTTTTCGGCTAAAAGTAAATAATAACAGTGACTAGAATCGATTAACCTTGACGGTAATGACTTTGAGCAGTACTATGCGCTCCACATTGATTGAGGCAACAAACCTAATCAATACCAGTTTTGATGCGGGGTGGAGCAGTCTGGTAGCTCGTCGGGCTCATAACCCGAAGGTCGTCAGTTCGAATCTGGCCCCCGCTACCAAATTAAGAGACTAAGTAGTTTTCT
>JBLHVH010000219.1:0-5591 GCA_047628385.1 Oleiphilaceae bacterium
CCATTCAAATTAGCTGAACTACCCTCTGATCTTGAAATTTTGGGTACACTCGCATCTAAAGCAGCTGAGACTGTTGGTTTAGAATTAGTTGCAAAACTAAAGAATCCTGAAGCTCGATACCTTGAAGACGGTCAAAAATCTGCAGCAGATCAAAATTTCTTTGAAGCTACCAGTAGCTATGCCCGGGCATTTACACTGTCAGATTTTAAAGATTTACCAACAGATGAACTTCTTGCAGCACTAAAAGACAACACCATGGCGACGCATCCATATTAGGAAAACATTGCCATCATTTATGCGGTTAGCTATACATCTAGTCGCATAAATGACCATCATGACCCCAATGCTATATCTAGACCGCTTAAATAATTCCTGTGTCAGTTCCTTCCAACAATTCCTCTAGCGACCAATATTACTAGTTCGGATAAAGTTCTAGCAGGTATAAGTAATTAATGATTCGTTTAATGAAATTAACCAAGAACCGCACGTCAAAATACATTCACGTATTAATTTAAACTAATGTATTGTCGCGGTAATCCTGAAATGCTTGCTCAACCTCCTCAACATAATTCATCACAAAAGGCCCGTACTGTGCGATAGGTTCTTTAAGCGGCTTACCACTGAAAACCAACGCTTTAACACCGTCATTCCCTGCTCTTAGCTGCAAGCTTTCACCTTCCGCAAATACCCCCATTTGTCGTGTATTGATTTCATTGCCTGATTGACTCAAACCGCCACTGTAGACATACACCAAAGCAGTGTTTTGTTTATTAAATGCCAACTCGACAGATTCAGACGAACTTAATACCACGTCCAACATGACCGGCTCAGTTGATAATGGAGGCAACGGCCCTACTAACGCCTTACCATTCACTTTCAAGCTTCCAGCAACAACTCGCACTAAGCCACCTTGCTTTAGGTTTATCTCGGTAATACTCTCGCTTCGAATATCTCGGTATGCCGCAGACTTCATTTTCTCGTTTGCTGGCAAATTTAACCAAATTTGAAAACCATGAAGCAAACCTGCTTCTTGCTCAGGCATCTCGGAATGCAGCACGCCTTTACCCGCAGTCATCCATTGCACGTCCCCGGCTTCAATAACGTCTTCATTACCCATATGGTCACGGTGTCGCATGCGACCCGTCTTCATGTAGGTAATAGTTTCGAAACCTCGATGAGGGTGTTCAGGAAAACCCCCAATATAGTCAGCCGCGTCATCAGAATTTATTTCATCAACCATCAAAAAAGGATCAAGTATTGAGTTTATCTGCCGCCCAGCAATACGATGAATTTTTACACCATCACCATCATTAGCGGCTACCGCATCAATTGTTCTGATTAGCTTTCTCATAGATTTTCTCCTAGTCAATATCTGGTTGCGACCTTAAATTTAATTAGTTGGAAATAAAACATTACGACCATGGGAAGCTAAAAAGTCTTGCTCAGGCCCTAAAGGTATTACACCCGTTGGATTAATGGTTAGGTGACTCTTGTAATAATGCGTTTTAATGTGGTCAAAATTAACTGTTTCAGCGACGCCATCAACCTGATACAACTCACGCAAATAAGCACTTATTGAAGGATAATCGGCGATACGTTTGTAATTACATTTGAAATGCCCCACATACACCGCATCAAAACGAATGAGCGTCGTAAATAAACGCCAGTCAGCTTCTGTTAATTGATCTCCGACCAAGTATCGCTGTCGAGACAAAATACTTTCAACCCAATCCAGTGAATCAAATAAAACATGGAAAGCCTTATCATAAGCGTCTTGGCTTGTTGCAAAACCCGCTCGATAAACACCATTATTGATAGTGTCGTAAATTCGATCATTCAGCGAATCAATATCACCACGTAGGGACTCTGGGTAATAGTCATTCAAGTTACCGCTCAAGTGGTTAAACTCGGTATTAAGCATTCGAATAATTTCTGAAGACTCATTACTGACGATGGTCTTCAACTTTGTATCCCACAATACGGGCACCGTGACACGCCCTTCGTAGCTGACGTCTGCGCTTAAATAAAGCTGATATAAAAAGTCCAATTCACTATTAGACTCAGACAGCTCCCACCCATTCTCAAGCATGATGGGGTCTACAACAACGACGTCTATGTATTCTTTTAACTGCTTCAATTGACGAAAAATTAAAGTCCTATGTGCCCATGGACATGCCAGTGAAACATAAAGAATATACCGACCTTTTTCTGCCTTAAATCCTTTTACACCAGAAGACCCTGCCTCACCACCTGCTGTTATCCAGTTCCTAAATCGACTATCTTGACGACGATATTCACCACCGCTGATTTTTGTGTCATACCACTGATCAACCCATTGTCCGTTTTGTAATAAACCCATTATTCTTCTCCTAAATAGTATTAAAGCGCTTAAGTCACATAAATAATTAAACTAGTACTATCGTGATAGCTTAAATTCAATAAAACGATCGACACTTAAACTACCTGCGCCCCGAACAAACAAACCGACGGTTACCGCTAATAAAGCCAAGCCAAACTCATACCCATTCGCACTCATAAATAAGCCGTTCTCAAGGTGAACCGTCACAATAGCGACGATCATCGTAATCCCTAATACTAACGCTGCCGGTCGAACTAATAAGCCAATGATCAAAAACAATCCACCAAAAAACTCAGCACTACCTGCGAGTATTGCCATTAATAAACCAGGCCCCAAACCAATGGACTCCATCCAACCTGCTGTGCCTTCTAAGCCATAACCACCAAACCAAGCAAATAATTTCTGAGCGCCATGTGCGGCAAAAATAGTTCCAACGGCAACTCTTACTGCCAGCGTGTCAAATCCAACATCAGTAGCTGTTATCTTGTTAATTAATGCTTTCATAATTTTCTCCATTTAGTGTGTGATTTATATTTTTAAATCGTTTTATCGTTTAGATGGATCCATTGTAGCGAGTATGAAAAATTGAATAACTGTCATTATATGATTAGAATGTTCTAATAATCTGAACAATAATGGTGAACCAGAATGAAAGTAAACCCTATAAATATAGAGGCCTTAGAAATACTTGATGCTATTGATCGAAGAGGAAGCTTCGCTAAAGCCGCTGAAGAACTGAACAAAGCGACCTCCGCAGTTTCTTATGGGGTACAAAAACTAGAAGAACAATTAGACATTACCGTATTTCAGCGCGAGGGACGCCGTTCAGTATTAACACCTGCAGGTCGTTTAATACTGGATGAAGGGCGAAAAATATTAAATTCCGCCACACTACTTGCTCAAAAAGCAAAAGAAATGGCAACAGGTTGGGAACCCCTATTACGCATAGCAATAGATTCCACTCAAAACTCCTCTTTGATTTTTCAGGTGCTTTCAGAATTTATGAAAAATCATGATAGTTTAGAAATAGATATCATCGAATGCATCCTAAGTGGCGGGTGGGAAGCGCTTGAACAAGACCGAGTAGATTTAATCATTGGTTCACCAGGCCCAGTCCCCCTACAAAAAGGGTATCGAGCGATTCCGCTAGCGCTCACTGAAATGATTCCGGTTATTGCTTCTCACCATCCTTTCGCAAAACTAGCAAATAATACTGAAGCATTGAAGTCTGCTTTACCTCACCTAAGACGAGTTGTAGCGCATGATACTTCAATAGTGAATATTACCCGAAGTGCTGGACTAACGATGGGTAAGAAAGTCATCTACGTACAAACTATTGATCAGAAAATAGCGGCACAATTAGCCGGACTTGGCATAGGCCACTTACCCAAACACCGAATACAAGCCTATTTAGACAGAGGACAGCTCATCGAATTAAAGCTCGATACAGATGCGGTCGAAAGCTTTCTTGCTTGGAAAATTAGTAACAAGGGTAAAGCTTTGCAAGCCTTTACCCAGCTACTCAGTTCAAAATTACAAGCCCCTGTATTATACTGAACACATAATACTGAACACATAATACTGAACACATAATATTAAGTACTTTTATGAAAAGGACAAACCGGCTGAGTACCATGCCAAACAGGTAATGCCATATCTTCAGCTTCTTCATTTGGCCCGCCTTCGCGACTTTTGAAAGAGCCTTCAATAATAGATAATTTCAATAAGGCTGTTGCCTTTCTTTCATTCGTGTTTGGAGGGCGAATATGCTGCCAACGGCCTTCTTCTAACTGTTCAATCACTGCTTTAAATGCCGCATCAAATTGTTTTGGTTCTGCAACACGCTCACCGACGCAATACACAACAGCTGAGCGATAATTAGCACTATGATGATAGGCAGACTTAGACATCACCCATTCATTACATTCAGCAAAGGATATACACACCTCTTCACCTGACTCCAATAAGCGCTGTAGTCGGCTTTTGTTCATCACATGTATATACAAATGCTCTTCTACTCGCCAAACCGTTAGCGGAATCACAAACACCTGACCATTCACGGCAAAGCCAACATGTCCCATTTTTAGGTCATCAATAAGATGAAAAACTTTTTTCTTACGATAACTTGCACGCTTTGCACCTCGCTTAACCTGACTTTTATTAGGTGAATGACTTAATGTATCGTTTATATCAACCATGACCCCTCCTTTAAAAATTTCCATCGCTGTGTTTAGTAATAGCTATTTTAAGGTAAACTGGACTTTTGTTAAGATCCAGTTTTTTACTTTGTATAGGTCCAGTATATGGAAATGCCCTCATTTCAAGCGATTAAATTTACTGACAATATGCCATTACAAACACAGCTCCAGGGCCATTTAAGAAACTGGATCTGCGAAGGCCGTTTGCAACCCGGCACCAAGCTACCCGCTTCACGCATACTTTCAAATGAGCTAGGTATTAGCCGAAACACCATTACCATTGTCATTGAACAACTTAGATCTGAAGGTTTTTTAGAAACTTTTCCTGGTAAAGGTGTTTATGTAGTAGAAAGCCTGCCAATTAACGTTAACGGTATTAAGAATATTGACTGGCAATATAAAGTGGCTAAGCCAGAACTTTCTAATTTCGCCCAAGAAATAACAGCTAAACCACTGTCCGAACACGGCCTTACACTTCCTTTTACACCCGGCATTCCAGATCTTGAAGCTTTTCCAACTAAAATATGGAACACCTTAGAACGTCGGCATAACGACCGGACCAGCCTAATGGGCTATAACGGTACTCAAGGTTATCTACCTTTAAGGCAAGCGCTCTCTGAATATTTGAGGTTGTCACGCGGCGTAAGGTGCGAAGAAAGTCAAATTGTTATTACGCATGGCGCACAGCAGGCAATCAGTTTGTGCGCCCAAATTTTAATTAATACTAAAGATGAGGTGCTTGTTGAAAATCCAGGTTACATGGGCGCAAAAAAAGCATTTAAAGCAAGAGGCGCAAAACTAAGCCCTTGCCTGCTTGGTGACAACGGTTTAGACATTAATTCACTCATTTCAACAAGCAATAAAAAAGCGCCCAACAAACTTATGTATTGCACCCCTACTCATCAATACCCACTAGGAGGAATTTTACCTGCAAGTGATCGCTTAAGGTTATTAGACTGGGCGGCAAAAAATAATACATGGATTATTGAAGATGATTACGATAGTGAGTTTCATTTTCACCACAAACCTGTTGC
>JBLHVH010000220.1:0-5578 GCA_047628385.1 Oleiphilaceae bacterium
TTTGTACTTATTAACAGAAAAGTCTGTTAGAAATGTAGCTACAATAAAAAAATATTGTGAGCGTTTAATACTCAGCTTTTTTGGTTCATGGTATTGAACCTTTCCATCATTATGTCGAGGTATTTTTGACACCCCAATATTATCAAGCTGTAATCGATCAATTATAGAATTTGGTCGTCGGTGCTATTTCTGGGGCCGTTTTATTGGTGATAGTTAAATGCTTCCGAATTGTAAGGGACAAAGTTAAAGAATAGCTTGTACCTAGCTACTTTTAACTATGTTTAGTTATTTTTTAGGGGAGTGTACATTCGCCTCTATTGGGCGAAGAGTGGCAGCGGATCTTCCAAAGCATAGATAATGCCTTGGCGTTGAATTTATCTTGAGCTTTGAGAGTTAAACGGACATCTTTGTATAAGTGTTCTAAATCATTTTTGGTATCTTGGCTTGTTTTAATCCAATATTTTTGTGGGATTGCTTGCTCAGCAACACGAATCATATTAATAATATTGCTAAGGCGTCCAACCATATACTTACGTACCTTTAAGCCAAATCCATCTGGTAGCCTAGAAGTTCTGGCGATTGCTTGGATCATCCCATAAAAAAGCCTGATATCTAAAATTCCTCCATCTTCACCTAAGCCTTGATATAACTCGAATGCGTTGTAGGCTAAAGCTGGCATTAAAACGATATCAACTCTTCCTTGCTCAAAATAGTGATGAAAATTAGATAGTGTCGTGATGACAGGAATAGCTTGCGATAGTTCTGCAAAGGTCTTTGTTTGTATGTCACCATTTAGTATTGCGACCTTTTTACCAATGAATTTGTCAACACCGTTAATTTTTCGATCATTGACGAAAGCAAACATAGAGCCGACTGGGAGTGATGCAATCATTTCATACTCACCTGAAGTCATTACTTTATTGGCTTTTGGTGACGAAATGGCCGCAATAGCTTTCTTTAATTTTTCTTCTGATGTGATGCCTCCGATCGCATCTAAAGTGCCAGCAAAGGGGACGAAATCGCGAGAAAGTATCGCGGTGACGATCGCAATATCACATTTTCCTGATGCTAAATCGTCAGCCGCGGCATTTTCATTTTCATAAGGAATAAGTTTAAGATCGACGCCCCATGATAATGCTTTTGGGACAAGGTCGGAAAAAAATGCAATAACAGGTCCGTTGTTACCAACAGGATCCCAAGTGCAAGCTACCTTCTTTTCCACTTCTATACTCTCAGATACGTTACTTATAACAAGTAAAAAAAGAAGGAGTGATAATTTAAATTGCATATAGTCCATTACTCTACTTTTTGGGCTCACCACAGTTGAGCTACCGATATTTAATTATCTAGTACAATTCATGTGAAAAGTAGTCAGATTTGTTTGTAAGGGCTTTTTTCATTACTTGTGTGGTTGAAGCAAAACGTATGTCACACCTTGTATTAAAAATACTTAACAATGTTTGAATAAAAGTATATGTTTGCCAATATTGTATAAATATATTATTTTTTTAGCCTGTGGGAATCTTGGCTTTTACTTACATGGATGACCATTTAAATCATGGGTTTTAAAGTTATTACAGTTTTTAAATATATATTAGGCGCTTCATTTTGCTTGCTTGTGAGTCAATTTTGTTTTGCTGATACCGCGCCTGTAGAGCTCGACTTCATAGGTGGCGGATATGTAGATGGTGAATACCGTTGTTATTCGGAGCCTTGCTTTAGTCTTCATAAAGGCAAAGGTGCAGCTTCAGCAAATGTTAGATCCTTTGAAATTAGAGAATGGCTTCCAAGGCGAGGTGATGAGTGGGCATGTCAAAATGCCTATACTGATATGCTTGAGAAAACGAGTCTTTCAGAGGTGAAATTTTTTAAAAGTAAAAGTGGTTGTAAGTTGATTAGGTCAGGGGAGTGGCTTGATGCTTATACAGGTGAATTAATCGACGGTATGAAAAATATAGCCATTGATCAGCGCATTAGTCTAAAGGAAGCGCATCTCTATGGTGGCGCTTTTTGGAGCAGGGAGCGTAGAATGGCTTTTGCCTATCATCCGCAGAATCTTATACCGGTGTCTTCGGCTCAAAAGAACGATCGGGGTGGTCGCTCGGCGAGTGAGTGGATGCCAGAGGATAAGTCTACTTGGTGTGACTACATTGTATATCGAGAGATAATTTCTCGTCATTTTAAACTGATCATTCCTCTAGCAGAGAGGGAACATGAAAATAAAATCAAGAAATTATATTGTAAGTATTAAATTAATTTCTTGTTCGGTAGGCTCTGTGTGACAAAATACAGCCTGCCAGTTTAGCTGGTCGATTTTTTTCTTAGAGTAGGGTTATGGCCAGTAAAAAAAATCATATAAAAATCGATTCAAAAACTAATTCAAACAAAGTTGTAAAATCATCAGTTTCAAGACTTCATGTTCGCAACCTGCATCAAGGGCGATATGATATGTCATTGCTTTGTCATTGCCTTCCTGCACTAAAACCTTTCATCACGAAAAATGTAGTGGGTGATGAAACAATCAGTTTTAATGACCCTAAAGCCATACTTACGCTAAATCAGGCTTTATTAGCTTATTATTATAATGTTGACTTGTGGCAGATTCCAGAGGGTTACTTGTGTCCGCCCATTCCAGGCAGAGCTGACTACATTCATTATTTAGCCGATTTGTTAGCGCAAACTAATGATGGAGAGATACCGTGCGGCAAGCCGGTGCGTGTATTGGATGTTGGTTGTGGGGCGAGTTGTATCTACCCAATCATAGGCTCGCAAAGTTATGGTTGGCAATTTGTGGGCTCGGATATAGATTTAGTTTCGGTGAATTGTGCTAAGAATATTGTACAAAGCAATAGATCCTTAACAAAGCATATAAAATTGATACAGCAAAAAACTGTTAATAGTATATTTAAAGGTATTATCAAGCCTGATGACTATTTTGAACTCACAATGTGTAATCCTCCTTTCTATGAATCTATCAAGCAAGCTCAAGACAATAACCAGCGCAAGAAATCTAATTTACTAAAGAATCAAGTTAAACGATGCGTCGGGTCGGCTAGTGACCAGACGCATCAAGGTAAAGGTAAAGACAAAGAACGAAATTTTGGCGGTCAAAATACTGAACTTTGGTGCCAAGGTGGTGAACTTAAGTTTGTAACATTAATGGCCGAAGAAAGTGTTTTATATAAGGGGCAGGTTCATTGGTTTAGTTCATTAATTTCAAATGTACAAAATGTTCCAAAAATTAAAACGAAATTAAAGCAGGTTGGCGCTAGTGAAATATTAGTAGTTAATATGGCGCAAGGTAATAAAATTAGTCGATTTATAGCTTGGAATTTTGGGTCGACTCAGGTGAATTCATGATTTAGTTCTATATTATTTTTTATAGTTTATTTTTATTTGCTCAAATCCTCGATATAGGCGAAAATGCACCACTTTTTAAGACCTTCTCTGGAGAAATTGAATGCCGTCTCGTCGTGAACTTGCTAATGCTATTCGTGCACTCAGTATGGATGCTGTGCAAAAAGCTAAATCTGGTCACCCTGGTGCCCCAATGGGAATGGCCGATATAGCCGAAGTGTTATGGAACGGTTATTTACAGCACAACCCTGAAAACCCTAGTTGGGAAAATAGAGACCGTTTTGTTTTATCTAACGGTCATGGTTCTATGTTGATTTATTCACTACTACACCTAACGGGTTATGATTTGACTATAGAGGATTTAAAAAGCTTCCGTCAATTACACTCAAAAACGCCAGGACATCCAGAGCTAGGTTATGCGCCAGGCATTGAAACGACAACAGGTCCATTAGGTCAAGGTATTGCAAACGCAATCGGTATGGCTTTAGCAGAAAAAACACTCGCGGCTCAATTCAATCGTGATGGACATAATGTAGTTGACCATCGTACTTACGCATTTTGTGGTGACGGTTGTTTAATGGAAGGGATTTCGCATGAAGTCTGCTCTCTTGCCGGAACATTAGGTTTGGGGAAATTAGTACTATTTTATGATGATAATGGCATTTCAATAGATGGTGAAGTTGAAGGGTGGTTTACAGACGATACGCCTAAAAGATTTGAGGCTTATGGCTGGCAAGTAATTCCTAATGTCGATGGGCATGACTCTGAAGCGCTCATCGCAGCGGTTGAAGCTGCAAAAGCAAACACATCTCAACCTACTTTGATTTGTTGTAAAACCGTTATAGGCTTTGGCTCACCGAATAAAGAAGGCAAAGAAGATTGTCACGGTGCACCTTTAGGTGATGCAGAAATTGTTGCGACTCGCGAGAAGTTAGGTTGGAGTCATGGTCCTTTTGAAATTCCTGAAGATATTTATAAAGACTGGGATGCTAAAGACAAAGGCGCACAGCTAGAGCAGCAGTGGAATAGAGACTTTGACACATATAAAGAAGCGTATCCAGATCTTGCTGCGGAATTAAAGCGTCGTCTAGCTGGTGATTTACCTGCAGACTTCACTGAGCTAGCAAATCAATATATTGCGGATTGTCAGCAGGGCAAGGCAAATGTCGCTAGTCGTAAAGCTTCTCAAAATACCTTAAATCAATTTGGTCCACTATTACCAGAATTGCTTGGTGGCTCAGCTGATTTAGCAGGTTCTAATTTGACTATTTGGAGTGGTTGTAAAGGTGTCACTGCTGATGCTGCTAACGGTAACTATATTTATTATGGTGTGCGTGAGTTTGGCATGGCTGCCATTATGAATGGTGTTGCTTTGCACGGTGGATTTATTCCATATGGTGCGACTTTCCTAATCTTTATGGAATATGCGCGCAATGCGGTACGCATGTCTGCGTTAATGAAACAGCGCGCAATTTATGTTTTCACTCATGATTCTATTGGTTTAGGTGAAGATGGGCCAACCCATCAGCCGATTGAACAAATGGCAAGTCTGCGTATGACACCTAATATGGATTTATGGCGACCTTGCGATACTGTTGAGTCAGCGGTTGCTTGGAAGTTCGCATTGCAGAGAAGTGATGGGCCTTCATCATTAATTTTCTCGCGTCAAAGTTTGCCTCATCAAGACCGAATTGCTACTCAAGTTAATGATATTGAAAAAGGCGGTTACATACTAAAAAACTGTGAAGGTACGCCTGATTTGATTTTGATTGCAACAGGTTCTGAAATTGGTTTGGCGCAAGAAGCGGCTGCGCAATTAAGTCAAAATGGTCATAAAATTCGTGTTGTTTCGATGCCATCCACTAATGTCTTTGATCGACAAAGTCCTGAGTATCGTCAGTCAGTATTGCCGCTTGAAGTGTCAGCGCGTGTTGCTATAGAGGCGTCAATTGCTGATTTTTGGTATAAGTATGTTGGTATCGATGGGCGTATTGTTGGTATGAATACCTTTGGTGAATCTGCCCCAGCCAATTTACTGTTTGAAGAATTTGGTTTTACCGTTGAAAACGTAGTAAGTGTTTCGGAAGAGCTCTTATAAGCTTTATAGAGATGTTAACTATGTATTTTTTCAGTATCAGCGATGGAAATAAAGACACTCTATGACTTGTCGAATTGCTATTAATGGCTATGGCAGGATAGGGCAGTCAGTTCTACGTGCCTT
>JBLHVH010000221.1:0-5558 GCA_047628385.1 Oleiphilaceae bacterium
TGACTGAATTGATGATCGAGGTTCTTTTGAAAGTCGTCAGACACACGATCTAAAGACGCTGAAAATTTTAGTTTCTTTGCAAGATTGGAGTGGTCGTGTCGTAAGGCATTGAAAATATCTGCTACGGTAATTTGATCTGTTGATCTGCCTGGAACAAGTTTATCGGCATTATCACCAGCCACAACGACTAAACCTGCTTTTAAAAGCTTATTCATAATTTGACGCGTTAACGCAGGAGGAACAAATTTCCGTTGCTCTAACTGCAATTGAGAGACAGGTCCACTTCTATTTTCGAAGCAAAGCGCAATATGCGCCATCACTTCTAAACCAACTTTTTCCAATAAAACCGGGGAGGATTCAAATTCACTATGACGGGTAATGTTATTACCGTGCTGGTGATAAAAGGCAATGCTTGAGCCTAATAATAGAATCAGCCAATTCATATATAACCAGATAAGCAATAGAATCCCTACTGCAAAGCCCGAATAAATCGCATCATATTTAGCCGAATTAACCACGAAAGCAGTGAATACAAGACTACTTGCCTGCCAAGCACTACCACCAACAACCCCTCCCCAAAGCGCACTAGTAAACTTTACTTTAGTATTCGGCATCATGGTGTAAAAAAAAGTAAAGGCGCCAATAATCATTATAAATGGTGTTAGTTTGGTCAAGATGATAATCAAACTGCCAAATGGTTCAATGGCTGCCAATGTATGAATCAACGATGAATTCATCGTTGATGCTGTCAAACTTATAGCCGCAACAATTAATACTGGGCCAACCAAAATAACACTTAAATACTGACTAAAGCGGTCACCAATAGGTCTAAGGCTTGGAGCCAACCAGATGATATTAAAAGCACGTTCAATTTTTTGCACCAGTGAAATAGCGGTATAAAATAGAAGTACGAAACCCACTATCCCTAAAACACCTACCTTCATATTGTTCACAAAGCCAAGTATATTTTGATGGATTTCTAGCCCCTTATCTCCCATGGGTTCAAGGAAGCTATATAACATCGGGGTAAATTTATCTTGAACATTGAACGCTTTAAGCACAGAGAAACTCAAGGCTAGCAATGGAACAATGGATAGGATGGTTGTATAGACTAAACTCATCGCATGCAAAGATAGTTGACCACTAATCAGGTCACGTATCACAGCAAACGCAATACGTAGAATACGCCTCAAAATTAATTCTGGTTTGGATAGCGCTTTTTTTGGCGGGTCTAGCACCCAGGATTCAAGCTTTGCAATTTTTTCTTGTAATTTACTCAACTCTGCCTCCAAGTATTCATAGATGATTGATCAATTAATGCGAACACGGTGTAATCTAGTTTAGGTTATTGTGCTTTAATTATATTAATTTCTTTTTCATGTCGTTTCTTATCCGTTTATAAAAATAGTACGCATGATCAATAATATGCCAGTTGAAACATCTTACGATTTAAGGAGCAAAGCGTAGCAAAGAATTCTTCACTCAGATAGTGAGACTTTCTGGTATATTACCGTTTAATTTATTTAACAAAGTTAATTGCGCTATGTTTGCATTTTTTGAACGACTCATTAATCCTTTTCCAGCTCAGCACCCTGAGCAACCCCCTAAAGGACTTATTACCTTCTGTTTACATTATACCAAGGGTCTCGGGCCGCTTTTAATCATCATGGCATTTTTGACTGCCTGTATTGCCATTATGGAAGTCACCTTATTTGGCTTTTTGGGTCAACTGGTAGATTGGCTTTCAACTAAAGACCCCCAAACACTTTGGGAAGATGAAGGAAGTACTCTCATTTGGTTAAGTATTCTTATTCTCGTAGGTTTGCCAGGGACCATCTTTGTACATGCCTGTATCATTCACCAAACTTTGCTCGGTAATTATCCTATGCGGATTCGCTGGCAAGCGCACCGTTATTTACTCGGACAAAGTTTGTCTTTCTATCAGGATGAATTTGCAGGACGCCTTGCTACCAAAGTAATGCAAACAGCACTATCAGTACGTGAATCTGTCATGAAAATGCTGGATGTATTACTGTTTATTTCGATCTACTTTATTGGCATGACTCTCGTCGTTTCTTCTGCAGACTTCCGCCTCTGCATCCCCTTACTTGGCTGGCTAATCGGCTATGCACTAACATTACGCTATTTCATTCCTCGATTAAAAAACATTTCAACCAAGCAGGCGGATGCACGCTCAAACATGATCGGTAGCGTTGTCGATAGCTATACGAATATTGAAACAGTCAAACTTTTTTCACACACCCAAAGAGAAGCTGACTACGCAAAAGAAAAAATGGATAGCTTTTTAAAGACGGTTCACCCACAAATGCGCTTAGCCACAAAGCTAAATGTATCTGTTTGGATTTTAAATGCTTTATTAATTTTTTCGATTGCTTCGTTATCTATTTGGCTTTGGAGCGAGAATGCTATTTCAACAGGGTCCATTGCCGTCGCCATTGCACTTGCGCTTCGTTTAAATGGCATGTCTCAATGGATTATGTGGGAAGTTTCTAGCTTATTTGAAAATATTGGTACCGTACAAGACGGTATGAATACCTTATCTCAAGCAAAAGAAATTGAAGACTTACCAAATGCACGCGACATTCAGGTTAAACATGGCAACTTAGATTATCAAAATATTACCTTTCAGTATGACCAAGACAACCCAATCATAGAAAACCTTACACTCAAGATTAAAGCGGGTGAAAAATTAGGCTTAGTCGGCCGTTCGGGGGCTGGAAAATCAACACTTGTTAACTTAGCCTTGCGCTTTCATGAGTTAAAATCAGGCTCTATTTGCATTGACCAACAAGATATTAGTCATGTCACCCAAGAAAGCTTACGCTCCAAAATTGGTATGGTGACACAAGACACCTCCTTACTTCACCGTTCTGTACGAGAAAATATTCTTTACGGACAACCAAATGCCAGTGAAGCCGGCATGATTCAGGCAGCTAAACAGGCGGAGGCGCATAATTTCATTCTGACACTTAGCGACTTAAATGGTCGAACTGGCTACGATGCTCATGTCGGTGAGCGAGGCGTAAAACTATCAGGCGGTCAACGTCAACGAATTGCAATTGCCAGAGTGCTATTAAAAGACGCCCCAATTTTGATTCTCGACGAAGCCACTTCTGCCTTAGATTCAGAAGTAGAAGCCGCTATTCAAACAAGTTTATATCAACTAATGGAAGGTAAAACAGTCATCGCTATTGCCCATAGGTTATCCACTATCGCAGCAATGGACCGTTTAATCGTTCTAGATGAAGGTAAAATAATTGAACAAGGTAGTCATTATGAACTGATTAAAAATAATGGTCTTTATGCACAGCTTTGGACACGCCAATCCAAAGGATTTATCGGTGAATAAAGTGTCAACTTAATTGTTTTTCCTCCAACTGGGCCATACCGGTGTATTTTTCGGCACGTTTCTATTGTTTTGATTTCTAAACTTAGAGAAACACATGAATCCCGGCCTAAAACATAACCGGAATATGACAATTTTTGTGTCTCTATAACGGTTAAAACTCACCATGCCGACCTTTCCCTTTACTAAACAAACTGGCGCCTCTTAACGTTTCCCCTGAGCCCACGACGGCAAGCCCACGGTGAAATTCATTCTTTAAGGCATCTTGAAAATTGTGGTCCCATTGCTCATAAACACCCATTCGATCACTACACATACAGGTTTGTGGAAAGCTAGCAATCTGAGCAGCTAATGCTTCAGCGGCTTTACGCGATTCTCCTTGCTTAACAACTCTATTGGCTAAGCCTATCGCTTTAGCTTCTATCGCATCAACTGGGCGTCCGGTTAAAATTAAATCCATGGCGTTACTCATTCCAATTAGACGAGGAAGTCTTACCGTACCGCCGTCGACAAGCGGAACACCAAAGCGGCGACAAAACACGCCAAATACAGCACCGTCTTCCACAACTCGCATGTCACACCAAAGGGCTAACTCCATCCCCCCTGCCACGGCATAACCTGAAATCGCTGCAATAACTGGCTTACTTAACAATATTTTCGTAGGGCCTAATGAGCCATCATCATCAGGTGTCAATTGTTCTATGTCTTTAAGCCCCTCGCCATTAGCACCCTTTTTTAAATCCCACCCAGCACAAAATGTGTTACCACTTCCGCATAATACTGCGACACAGGCAGAATCATCTTGTTCAAAATCACGAAACGCCTTTGCTAATGCGCTCGCAGTTGCTGTATCAATTGCGTTTTTCGCATCAGGACGATTTATAATAATCGTCATTACCTTATCTTTCTTTTCAATTAGTATTGTCACAATCTGTAGGTCAACCTCATTTTAATTTTTAATTCATAAATCATTGTTAACGCTAGCCTTTCCTAAACCGTGACCCAGCTCTCATTCAATAGACTATATTATTTTGGTAACTTTAATTTTACAAAGTTTAACGGTACAATCGCAACGCTAAAACAGACTCTCTTGCATATTTTGTAATGCATTAAGCGTCATAACATGGATGTTTTGTGGTTAGTAACTGATTCAGTCTTCCCTACCTCCTAAATAGATCAATATTTCGGCAAATGGATCAGCCATGTCTACTCCTATACTCAGTTTTGTACACGCTATAAAAAATATTACACAATTTACAATACTTTTATCTTGTCTTTTTTTACTGGGTTGTCTTGACCTATCAGACGCAGATTCTAACGAAGAGCCATCTTCAAACGTTTACTCAGACACTAAAGTAGAAGGCCAAGCCGTCAACAGTGTCATTGAGAATGGCATCGTTCGTTCTTACCAAATTGCGCATTCAGAAGAAGGTAGTACAACATCTACCGTACCCTTTGGCCTACCAACAAGAACAGACAAAAATGGTCATTTTAGCTTCAATATACCTAACGATATTGAAGCTGACTCTATATTAATCGCAATTACCACTGATGAAGCAACACAAATGACCTGTGATATTGTGTCAGGCTGCATCATAAAAGACGCTGAAGAGAAAGTAGCCTTTGGCGATACATTTTTATTAGACGATAGTTTTGAAATTACAGCAATGATCCCAACACTGGATCATGGTTTTACAAATATCGTCACCGTAAACCCTTTAACCCACCTCGCCTCATCGCGCGCTCAAAGTCAAAACTTGGGACCAACTATTGAAAACATCAATACTAACTATCGATATATTGAAAGCTTATTTGGGCTAAATAACCGAGCATTACAACAACTGAATCCTGATTTAACTAAACTGGATGATCAAGCTGAAATAAGTCAATCTGCGATGAAAGTGGCAGTTTTGTCTAACTCATTTTTAGCTTTATTAAACTCCCCTGACTGGGAAAACATAAGCGACATCATTCACCATGCAGCCAACCGAATTTCAATTTCTGGGACCATTGCAGCCGCCAATATGGGGGCCTTACCTGAAGTTGCTTTAGATGACTTATTTTATCAAGCAAATGAGATTGCTTTATCCTTACTGACCAGAACAGATAACTTAGCAAAACAAAATACTTTAAACAAAATTTCTCTCGAAGTGAAAGCATCCTATGAATTAACAACGATCGTACCTGAAAT
>JBLHVH010000222.1:0-5546 GCA_047628385.1 Oleiphilaceae bacterium
GTCACAAAAAGTGAATTCTTCAATTTTAAGGAGTCTGATTTAATGAGTATAGCTGAGTACGCCATACAGAAAAAAACCGTCACATGGGTAATGACCTTTGTGTTATTAGTTGGGGGGATTTTAGCTTTTTTAGGTTTGTCTCGCCTAGAAGACCCCGCCTTTAGTATCAAAGATGCTGTGGTGGTAACCGCTTACCCGGGCGCTTCTGCTGAAGAAGTAGAACGGCAAGTCACCGATGTTATAGAAACTGAGATTCAACGTTTAGGTCAGCTAAAGCGCATTAAATCTATTAGTAAACCTGGCCTTTCTACCATTACTGTTACCATTAAAGACAGTTACGATGGCGTCACTCTGCCTGCTGTTTGGGAGCAATTACGTCGTAAAATAAATGATGTTCAATCAAAGCTTCCTGCAGGTGTCAGTAAACCAAAGGTCATTGATGACTTTGGCGATGTCTATGGCATATTTTTTGCCATCACTGGCGATGGCTATACTTATAAAGAAATTTACGAATTTACTAAGCTCTTAAGACGTGAATTATTGTTAGTGGATGGCGTTGCAAAAATAGACTTATGGGGGGTTCAAAAAGAAGCGATTTATGTCGAATTTTCAAATAGTAAACTATCGCAGCTGGGTATTAGTCCGGGAGAAATACAAAAGGCGCTGTCAGACAAAAATAAAATTGTTTCTGCCGGGCACGTCTTAGTCGGTGAAGAATACTTACGTATTGATACCACTGGCGCTGTAGATGCCATTGAAGATATTGAAAATCTCATTCTCAGAAAAGGTGATGCTAAAGATGGCAGTAAACTTCTTTACCTAAAAGACGTTGCTACCGTGCGAAGAGAGTATGTAGCGCCCGCAGATAAAATATTGCACATGAATGGAGAATCAGCAATTTCACTAGGCGCCTCTGTGATTGAGGGTGGCAACGTCGTTGATATGGGCTTTGCACTACAAGCTCGGCTCGATGAAATCATGGCTGCCACGCCGGTAGGAATCGAAATTCATCCTATTAGTATGCAACACGAAGCTGTTGTCATTTCTATTGATAATTTTATTGTTAGCCTTCAGCAAGCAGTGGCCATTGTCATTGTGGTGCTGTTAATGTTTATGGGGCTCAGATCAGGCCTGATTATTGGGGCGGTATTACTGGTCACAGTAGTCGGTACCTTTATTTTGATGGATCTTCAAAATGTTGCATTACAGCGAATTTCGTTGGGCGCACTCGTGATTGCACTGGGTATGCTGGTAGACAATGCCATTGTGGTGACTGAAGGCATGTTGGTTAGAATTAAAGCCGGAGAAGACAGGATACAATCTGCAAAAGAGGTGGTCGCCCAAACGATGTGGCCCTTACTGGGTGCAACGGTCATCGCGATTTTAGCGTTTGCAGCGATAGGCGTATCTCAAGACAGTACCGGTGAATTTTGTCGGTCACTCTATCAAGTTATGTTATTTTCTCTAGGCTTAAGTTGGGTAACGGCCATAACGATTACTCCGCTTTTTTGCGTTGCCTTTCTACCAGGACCAAAGCCAGGTGATCCACCCGTCGATAGTAATGACGCATATTCAGGCGCCGTTTTTGTTGCTTACCGCAAATTCTTAACGAGTTGTTTAAAGTTTCGTTGGGTCACGCTTGCGGTTATGGTCGCATTATTGGCGTCTTCAGTTTGGGGTTTTATGCAGTTGAAAGGGTCTTTTTTCCCGGCATCAACGATGACTAAATACATGCTGCATTATTGGTTACCGCAAGGGACAGATATTCGCACTACCGAAGCGGATATTAAAATTATTGAGCAGTCCTTGATGAAAGACGAACGTATAGCGTCTGTGGCGAGCTTTATTGGTCAGGGCGCTTCTCGATTTATACTGACGTATACCCCAGAGAAGGATTATGCGAGCTATGCGCTTGTTCTAGTCACGGTTAAGGACTACGAAGATATACCGGCTCTCATGAAGGATAATGAACATTATGTGGCTGAAAATTTCCCGAATGCGATGCCTAAATTACAAAAATTTGCCTTGGGTCCAAGCCCTACAAACTCTGTAGAAGCAAGATTTAGCGGCCCAGACCCTGCAGTTTTACGTGATTTATCGCAGCAAGCTAAAGCAGTTTTTAGAGCGGCTGAAGGCAAGGTCATTAAGGATGACTGGCGCGAAGAGGTTAAAAAAGTTCGCCCAGTATTTTCTGAGTCCCGCGCTAATTACGCAGGCGTCACCCGAGGCGACCTAAATACCGCTTTAGCGGCTTTTAATGATGGGGTCAATTTGGGTACGTATCGCGAGGGCGATGAACTTCTTCCAATTTATTGGCGTGCGATACCTTCAGAACGTAATGACGTAAGCCAGATTCAAAATATTCAGCTTCATAGCTCAGGTACCGGAAGAGCGGTACCTATCAGCCAGGTGGTATCAAGTTTTGACACGGTTTGGGAAAATGCGTTGATTCATCGTCGCGACCGCAAGCGAACGCTAACTGTTGGTACTGAGCCCGCAAATGGACTTTTGCCGAGTGAACTATTTAAGCAGGTACAGCTCGAGATCGAAGCAATACCGGTTCCTGATGGTTATACCATGGAGTGGGGCGGTGAATACGAAAGTTCGAGTAATGCTCAAGCTGCTCTAGCAGGTGGAATACCGGTGTCTATAGCGTTGATGGTATTAATTTCGATTTTCTTATTTAACAATTTAAGAATGCCTTTGATCATTTGGTTAACCGTACCCTTGGCCCTTATTGGTGTTGCTTGGGGTTTATTGGCTACGGGGCAGTCTTTCGGTTTTATGCCTTTGCTTGGTTTCTTGAGTTTAGTAGGAATGCTGATTAAAAATGCCATCGTATTATTGGATGAGATTACGATTAATGTGAGCCAGGGCAAAGAGCCATTGGTCGCTGTTTTGGATTCTGCAGTCTCAAGGTCAAGGCCTGTAATGATGGCCGCTGGCACCACAGTATTAGGGATGATTCCTTTATTAGGCGATGATTTCTTTGTCGGAATGGCGGTAACCATTATGGCTGGCTTAACCTTTGCGAGTATTTTAACTTTAATCGTTGTGCCTGTGCTGTATGCGGTTTTCTACCGAGTGAAGGTTGTGTAGGTTTTGTTAGTAAGTGCATGCTTGCGTGCGCTTACTAAATAGTTATTACTACTAATAAACCTATTTATAAAGAGAAAAACCTTGCCAGAACGAGTGAATCAGCAACAAAAAGACTTAAATCAGTGGTTTGCCTGCAGCGATTGCGATCTTTTATTGAAGAGAAAAATGCTTGTAAAAGGCGAAAGCACGTCATGCCCAAGGTGTAAGTCTACTCTCGAAACACGAAAAAAAGACAGTGCTAACCGAACGCTTGCTGTTGCGGTAGCGGGCTTAATTTCTTTTATACCTGCTATGGCACTCCCTTTAACGGGTTTGAAGCGGAGGGTTTAAAGAATCAATCTTCTTTACTTGAGTGCATCCAATCCATCTATAACAGCGAGCTGTATTTGGTGGCTTTGCTGGTTAGTCTGTTTTGTATCATCGTGCCCCTTGTTCGCTTATTAATCGTTTGCTATTTGATGGTACTGGTTAAAAGTAACCGCCCATTGCATATCGGTATCCGTTTGTTTCGTTACTTTCATGAATGGGAAGAGTGGGGCATGTTAGAAGTATTTATGCTGGGCATGGTGGTTGCGCTCTATAAAATTCTTGGACTGGACAGTGCAATCTATGGCATTGGTCTTATTTCATTCGCTTCTTTGCTTATTAGCGCTACCTTAGTCACTCAGTTTTTAGATGAGCAGTATTTTGAACGGGATAATCCTTTGCAGTTATATTCAAATATATCTATTGAGGGTATGTCTCAATACCGATAGTAAGTTTGGGTGAAATTTAGCAGAACTAAAAGTTTTCCACAAAAAATATCAATGGTATTTATAGTGATTAGATGTTTTTCACGATTAGATGATGGGGGAGTCGTTAATATTTATGTGGATGAAAATAAGTCTTTCAAAAGGAATGTCGATCACTAAGGTATAGGTATTCATATAGGTTTTGAATCTAAGGATTTGTCTTTACTGAGTTAGTTGGTATTAGCCACAAGAGTCGTTACAAAAATAGAGGGTATTGTCACATTATTAGTGATTGTTGCGCTACAAACAATCCGGAGTTGGTTGGCTGATTAAAGTGACATTATGGTGTTTCAAGTTAAAACGCGAAGTGCAAGTACCTATGCTTTCAGGTCCATCATTTGATTGTGAGGTCATGCTGTTTGAAAAACATTGGACAAAAAAGATGCACTAAAACTATTTTATCTTTCAATACTGGGTTAGCTACTAGATTTTAGTCTTACTGTTAATAACAAAAATTAAGCTAGAATATCTAATTGAGATTGAGGCTGGTTTCCTTCACTAACAATATTGTTAATTCGTTCCTGAAGTTGGTCTTGAAGGTTATTATCGTCTCTTCCTAAGGGAACGTCAGATAAACTATTTGCTAGTTGGTTCGTCTGCTGTGTTTGAGTTGCATTGCTGGTGGTTGGCAAACTACTAGTATTAACTTCCTGATCAGTAGAGGATTCAATAGATCGCTCAATATTATTCTGTTGTAACTGTGCTTCAATCTGGTTAACGGTGGTTTGAGACGTGACGTCTTGTGAGGTTTGTTGAGTTTCCTGAGCATCATTTACTCTGTTAGGTGGATTGACGACAGCTTTGTTCGATTCTTCAAAGTTAAGGTCTGTTTCTGGTCGGACGGGGCTATTGGCGGTTCCAGGTGCGATCGTAACTGAATTACTTACACTGCCGATATCCATCACTACCTCCAAAATATTGAGACTATATTATTGGTTAAATTATAATCTATTTTGGTAATTATGTGAATAAATTATTTGTAACAGAGTATAGCTTTAATGGTTAAGTTTTTGCTTAGTCGTCTACTTATTAAATCTGATTTTTAAATGGTTAAACCAGTAAGTATATACAGCGAGCATAAAGTATTTTCGACGAGCTGGTTTATGTTGGTATTTGAAGAGAAGGCCAAGGCTGAAGTGGTCGGTATGACAGCTAATTTAATGGTTAAATTATTTTATTAGAATAATATGATTTTGCTTATGATACTGGTGTGAATGGGTCTATCTTGGGCGTAGCTATAATTATAAAAACTAATCAGTAACTTATGTTTGCTTATATTATTTTTCGAACTATAAATTATTCATTATTACAACAAAATATATGGAATGTACCATGGCAATACTATTAAGGTTACTCAGCGTTATCATCGCTATTCTAATGGCTGGTTGTGCTTCAAAAACACTTGCACCTGAAGAATATTCCGGCTATTTATCAGATTATTCAAAACTAGTTAAAGTTGATACGGCAAGCGGTGGTGAAACCTTGCGTTGGGTTAGCGATAAGATTGCGGCACAGAGTTATCATTCAGTGATTTTAGATAAAACTATTTTGTATCCTAAGCCACAACCAACAGCGCAAGTTAGTGACACTTTACTTCGTCAGTTTACGTGGACCGTTGATAAAGCGCTTGCTAGTTCAGTTAGCGGGTCTTATAAA
>JBLHVH010000223.1:0-5540 GCA_047628385.1 Oleiphilaceae bacterium
CTAATGCACTAGCAAATAGCCCAGATGATTATGCAACGAACCTAATTGCTGGTTTTTTTGCCATGAATCAAGGAGAGTTGGAAAAGGCACTAGCAATGTATAGTAAGGCTGTTAAAGTTGCTGTTAATAATGAAGAGGAACTTATGGGGGCTTTGTTTGCCAAAGGGCAGGTTGAAGCTTCGCTAAAACGCTATTCTGAAGCAGAGAAAACATACAATTTGCTAGTGCGTGATTACCCTGAAAGTGAATGGGGTTATAAAGGGCTTTTGCACGTTACTTCGCTTCAGTATGATGCTGATAAAGCAATTTTAAAGCTAGAGCGGGTCGCTGAAAAATCAAGAAAAACTACCCCTTATGCGGTGTTAATTAAATCGGTATTAGTGAGAGGGGATATTGATGCAGCAAATGGTTATTTTCAGAAAATTAAGGCGATGGACTCAGAAGATAAATCTATTGAGATGCTTGAGTTTACCATTAATTATGCAACGGCCTTAAAAGCCTTATCACTTAATAATTTTGACGAGGCGAGGGAGCTAATTGCGCCAATTCTTGTTTCCCAACCAGATAATTTAAAAGTACTATCATTTTTAGTTGATTTAGAGTTAAGAGCTAACAAGTTAAATGAAGCGGAAAAAGTTCTTAGTCAGCTTGAAAACTTAAGTCCGAACCTTCCTGCTGTTTCGCTACTTAAAGGCGAGCTAGCGCTGAAGAATAAAGACCTGGAAGAGGCAAAAGCGCAGTTTAAAAAATCTTGGGCTAGTTCGCCATCAGCGGTTGCTGGCGAGAAGCTATTTAGAGTTTTCGGCATGTTGAAGCAGAAACCGGCCCAGGACAAGCACCTAGAGGATTGGATAGCTAAATTTCCAAACAATTCTCTCGCGGTGCTTTTTCAAGCTGTTAATAAACAACAGAAGGGTGATCAACCTGAAGCCATAGTTGGTTATGAAAAAGTTCTTAAAGTTGCACCTAATAATGTAATGGCGCTAAATAATTTAGGCTGGATTTATTTTGAACAAGGCGACGATGCTGCGCTTAAGTTGTTAAAAAGAGCCGCTGATTTGGCTCCTGGCAGTGCCGCTGTTTTAGACAGCTATGGATGGGTGTTGGCGAAGAGTGGTCGGGTTGATGAAGGTTTGGTTTATCTTGAAAAAGCCAATCAACTATCACCAGAAAATCAAGAAATTGCTGATCATTTAGCTGCGGCCAAAAAGATGTAGCTTAGTTAGAGCCTTGTTCGCTGGTGGCGTCAACGAACAGAGTCCCAGCCCATGTGCTTCCATATATGATGTGGCGTTTTTATTAATTTTTGATCAAGTTAATTATCTAAAAATTTGCTGTAATTTTTCCGATGACCAAGAGAACCCCAACAAATATAATATGAATATATGATGTTGGGTTTTATTGGTTATTGAGCACTTTATATTTAACTTGTTTCCCCGGTATTTATTCCAAGCTTGTCTGTTAAATTATATAAAGTCGGGCGTGTGATGCCTAGCAGCCTTGCCGCTTGAGCCATATTGTTTTGCGAAGCTTGTATTGCCTGTGTTATTGCAGATCTTTCTGCATCATCACGAATTTTTCTTAAGTTTAAAGCCTCCTCCGTGATTGTTGATGTTGAACTTAATTCTAAGTCTTCTGCGCTGATTTTCTTATCATCCGCCATAATTACGGCACGTTTCACTTTGTTAATGACTTCGCGAACATTACCCGGCCAGTTATAGCTTTTTATAGCTCGCATCGCATCCTCGCTAAAGCAAAGGTTGGGGCGGTTCATTTTTTGGCTAATGGTTTTTAGTAGTGCTTGCGCAATAATGATTGAATCACCTTCTCTTTCTCTAAGAGGAGGGATATTTAAGGAGATCTCACTAACTCTGTAGTAAAGATCTTCACGAAATAAACCTTGCTCGATGTGAGTTTGAAGGTTTTGATGGGTTGCACACACGACGCGTACATCGACTGGTATTACTTTTACACTTCCTATTCTTTCAATTACGCGTTCTTGTAAAAAACGAAGTAGTTTGACTTGTAGTGGTAATGGCATGTCACCAATTTCATCTAAAAATAGTGTACCGCCATGCGCTAACTCTATTTTCCCTTTTTTCATTTGTGTAGCGCCAGTAAAGGCTCCTTTTTCATGACCAAATAATTCACTTTCAAGTAAGTTCTCTGGAATTGCACCACAATTTATGGCTGAAAAAGGTTCGTCAGACCTAGGGCTAAGTTGATGAATGGCTTTTGCTAGCACTTCTTTACCTGTACCTGTTTCTCCAAGTAGTAGCGTAGTTACGTCTGCTGGAGAAATCTTTTCAATCATGCGACAGATGTCTAGCATTTTAGGGCTACTAGCAATAACGCCTTTTATCCTAGAGGTTGAGTTACCTGTGCTCAGCTCTTGGTTCTCTTTTTCAAGTTCATACAGTTTAAAGGCACGGTTGACGACAAATGAAAGAATATCTGCATCGAGCGGCTTCTGAAAAAAATCACAAGCACCTAAGCCTATTGCGGTGACTGCATTTTGTTTTTCTTCTCGACCAGTGACAACGATGACTTTTGTGTAGGGGGCTAGCTTTAGAATTTCCTCTAGTGCTTTAAACCCTTCACTTGAACCGCCTGGATCGGGGGGGAGGCCCAAATCAAGCGTCACAACTTGAGGCTCAATTTTTCGAAGTTGCGATAAGGCAGCTTCACGATCAGAAGCAATGAAGACTTCCATACCTTCAAAGCACCAGCGCATCTGGCTTTGTAGCCCTGGGTCATCTTCAATGATAAGTAGTTTTTTCTTCACAGTTTTTAGTTTCCTTTCAGTTGTTGGGAATAAATTAGATATTATTTTCCTAGTACTGGTATTTTAAGTGTAAAGCAGGTGCCTATTTCTAGTTGGCTGGTGACACTGATGGAACCGCCAATTCTACGTAAATATTCACGGCTCTGATAAACCCCTATGCCCATGCCTGTTAAGCCTTTTGTACTTTTAAAGGGTTTAAATAGCAAATTATTGATGAAATCATCATTCATACCATAGCCATTATCTTGAATAAATATAAATATATAGCCTGGTGCAAGCTTAGAAGTAATAGAGATTTCGCCATCTTTAGGCGTTGCATCTAAAGCATTTTGTACAATATGCACGATCACCGACTTTAATTGTTCTTTATTTGCGTTTATCCGTATCACTTTTTCTGGGTATTCAAGTGATGGAATAGGCTTTGAGTTTTTATGGGATTCATAGACTTCAAGTAAGATTGGGCCAAGTTCTACAATTTCTGTTGTGTCATCCTGTGTCGGGTTATGAATTTGATTAAGAAGGTGTTCCATCTTTTCAACTGTATGGCTAGTCGTTCGAATCATGTCTTCGATAAATTCAGGGTTCGTTTTATGTCGTTCCGCATTTTTGACGAGTAAGGAAAGTTGCGCAATGATTGTTTTTATATCATGCACTAAAAATGCTGAAGTTTGGTTGACGGCCTCAAACTGTCGAGCGGCGCCTAGTCGTTCTTGTGAATCAGATTGTTCAAGATAACTGCATGCTTGTTGAGAAACTATTTTTATTAAATCGTAGTTCTCCCAGTTCAAATCAAGCGAAGCGATAGGTTCACATAGGAGCACTATGCCGACTATATTGTTACTCATACCTAGAGGGATGAGTAACCATGGTTGTTCTTGCGTGAGTATATCGTCGGGAATCTCAATTAGATCATACTTTGTCGGGTCGAGCATATATTCATCTAAGTTAATGACCCATTCATTATTTTTAAAGTAAGCGCTTAGGTCGGAATTCGACTCGATGGTGTGAAATTTTTGATCTTTTAACGCTAACTTTCCACGTAGAACAAAGTGATCATCTTCATCTTTTCCCCAAATGGCACCAGAGCGACTGCCGACAAGATCACCTAGTATTTTAATTATTTTTGTTGGAAGTTCATTTTGTTCTTTGGCATTTTTTTGACTGTGAGTGTTGGTTAATGCATCTGTGCTTTTTATCCATTCGTCTCGGTAGTCATATTTATAGTCAAAAAAATTCTTGCTAATAAAAACCATTATTTTGGCGCGAACGATAGGCGAACTAACGAGTATGACGAGTATGAGAATACCTAGAAAAATAAATAATACGCGTAAGGCTTCGCCCCAGGAACCACCAAAAATACTTATATAATAGCCGCCGGCAGAAATTATTAATAAATAAATCCCTGCGATAATGAGCGTTGTTGAATGAAATATCATTTGTCGAGAGACATGCATGCCAATGGGCTGTTTTCGACTATTAAACATTGTCATTGCAATAAGCGGTGCTGCAAGAGTATTAATGGCACCTCGTGATTCCCATAGAGGGGTAGACATTTTCTGAAATAACAGAGCATCTGAATACATAAAAAAATCATAGAAAAATAATGAGGCCATTGCGATAGTCAGGTACTTTATCCCTGAACGACTAAGGATACTGGAATTTTGCCAAACTTGTTCAAGTAAAAGAAGGCCAATAACTGAGATACTTACTTGCAGAATAAGTGTTGTATAGCCAGAGAGAATTTGATGGTTGGTGATGCCTTGATAGATAGTCACTGTTAGCATGAAGGCTAATAGTATTAAAATACCAGCTGTGCTGTAGAGACGATGTTTTCCAATTAATTTTCCAGGAATGAACTGTATTCCAAGTAATGCATATAAAACGCCAAACCAAGCTGTGTTTCGGATGAGTTCAAAGGTGTAACGAATATAAAAAGGAATGTTGACTTCAAAGCCTTGCAAGGCAAGTAACGCTAGCCAAATGGCAGAGGATAAGGATGCGACAAAAAGAGTTCTATCCGTGGCTCTTCGCAAGTGTCGAGTAGCGATATAGATAGATAATATAAGGTAAGCGATCGCACCTAAGCTATGGCTGACAGTGAGAAAATTAATTTCCATTAGAATTAGCAGCCTTAACTCTTAAGTGCTGAATGGGAAATATAAAAGAGTTTGAAAAGATGAGTTGTGCCATTAATTTAAGTTTACTACTCAGTGGGATTATTTGTAGGAGGGTAATTTAATTGTAGCAGGTTTTGACTGTTTATTTGATGCAAAAAAAGCCGAATCCGCAAAGGGGGCGAATTCGGCAATAAGTGCGAGTAATATCCATGAAAGTCTTTCAGTTCTGGCATCGGCACTTCGATAACCAGTACTCATAAGTATTAATCAGATTGATCAAAATACAACCTAAAATATATAGTTTTTAATGACGTTTTCATCTAATCGGTGAGTTATTCATGCTTTTTGAAGGTTATGGCTGAACGAAGTAAACCCCAGCATCTGCATAGCGCCATGATTTGTTGGGACTTACGTAAGTAGCTATCGTGCAAAGGGCTAGATTTTTACCGCGCATTATAAACTAGATGACTGATTGGCATTTTTCTCGCCCTGACTTGGTCACCAAATCATTAAAACTATTCAAAGTGGGTATTACGTCGAATATTGCGCTAATTGCCCCGCGTCGAAAAGGTAAAACACTATTCTTACTGAGTGATCTTGCTCTGCAAGCAGAGGCGCAAGGGTATATTCCTATTTAT